>JAJXUG010000009.1 GCA_021783095.1 Chloroflexota bacterium | reverse complement strand
GTCGTGCGGGCGCGGACGAGCGCCAGCAGCGCCTCCCGCTCGGCGTCGTCGATCACCAGCGGGGCGGCGGGTCGGTTCGGCATGCCGGCAAGCGTAGCTGCCGACGGCTGAAGCGTCTAGCGTTCAGCGGGCTGGGACACTAGGGCTGCGGCGCCACGAGCCCTCCTTGCGTTCTCTTCGGCGACATGCAGCGCTTCTCGACGGGCTTCCGCCTCAAGCAGCCCCTTGCGGCGCGAGTTCCACTGCTCGAACAGCGCGTCGAAGGTCGTCGCGATCCACTGCAGCATGTCAGCCCGTTGCCCTAGTCCGATTGCGCTCAGGGGTATGCCTGAAGGGCGCGACAGCCCGTGGAGACCCGGCAGGGCGTCGCCGGTCGGGCCGGTCACTGCGGCTCCGAGGTGGGCCGGCTCGGCGCCGCCCAGCCCGGGACCAACCGCCAGGCGAAACTTCATCTGGCGGTCCACGAGGTCGACGGCGCCGCCGCTCCCAGAACGCGTGACCTGGAGGCGCGAGATCTTCAGGAACCTCTTCTCGAGAGCGATCTCGAGGTCCAGCAGATCATCCCCCGGATCCGTCACACCAACGCCTCGCGACCCCGGCGACCATGCGTGGCCCCCCTACTCGTCCTCGAACCCCTGGCTGGTAAAGCGCAGCGTGCGGCCATTCTCCGTGACCGTGCGGACGAGCTGCTCGGAGGCGCCATGCTGGAGCACGGCCTCGATCTCGAGGGTGACGATGACCCGCGCGCCGACTTGGGACTCGAAGTGGGAGATGACCTCCTCGGCTATGCGACTCGCGTCGCGCCCGACCCGGGCGGGATCCAGCGTGACGGTCCCGTGGAACCGGCGCGGTCGCTTCTGAGCGGGCGGGACCGGGGTGGTACCGACGTCTCCACCGCCCGAGGCGGCACTGTCGCCGCCAAATCTGCTGCCTTCGCCAGCACCGGCTCCGGTGACGACCCCTGCCCCACCTGATCGACCGCCTTCTCCTGCGGCAGCAGCCGCCGCCGCGGTCGCCGCGGCCGCGTCCGCCTCCATCTGGCGCTTCGCGACGTCGGGCTTCACCAGGAGGCCGGGGTCGTCGGGGCCGACGAACACCACCTGGCCCGCGCGCAGGCCGAGGAACCGCCCAGTCGCCTCGTCCCAGCGGTCAGCGTAGGCGAAGGATTCGCCTTCCCAGAACAGGAACGCGAGGCCGTCGCGGACGGCCTTGGCGAGCACATCCGGCCCGGCGACGCGCGGCAGGTACGGATACCGGGCGTAGTCCTCGACGAGCTGGCGGATGCTGACGCTGTCCCCGCGCCAGAGCGGGATGCGCCAGAGTGCGTCCTTGAGGCCGCTCGCGAGGAGTGTTGCGAGCACCACGTCGTCCCCCGTCCCGCGGCGCCGCCCGGCTCGCTCGGCTAGCGGCTCGTTCCCCGACAGGCGCACGGCCTGCCAGGTCACGGGGTCTGACGGCTTCAGCTGCTGCGGCGCGAGGAGCCACTGGTACGCCTCGGGGAGGCGCGCGGCCACGGCGCCGTCGGAGGCCTTGAGCTGGGCCTCCGCCTGGCGGACCTGGTGCGGGTCGAGGTTGAGCGCGACCCTCTCATCGAGGATCGACGTCCACGCGACGAAGCGCCGCAGAGCCTCGTCGAGGTCCTGGAGGCGCACAGCGTCGGCGGCGAGGAAGACGAGCGTGTTCCGGTACAGGCGAGGCGACGACCCCCGTGTCTCGAGGATCCGCTGGGCCTCGGCCTCGGCGGCATTGCCCGCCTCCTTGGAGTAGGACTGCTCGGGAAGGAGGACGACCAGGCGCGCGTCCGTGTCGTCCGGGACGTCAGCCGTCGTTCGCGGGAGGGTGTGGATCCGGCTGAACGGACCGGGCTTGCGAAGGTCAGCTCGCAGGCGCTCGTCGAGCTCGTGGAACGCCTTGTCGGGGTCGCGCTTGAGCTGCTCTGCGCGGTCCTCGGCCAGCTTGGTGACCGTCGGCTGTGTCGCGTACCAGTAGCGCGGGCCGTCCTGGTAGAGGTACGTCGCGCTTGCAGCGAGCCGGCGCAAGGCGTCGCCGAAAGTGCCGGGGGCCTCCCCGGGCATGACGCAGCCCAGCTTGATGTACCGGTCCTCGATGCCCCGCTGCGCCGCGGCGGCGATCGGCGCGGAGCCCAGGTACACGGTGCGGGCGACCCGCCGGGCCGCGTGCAGCTTGCCGAGGTTCGGCAGGTCGGCGTCGATCCGCATGGGCAGCGAGCTCGGGCCGTCGACGTCCTTCTCGATGATCGGCGCCCAGTTGTCGGATAGGTACCGGGTCAGCTCGGACTGGACACGGGCGTCATCGATCGGGATCGTGGAGGGCAGGATGAGCGGGTTCCGGTCGCCGCTCTCCCAGAGGCTGTGGATCACGGCGGCCATCAGGCGCAAGACGCCACGTGTCCGCTGGAACTTCACCAGCGTCGACCAGTCCTTGTAGAGGCGGTCGAAGATCTCGGGATGGATCGGGAAGGCTGCCTGCAGCCGCCTCTCATATTCGGCGTCGCGGCACTCGGGCGGGAACTCGGGGGCCTGCGAGCGGTACATGTCGGCGAAGGCCCGCGCCGTCACGTCGCGGGCCTTGAATGCATCGGGGCCGGAGATCGTCTGGAAAAGGCGCCGCCGGACGATCTCGAACCCCTCCTCGGCGGTGGCGGGCCGCCACGAGGACTCGAGGCGGCCGACCACGTTGCGCAGGCGGTCCAGCGCCTCCCGCCCGCGCACGCCGCCCACCTCGACGTCGTCGGTCACCGCGTGGGGCGACCCGGACGTGTCCGACGCCGGGAGCGAGATCACGAGCATGGTGTTGCCCGCGAGCTTGGCCGACTCGGTCAGCGCCTGCGCGAAGGTGAACTGGGTCTCGAAGCCCCCTGCCGGCAGGTCGCCCTGGTCGTGGAGCTGGCGCGCGTACGCCACCCACTCGTCCACGAGCACCAGGCACGGCCCGTACTCGACGAACAGCTCGCGCAGGGTGTCACCCGGGTTGGTCGCGCGCTCGTCGTCCAGGGCGACGCGGGCGAACGCCCGGGGCCCGCCCAGCTGCCAGGCGAGCTCGCCCCAGAGCGTTCGAACGACGGTGCCGTCGGGCTTCGTGACGGGGTTGCCGGGCGAGATCTTGTTGCCGACGAGCACGACCCGCCGCGCCGCCGGGACAGCCGTGACGCCCGCCTCGGCGAGGACCGCGTCGGCCCCCGCGAGGTCCGCCGGGTTCACGCCGCTGAACAGGTGGTACAGCGCGAGCATCGAGTGCGTCTTGCCGCCGCCGAAGTTCGTCTGAAGCTGGACCACCGGGTCGCCGCCCGTGCCCGAGAGGCGCCGGACGCCGTCCACGAGCAGGCGCTTGAGGCTCTCGGTGAGGTACGTCCGCCGGAAGAACTCGGCCGGGTCGCGGTACTCGTCGGTGCCCTCGCCGAGGTGGACCTGCCAGAGGTCCGCGGCGAACTCCGCCTGCTGGTACCGCCCGCTCGCCACGTCGGGGTGCGGGGTGACGATCTCGCGCCAGGGGCGCAGGGCGCCGATCGAGGAGGACTCGACGAGTGCACCGCCGGCCTTGCGCTTCTCGGCGCGCACCTGCTCCTCGAACACGAGGCGACGCAGCTCGAGCTTCATCCGGCCGACCTCGTCGGCCTCCGGGGCGGACACGGCCGTGAGCAGGCGGGCGATGGAGTCGAGGGTACGGTCGGCGTCGTCGCTGGAGAACGGCTCCTGGTGCGCCCACTTGTTGCGGGCGTCGCGGAGCTCCTGGACGAGCGATCGCTCGGCGCGGCCCAGGGTCCGTGCGAACACGTCGTTCCACGAATCCCACATGAGGCGCAGGAGCGCGGCGACGTCCCAGTCCGAGATCGGCCGCTGGCCGACCGTGCGGTCGTCGTTGAGGTAGTGACGGGCCACCTCGTCGACGCGGCCCGGGTGGAGGTTCTGGAGCTCCCGCTCAGCGTACGGGGCGAGGCCCGCGCGGAGCAGGTCCATCGCCTTGCCGACGCGCTCCTGGTTCGTGATGGCCACGCCTACTCCTTCGCCAACTCCCTAGCGACCATGGGAATCAGGCGTTGCGCCGCCCGCTCCCGAGCATGATTCGGCGGTATCGCGACTCGAATGCGTCTCGTCCTCCTTCCATCACACGGCAGATCTCGTCCCGCGCTTTCTGCTCTTGGAGGCCCCCGGAGAAGGCGACCTGCGTCTGCCCACCGCGAGCCTCGAGGGACACCACGAGCTCGGCATCTCCGTGCACCACGAGGTTGGCGTTGTGTGTCACGACGATGACCTGACGAGTTGGCTTGATCTCGCGCAGGCGGCGAACGAGGACTTCGTAGATGAGGGTGTTGTCGAGGTCGTCCTCCGGTTGGTCGAGGAGTATTGGGTCCTCTCCGTGGCCGAGTACAAACGCAAGGAGTGCGGCAGTCTGCTGACCCGGAGAGCCCTGCGCGAGCTGGCGCCAAGCGGCGCCCCCGTCTCGGACCTCGCGGAAGCTCACCTCGACCGAATCCTCGGGGAGGTAGAGAGCGACACGGTCGATGCGTTCGGGCTGGACCTTGCGCAGCGCCGCGTCAAAGCGCCTGTCCTTCGCGTCCCACTGCCCCTTCGGGTCGGAAAGTACATCGCGCAGGCGGGCGACCCTTTCGTCGAGCCTTGCGAAGCCCCAAGGCTGGTCGGCCGCAGGGGCCATCTGCTCGGTCAGGAAGCGGTAGTCGTCATCGAATCGACTGATGCCAAGAGCGTCACGAAGGAATTCCTCGAGACCATCGCGCTGTGCGAAGTCCCTGATCTCAACCCTGATCAGCTCGCCTGAGACCGCCTCCACGAACTCCTTTCGAGTCCTTGTGAGGTCCATTCGGAGCTCGCGGTAGCGGCTCAGCTCAGCGGCAGCCTCCTGCTCGCGTTCCCCTGCGGTCACGCGGCGCTTCTCCAGTACCGCGATCTCCTGCTCGAGTGTCGCGGAGCGCTGAAGCAGATCACGGTACTGGTTCGGATCCGCGATGCCGGCTGCCGCGAGCTGTTCGTTGACCGCCTCGTACGCGAGCTGGCTGGCCTCGACAGCTGACCGCCAGGCCGCTGCGTCGTTGCCGGCTAGGGTTGCCTCGATGTGTGCACGAGTTTGCTCGACCGCCTCGAGCACGGTCTTCTGGAGCGCGGCAAGCCCCTCGCGGACGCCCTCGTACGCTCGCAGAAGGGCCGCGACCGCAGCGTCGCCCTCACCCGCAATCAGATCGGCCACCGCGAGGCCATCGCCCGCGGCACGGCCGACTTCGTCCAGAGCATCGGCGGCCGCCTCCTGTATCCCGTGCCACGTGAGGTCCTGCTCGTGGCGCGTCCGATAGTCGCTCAGGGTCTTCGCGTGGCCGCCCTGCTGGAGCACCTCTAGCTTCCGGCGCACGTCGGCCAGCGCTGCGGTTCGGCCCGGCAGATCGGCGACTTGGGCGCGAAGAGCACGTGCTTCAGCGCATAGCGACAGGTACTTCGTCTCGGCCTCTTTGCGCTGTCGCCCGAGCTCGGCGCCCCGGACGACGGCGCTGTCATCGATCACAGCTAGGAGAGCATTGGGCTCCTTGGCCAGATCAAAGAGCTGCTTCTGGCTGTAGATGCGAATGGGGAAGCGATCACGAACGTCGCCCTCCTCGGGGAAGCGCTCGCCGCCGTCTAGGCGCACGATCGGAGGCGAGTCGCCGTCCTGATCCCACGCGATGATGAAGCGCTCGCCGTCCTTGCGGTACGTGACCTCCACTGCCGTTTGAGTCGTGAGGAGGCCCTCCTCGCGACGTGTGCCTGGGACCCGCATCCTGCTACTGAACGCTTGGTGCAACGAGTTGTCATCGCCACCCAGCTCAGCCTCGCGGCGAAGGGTGGCGCGGCACAAGTCGACCAGGGTCGACTTGCCAGTGCCGCGACCGCCGATGATGGCATTCAGCCACGGGTTGAGTTCCACGGTGAATGGGCACGGTGACTTCGGATCCGTCCAGCGGCCCATGTACTTGGCCTGCCGCACGGTGATGCTCTCGATGGCGTTACTAGCGTGGCGGTTGGGTTGCACCGGATTCGCTTGTTCTGCCGCGATCAGTGACCCGGACCCGTCCAGCAATGCAAGGCGTAGGCCCTCCACGGTCGGGCGCGTCATCTTCACCCACGTGAAGCGCCGTCCAGCTTGATCGAACGCATGGCTGTCAGAAAACTGGACTCTGGCGATCCCACGCGCCTGCGTATTTGTGCCGTCGAGCCATGCCTCGACATCAGTGCCGAGTGGGTCGAGCCATCCGGTCGCATCGAGTGGGAGTGGGGCGAGTTCGGCAGCAACAAGCCCCGGCGCCTTCAGGGCCTTGATCCGCTCCTGTCCAGTGAGCTCCCCAAGCACGCCCTTGGGCCCGTTGATGTGGGCAGCCACAACCACCGCACCCGCAGCAGAAGCGATGTCGATCGCCTCGGTGATGCTCTTGGCCGCACACGCATCTTGTTGACCGAAGAAGGCCGGCTCGATGCCCACCCTCGACAGCAGGGCAACGAGGTCGTCTCGCGTGGCGTTTGGGTCAAAGAGACAGAGCAAGTGGATGCCGCCGACTGTCAGCTCGACCCCAGGAAACACCGCGACGCCCTGAGCGGTGGCGGCGGTCTGGACGGCGGTGATACCGGCTGGCGTGTTGTGGTCGGTGAGCCCTACAGCCTGCAGGCCGGCGTCTTTCGCCGCCGCGACCCATCGCGCCCAGTCGGCGGGTTCTCGATCGGTGTCAGGCTTGAAGTCATGGGAAGCGGGTGAGTGCGCGTGGAGATCGACACGCCACCAACGCGACCCCGGCCAGTCCCATGCGGAACTCATGCGCTACCCCCCGTCCTCCAGTGCGTCGAAGAGTCCCGGCCGAGAGACCACTGTCTCGCCGCCCTCGTGGGCGAGGCGGGTGATCTCGGGCCAGCTCTGGATCAGACCGTTGTACGCCTGAGCGTCGGCGTACCGCTTCTTGCGGTCGCTCAGAGCGAACAGGCGGTATGCCAACTCGCGGGCGACTTCGGCTCGCGCACCAAGCTTGGCGACGAGCTCAGCGGCAGCGGACTCGCTCCCGTTGGCACCGCCGCTTGCTCGGACCAAGTGGTGCACCACCTCCCAGGCCGTGAGGCGGCTGTCCGTCGCAGGGTTCCAGTCGGCGGGAAGCTCGTCAGGTCGGAGAAGGCGAACCTTGCCACGCCCTGCGGCGACGATCCCGGCCTCGACCATCCCGGCGACACTCGTGACCTTGGCCTTGGACAGCGTCTCCGCGATGCCGAACTCGCCCTCCTCGAAGCCGACGTGCTCGAACCAGGCGAGCGCCCAGCGCGTGTCGGGGTCGAAGTCGCCCTCCTGCTCGGCGAGCACTTCGTCAAGGGTCGCATTGATCATGGCGATCGCCTCGCTCACCGACAGGGGTCTGCCCTGGGCGTCGAGGACCTGGAGGTACCTCGTAAAGATCGCCATGCCCGGGCCGACGGCAGCCTGCGAGAGGTCCACAGGGGCGATGCTGCCTCGCTGGAGGTCGGCGACGGCTGCCGGCATCTCGGCCCTCAACGCCGCTGCGTACTCCCGTCGAGTCGCGGTCGCGGCGTCAGCACGCTGCGGGCGGCAGACGATGACAATGCTCGACGCCAGTGCGTTGGTCCCGGATCCGATCATCCGGTTGCCGAGTTCGGTTCGCATCGGCCATGTGCCTGTGACCGCGAAGCCGGCCCGGATCACGGCCGCCAGGAAGGTGTCCCAGCCGGTGTTCGTCGTGCCGTCCGCGCCGTCGCTCTCTGCCTGCTTGAACGCGTAGTAGATCGTGACGGGGAAGGCCGGGTGCGACTGCTCGGCGAGTCGGTGCATCGCCTGGGTCATCCCGTCGAGGAAGAACGTCTCCGCCGCTTCCTTGCTGCCATGTCGATATGGGGTCGCCACGAGTTCCTCGGCCTTCGGCACGGCGAGTGTGGCGAACAGGTCCGGGAAGATCCGGCGGAGCGATCTCCGCAGCCAGACGTAGAAGAAGTCAGAGAGATCGGCGTACCCGATGTTGTCGTAGTAGGGCGGATCCGTGGACACGACCCTTCCTTGGGTCAAACTCTGAGTCGCGGCGTCGGCCGTCTCAGCATGACCCGCGACGAGGCCGGGCAGGCCGCGGATCGCGGGGACGATCCATTCCGCAGCACTCGCATAGCTGCCTCCAGAGTCACTGAAAGGGTTGGCTTCAGCGAAGTCCCAGGCCATGGGGACTGCCTGGCGAGAGAAGAGGTTTCGGATCGACGCGGTTCGGGCCGAGCCGCCGGTCGATGATTTCGTCCCCGCTGGGCCACTGTCCCAGGAGCACAACGAGTTGTTGCGGTCAGTAAAGCGGCTCATGGCGAGGCCGAGATAGACACCTACCGCGTCGGCATAGGCCGGCGCGCCTCGCCCTCCGTCACGGAGCGGCTTCGGATCGCTGGAGAGGCCGGCAGCGAGAGCGTCGTGCTGCACCTGCTCGCGTGCCTCCAGGACCAGGTCAGCGAACGTCGTCAGCGCGACGAGCTGGCGATTCGTGAACAAGTCACCGTAGGTTGTCAGCCCATATGGAGGTGTCCAATGGGAACGCGGGTCGGCCGGCAATTGCGTGTCCGGCTTCCAAGTCGGCCGCGCTGTGAGCGCGATGGCCTCCATCTCAGGCGTGGGCGCGAGGTAGACGCGACCCCGGTCACCCTCGGCGACGATGGCCATCAGGCGGGCGCCCATGCGCCCGGCCCTGCCTTCGGCCTTGATGTAGTCGCCTTCGATCGGGGAACCCGACATCAGGCAAGAGAAGTTCGCCCCACGCGACAGCTTGGTGCCATTCTTCGCCGCGACCGCCTCACTCCGGTTGCCCGTCTTCACGGTGAAGCGGTACCCGCCGTCCTGGATAACCGGCTCGACATAGGCCTCTCTGCCGGCCATTCCGGCGAGAAGGAATGTGGATGCGAGGGGTACTTCCACATGCGAAAAGGCAGGGTTCGGACTCCTCACGGTCCGCGCCCACAGCCATGCGATAACGGTGAGCGACCTGCCGACATATGGGCGCAGATCCTGCCGCTCCCGCGCCATCCCTGACGTGACCTCGACACTCGGATAAAGGTGGCCGATCCGGCGCTCGGCCTCGTCGCGCATCCACTTGCCGTAATAGCGGACGTCCTCGGCGAGGCCCTGTGCGCCGCGTAACTCGCGTGCGAGGAGCGTCCGATCGGTGCGCCACTCGCCGTTCACGGGCGGTTGCCCCGAGAACCCGGGCGGGATCTCGATCATCGCCTTGTTGATCAGGACCGCCACCGGGTTGAGATCAGACGCGTAACTCTCGAGACCGAGCCTCTGTGCCTCTAGCGTCAGGGCGCCGCCGCCGGCAAACGGGTCGTGAAAGGCCGGCAGCTCATGCCGGTCGAACAACTCCTTCGCTCGCGGGTCGTCGACCGCTTCGAGGCATGTCCGCCGCCAGCTGGCCCAGATCTCATCGCGTGCCCGCCGTAGCACCGTCTCGTCGGTGGTGCCTTCCCACTTCACGAGGTCCTCGATGATCCTGAACAACCGCTGACGCTCCTGATCCGCGAGTGTTTCCTCGAGCGTGGGCTCAGGTCCGGGTTCGGGGACCTGCAGTCCCGTGCCCCTGGCCTTGTCAGCGAGCGACCGCGCTTCCTCCCAGAGCTTCTGTCTCGCCTTGAGGGCAGTCTCGGCCTTCCGATGGAGCTTTGGGTCAGCCCTGAGCACATCCACGTATTCGGTCGGGTCGTCCACCATCTGGCTGAAGATGACCGCCCGGGCGGCTGCAAGCGGCCGACGCGCCCACCAGAGGTGCAGGGTGCTGGGGTGACCGTGGCGAATCGCCTTCTCCCGCGCGCACGCCGCGTTAATCTTCTCTAGCGGGAGTGCGACCTCGATGAGCTTCTTGCGGTAGGTCATGCGGGTTCTCCGGCTCGCGCGAGGAGGTCGGCCAGCGGGAAGTCCACGCTCGCGCCGTTGAAGTCGGTGGTCACGCCGCTGCGCTCGAAGGGGCGGCGCAGGTAGCGGAGGTTCTGCCGCGACCCGTCGAGGTACTCGACGATCGCCAGGATGAAGTCGTCGGGCTTGTTGAGGCTCGTGAGGATCTCGTTCTTAGTCACGGTCACGTTGTCCGCGCCCGCGACCCGGCCCTTCACCTCGATGAACCGCAGCCGGCCAGTGCCCGGGACGCGGCTCTCGACGTCGTAGCCGAGCTGCTCGAACTCGCGGTCCACGGGGTCGAAGCCGAGGGCGCGCTCGGCCGCCATCACGGCGGCGCGCGCCCGGGCGGCCGAGGCCTGCGTCTCGATCGGGTAGGACGCCGGCGCCCGGCCGGTCATCGCGGCGACGAGGCCCGCCGGCACCACGACGAGGCCGCCGAGCACGACGGGCGACTGCGCCGAGACCTGCGCCTCGCGGTCCAGCTCGGCGAGTCGGCGCTCGAGGCGCGCTTGGAGGTCGTCGGCGCGGCGGCGCGCCTCCTGGGAGTTGAGCCGCGCGCCCGCCTTGCCCGCCGCCTCGGCGAGCTTGAGCTGCTCGGCGCGGAAGTCCCAGTAGGAGACCTCCTTCGTGAGCCGGTCCTTGACCGCGGCCCGTGTCTTGCCGACCCATGCGAGCCGGCGGTCGCGGACCTCGTCGAGGTGCTGCGGGACGACATTGGCGATGGCGTGGCCGAGGGCCACCCGCTCGATTTCGCGGGTGATCCAGGCGCACTCGGGCCGGGCCAGCAGGTCAGACGCGGTCGGCTCGCCATCCGCCAGCGGCCGGTAGTCGAGGTAGGGCGCCGACGCCGGGGTGCGGACGGTGCCCTCGGCGTCGATCTCGACGTAGAGCATCCGGCGCGACACGGCTCGCCGCTCGCCCGACGGCAGGAGGCTCGCGTCCTGCACGGCGTGCTCGAGGGTCAGGAGCACGCGCGGCGCCGCGCCCGGGTCGCGCTCGTCCACCAGCACCGTGCCGCGCCTCAACAGGTCGCGGTGGCGCTCGAGCGTGAGGTCGAGGACGGCGTCGAGCAGCGGGTGCCCCGGGCAGATGAAGGCGGCCAGCGGCTGGCCCAGCGGGGAGATGAGGTCCTTCTCGAATGCGATCCGCTCGTACCGGGCGAGGACCGGGTCGCCAGTGCCCGTCTGGCGGTCCCGGCTGCGGACCGTGGCCGGCACGTGCGTGACCTCGTAGCGGTGCGGCTCCCGCTGGCGGACCGTCCCGCCGAGCTGCTTGAGCGCCTCGAGGAAGAACGACTCGATGTAGTGGGGCTGGAGCCGGCGGGCCTCGGCGCGCTCCATCTCCTCGCGGATCGACGCCACGCGGGAGGCGTCCATGACGTCGTGCGCGAGCGCGCGGTCCTCGATAAGGCCCTCGAGGTGCGGGCGGTCCACGCCGTCCTCGATCGCCCGGGTGAGCCGCGCTCGGACCTCGGGCTGGTCGCCGTAGCGGACCGCCTCGATCAGGAGGTCGCGCAGCGGCCGCCCCTCGAACTGGAGCTTGCCCAGGACGTCGAAGACCTGGCCGCCGAGGGCCTGGCGCGCCTCCTCGAGCTTCTCGAGCAGGCGGCGGTAGACGTCGCCCTCGCGGGTCTCGTCGGCCACGAGGTTCCAGAGGTGGCAGACCTCCTCCTGGCCGATGCGGTGGATCCGGCCGAAGCGCTGCTCCAACCTGTTGGGGTTCCACGGCAGGTCGTAGTTGACCATCAGGTGCGCGCGCTGGAGGTTGATGCCCTCGCCGGCGGCGTCGGTGGCGAGCAGGACCTGGACACCGGGGTCGAAGAGGAACCGCTCCTGCGCCTTGCGGCGCTCCTCTCGGCCCATCCCGCCGTGGATCATCACGAGGGCGTCCGGCCGCCCGAGCAGGGTCCCGATCTGCCGCTCGAGGTAGGAGAGCGTGTCGCGGTGCTCGGTGAAGATCACGATCTTCTGGCGCGGCGAGGGGACGGGCTTCGGGATCGGCCCCGCCCCGTACGGCACGGTCGGCTCCCCGATGCGGCCATGCAGCGCCTGCGGCGTCAGGATCTCGCCGAGGAGCTGAGCGAGCTCGCGCCACTTGGTGTCCTGGCCGCTGCGCCGGACCTCGGCGGCGAGGCCTTCCAGCCGCTTCAGGGTGCCGATCTCGAGCTCGAGCTCGGCAAGCGAGGCGGCCGCAGTGGCCTGGTCGAGGACGGATTCCTCGGCCTCCTCGACCTCCGTGTCAGGCGCGTCCTCGAGGTCCGCGATGTCGTCGTCGTCGAGCAGGGGGCCCGCGAGCGCGGCCGGGGCCGGGGCGGCTACCGCGGCGCCGCGCTGGAGGAGCTCCATCTCGCGGCCGCGCTTCTCGAGGCGCTCGCGCCGCCGCCGGAGCGACTGGTAGATCGCCTCGGGCGAGGAGGCGAGACGGCGCTGCAGGACGGTGAGCGCGAAACCGACCGTCCCAGCGCGCTTGTCGTTCTGGAGGGCCTCCGCCCGGTTGAACTCGCCCCGGACGTACTCGGTGACCTCGCGGTACAGCCGCGCCTCGGGGTCCGAGAGCCTGTAGGGCACGGTGTAGGCGATGCGCTCAGGGAACAGCGGCCTGCCGTCGAAGCGGAGCAGGTTCTCCTTGACCATCCGGCGCATGAGGTCCGAGACCTCGACCTGGTGGACGCCGTCGCGGTACTTGCCCTCGAACCGGTCACCGTCGAGCAGAGCGAGGAAGGCCTGGAAGTCCTCCTCCTTGCCGTTGTGCGGCGTGGCCGTCATCAGCAGGAAGTGGCGCGTGAGGCCCGACAGCAGCTGGCCCAGGCGGTAGCGCTTCGTGTACTTGAGCTCGCCGCCGAAGTAGGTGGCCGAGAGCTTGTGCGCCTCGTCCACGACGATCAGGTCGTACCGGCAGTCCGGCGCGGCGAGCTTCGCCTGCACGTCCTCGTTGCGCGAGAGCTTGTCGAGGCGCGCGATGGCGAGGTCGTTCTCGAGGAACCAGTTGCCCGTTCGGGCGGCCTCGAGCTTGTCGTTGGTCAGGATCTCGAACGGCAGGTGGAACCGGCGTCCGAGCTCGTCCTGCCACTGCTCGACGAGGGAGCCCGGGCACACGATGAGGCAGCGCTTGAGGTCCCCGCGCGCGATCAGCTCCTTGATCAGGAGGCCCGCCATGATCGTCTTGCCGGCGCCGGGGTCGTCCGCGAGCAGGAAGCGCAGCGGCTGGCGCGGCAGCATCTCCTCGTACACCGCGGTGATCTGGTGCGGGAGCGGGTCGACGAGCGACGTGTGGACGGCCAGGACCGGGTCGAAGAGGTGGGCGAGGTGGATCCGGTTCGCCTCGGCGACCAGGCGGAACTGCGCGCCGTCGCCGTCGAAGCTCCACGGCCGCCCGGCCTCGACGATGTCGAGCCGCGCCTCGTCGTGGCGGTACAGGATCTCGCTGGCGACCTTGCCCGCTGCGGTCTTGTAGGTCAGCTCGATGGCGTCGGAGCCGAACCACTGGGCGTGGACGACGCTGGCGAGGGAGTCCGGGTCGAGGCCGCGGACGGTCGCGCCTGGCGTCAGGGCCTCAAGCGGTGCGATGCTGGACCTCCCCCGGCGAACGTTTGCGGACCGCCTCTCGCGGGCGCTCCCATTCTATGGAGCGGGGAGCGCAGTGGTCTGTCTGCAGCGCAGTCTGCACTCCGCTGTGTCAGCTTGGCCGTCACGCCTCGATCAGCAAACTCTTGCGTCAGTGAGCACGCGAGAGTGACGCTCCGACAGACGCTGTCGACGCGATGCCCTCACTCGGGCGCCTGAGCGGTGTCGGCCGCTGGATCGACGTTGGCCGCTGGATCGACGATGCCGAAGAGGGTGAGGCGGACTGCGGCATGGATCAAGATCGCCGACGTTGGTCGATCGACGTAGTCGATGAGGCTGTGGGAGATGGAGTTACGCAGATTCAGGCCGAAGGGATCGACGAGCAAGTTCATGTAGTAGCGGCGCCAAGGCTCGGGCAAGCTGCCTCGAAGGTCGTGGAGGAGATCGCCCACGGAGCGAACACCGCCCGGACGGTCGCCGGCAGGAGGCGTCGTCACCGAGATCCCGAGCGCCCGCGCAATCGCACGAATTGGCCGCTCGATACGTGGAGCGGTGAGATGGCCGGCTGCGTCAAACTCGGCTGCGTGATAGTGCCTGATCGCACGTGCGAAAGCTTCAGCGGTCGGCTGTAGCACGAAGTCGGATGTGAGCGCCAATGTCAGGGCGGCTACTTCGGGCACCCCGTAGCGCTCGGCCAGCTCATCCAGCGCTCGCGCGAGGACGTGGCTCGTTAGGGAGATCGAGGTGGCCTCATGTCTCGGAATCTCGACTTCGATGGCCTCGTCGACGGACTGCGTGACGCGCAGGATGGACCCCTCTGGACCGAGAACCGTTCGCTGCCCGAGGTGAAGGAATGGCGTCGCTTCGGCGATGTCCCTGACGACCTCGGCGGTCCGTTCAGGGTCGCCGCTCGGAGGACCATAAGAACCGACACGCAGCAAACCGGAGACATAGTCGTCATCTCCGACCAGGATCGCTATGAGCTCATCGACCTGCGCCGTGGGGATCTCGAATTCCCCGGTGATCGTCTGTAGCTCCAGGTCCGCCGGGGGAATGCGCTCGGCGAGGCGGCGCAGTCGCCGGGCCTCATCTCCAGCACCGTATGACTCGGCGAAGATCGCCGCATCCCGGAGATCAGTCAGGCGCCCAAGCCCACGCTCGTGGCGCGACTCCCACCTCGCGATCTGTCGTGCGATTGTTGCAGCCCGTTCTGCATCGTCAGAGGAATGGCCAATGAGCATCTCAGCCACGTCCTCGCACACGTATGCGTCTGTGCCGAAGGCGTCCTCGCATCGCAGGAGGAGCGGCTTGAGCTCGGGTGGCCTCTCGACGACGGGCAGTTGGTGGAGTAGCGCCAACAATCGGATCGCGATACCCGGGCGCGGCCGCTCGAGGTCGAGTTCGCGTGTCGCCCCGCTGACGGCAGCCGCGACCGACAGCCGCTGCAGGTTGACTGCGTTGATCATTCGCGATAGTTCGAGCGCCCGTGACGACGCCGACACGACCATGATCCCGTCATGCGCGTCGGGATCGTTGGCAAGGTCGAGGTAGGCGCCAATTGCGGCAAGAGCATGTTCCACCGCCCGCCCCTCCCGACGGTGCCACAGGAGGTCTCGGTACCTCGCGGCCATGAGCGGCGTTGGGGCCACCGTGGCGGCTTCTCGCCACGCCACGACCGCTTCTTGGGGCAGCTCCTCGACGGGCGGGGGATAGGATCCCCCGCCCTCGAAGAGCGCTTTGGGGAGGAGTGCTGGCTCGCGAGGCCCATGTGGCCGCCCGGCCGGCTGGACGAGCTCATAGTCGAATGCGACGACATGCCACCTGACGGCATTCCTGTCCTGTTCGGACAGCGGTTCCTCCCGCAGCGCCTCAGAGACCTCGTGCCACTGGCGTGCGGCGCAAGCACCTGCCAGTCGGTCCACCACGACGCTTAGGGCGCTTGTCTCGTCGGCCATGTTTCCCCCAGATCGAATGCTGTCCGACCAGCTCGCCCCTATCAGCGGCTGGCGATTGCATTGTTGCTACGCCTGATCGGCTCCGCTGGCGCACGCGGCACCTGTTGGCATGCGGCCGCCGACGAGCTCCCCGAGGACGTATTCCCTCTGGGCTGCGTAGGCCGCCTCACGCCACATCAGGCGCGCCCTGGACCTCCACGTTGCCGGCCCGCACGACGCGGGGCAACCTCCCTGTGCCAGCGAGCGTACAGGGCGTAAGCCCGCTCTACCGTGGTCGCCCAATCCTCCATCCGGTCCGCGAACTTGTCGTCGAACTGCGTGCCCACATCGCTCCGATCGGACAGCGTCCACTTCGTCCAGTGCGTCCGTGGCCCGGTGATGGACGCGTCGGGCGCCTGGAACGATCCGACCGGGGTGGCCGCGGCAAAGGCGGGGTCCCACCGCGCCCACTGCCAGCTGAAGTCCTCCGGGAGCGGCTCGGCTGCCTGCCGCACCTCGACAGCACCAGGGTGTCGGGCCGCCAGGTCGACGACCCTCGGATCCAGGGGTCCCGCGTCGACGAGGAGGCACAGGGGCGTCATCGGGCGTGGCACCAGGAACGAGCTGTCCAGGTCGCGGTTGCGCCAACGGACGCGGTGATCGCAATCGAAGCACTCGCGAGTCTGCGGCTTCCGTTCCGTAAGGGCCCAAGGCCCCTCCCGTTTCCCGCAGAGCGTCTTGGCACCGTCACCCTCGTGGTATCCGGCGCGGATCGGGGTCGGCGTCGCGCCGCGGGTTGTCATGCGGAGCATGTACACGTGCCCGATCCCGAACAGGGAGAGGTCGGTGCCTGGCATGGCCGCCAATGCGGTGAGGCACCTCGCACAGAACGTGGCGACGGGGCAGCGCCTCAGCGAACGGCTCCAGCGTCCATCGGCGCCGCAGAGTGGCCGCGTATCGCCGGCGTGCCACGTGTAGACGGTTCCTCGACCAGCGTCGGACAGGAGCCGGAGTTCGACGCCGTTGACGCTCTGGATGCAGGTCGGGGGCTTGGGCTTGGGCGGCGACTTGGGGCGTGCGGGCCTCGGTGGCCGGGCAGCTTGCGCGCGTGCTGGCGCAGCCCGTGGCTCGGGTGGCGGCGGGGCGGGAACCTCGCCGCCACCCTCGTCGATCCACGCGTCGAGCCAGGCGCGACGGAAGCGGATGCGGTCACCGATGCGGGCCGACCGCAGCTTGCCGCCGATCGCGAGGTTGCGGACGGTCGTGGTCGAGACGTTGAGGTAGCCGGCCGCGTCCGCGACCGAGAGGAGTGGCTCCGGCACGGGCGCGGCCGCTGGCGCGAGCGGGTCGGAACCGGCCCCGCGCAACAGGAGTGACAGCGCGCGCAGCAGTACAGCTTCTGGGCTCTCTTCGTCAGCCTGCGGGAGCGACGGTTCGTCGGTCATGCGTCGTCGGTCTGAGGATCGCGTCGGCAATGCGGATCCTGTTCGATCCTACGCCGACCTCCCGGTGTCATCTGTGGCCCCGTGGCGACTGCTCCTCGCTCCGTGCCCGTCACGGGCTTCGAGAGAGCGCCTCCTCTTGCTCTATGCGGTAGCGCCTCGGGCGGCGGGCTCTCGCCGTCGGATCTGGATCGCGACGCCGGAGGCGTTCAGCCGCCAACGGGCGAGCTGCTCGCTGACGCCGTAGGTCTCGGCGATCGCCGCGACGCCCATCCCCCGGGCATGAGCCGCGACCAGGGCGGGCCTCGGGAGGAGGAGGGTGGCGGCGAGCGAGTTCGCCTGCTCCTCGTCGTCAGAGTCGCAGGTGAAGAACACGAGGTCTCCCACACGCTCGAGGGTCCGCATCTGGTGCCGGAGCACGAGGTGGCTGATCTCGTGGAAGGCGTCGCTCTGCTGTCGGCCCAGCGAGTTCAACGGGTTCGTGATCACGACGGGACCGGTCGGTCCGGGGAGGGTGCACGCCGAGAAGCAGCCGGGCTGGGTCCGCTCCAGCGCCTCGAGGGCCTGGATCGGGATCAGCTCGTCCGCCCGCCGGAAGCCGATCCGCAGATGGGCAGCCACGGCGGCCGCCTCGACTGGGTCGGTGGGGCGCAGACCCATCTCAGCGCGGAGCGTGACCGCCCTGCGCTCGGCCTCGGCCTTGAAGCCGCGCGGCAGCATCAGGCGCCGCTCATCAGTCGCTCGTGCATCCGCGCCAGGATGTCGGCGAGCTCGCGTGAGGCGTCGGGCGAGAACGTCCGCGCTGCGCGCAGGTGGACCGGAGTGGCGGCCGGCGTCTTCGCGAGGGCCTCGTAGAGGTCGCGGACGATGCCGGCGATGCGCGCAGCGGCCTCGGGCGGCAGCATGGGGTCGGTCTGCAGGTGGCTCGCGATGGCCTCGGGCGTCGAGACCCCGGGCGCTGGCGCGGGTCGGGCCGGGGTGTCGCCGAGCCATGCCTGGATCCGCTGCAGGTTCTGCAAGTCGGGCAGGTGGCCCTTCTCCACGCGGGCGAGCGTGTTGAACGAGATCCCGATCTCCGCGGCGGCGTCGCGGAGGCTGAGGCCGCGCTTCTTGCGGAGGGCGGCGGCACGGCCGCCGAGGGCGCGCAGGTCAGAATCATGCATTGACCGGCGATCCACTTCTGGTACACTCCTACCGCTAGTACCGGCACCGGATCTCCGTCACACGTCCGGTACAGCAACGATGGTACACCCCGGCCGAGGCCGGAGGAGGTCGCGATGGACTTGTTCGTGGGCCAGGGCCGGTCGCGGTCCGTTGTGTCGGTCGAGCCTAGCGACACGCCGGCCGAGCTGATGGGCCGCGCCGGGGCGAGCGGCGAGCTGTTCGCGGACGGGCGCGACGAGCCCCTCGACGCGAGCGCCACGCTCGACAGCCAAGGCGTGGCCGCCGGTGCCCGCCTGTTCGCGGGGACCTGCCGCCGGGTCGCCGTGACCGTGTCGTTCAACGGGGTGGACAAGACGACCGACGAGCCGCCGGCCAAGGCGCTGCGGGCGATCCTCGCCTGGGCGACGGGCCCCAATGGCTTCGGCCTGTCCGACGCCGAGCGGGCGACCTACACCTTCCAAGTCTGCGGCACCCAGGACGAGCCGGACCTGTCCGAGCACGTCGGCGGCCTGGCCGACGCGGCGTGCTCGGTCTGCCTGAACCTCGTGCCGCAGCACAAGTTCGAGGGGTAGCGTGCTCGCGCCCGACGAGCGAACCTTCCGCGACCACCTCCTCGGCGCCGCGTACCGCGCAGGCGTCGAGGAGGGGCTCTGGTGGCTGCTCGGGATCTCCTGGCCGCACGCCTGGATCGCGGTCCGGGCGGCCGCCCGCGTCGGCGCGCCCGACGCCTTCACCCTGCGGTTCGAGCTGTCCGGCTACCCGGCGCAGGCGCCGACGGCGACGCCGTGGGACGTCGCCGCCAACACGCAGGCGGGGCAGGCGGCACGCCCCAAGGGCGGCCGTGCCGAGCGCGCCTTCCGCACAGACTGGGAGTCGGGGTCGGCGCTCTACGTGCCCTGCGACCGCGTGGCGCTGGCCGGCCACCCCAACTGGCGCGACGAGCACCGGTCCTGGGCGTGGGATCCGACGAAGGACATCACCCTGTGCCTGCGGCTGCTCTCCGAGATGCTCATGAGCGACGAGTATGCGGGCGTCTGAGCGGCTCTTCGGACGGGGAGCGCTCCTGCGCTTCGGCCGGTCGTCGTGGGCGGGCCTGGTCGGCGAGCTCGGCCGGCGGGCCGGAGGCGAGCGGGAGTCGGGCGCCTTCCTCCTGGCCCCATCGACAGCCGAGTGGCGCGTGACGCGGATCGTCTACTTCGACGACCTCGACCCGGACGCGCTCGACGGCGGCGTGGCCCTGCACGCGCCCGCCTTCTCCGCGCTGTGGGACCTGTGCCGGCGCGAGGCCCTCGCCGTCATCGGCGACGTCCACACGCACCCGGCGAGCTGGGTGGACCAGAGCAGCATCGACCGCGGGTCGTCGATGGTGGGCAGGCGCGGGCACGTCGCGCTCATCGTGCCCGACCTCGCCGCCCGCACGGTTCGGCCGCGCGAGGTCGGCGTCCACCGCCACGACGGCGGCGGTGCGTGGACGAGCTGGACGGGGCGCGACGCAGAGCGCCGCCTCTACGTGGGGAGGTGGCCGTGATCGATCCCGACGAGCTCGGCCGCACCGACAAGATCGACCTCGACGACGGGACGGCCGCCACGATCGCCGAGTCTGCCGCCCTCGCCCGCCGACGGCGGCTCGGGATCGCGATGGGCAGCGGCTGGGAGGATTCCGCCACGGCCACCGCGGCCTTCCTCACCGCGCTCCGGTGCGGAGTCCGCGCCTTCAAGGGCGGCGTGTCCGTCGCTGCGGCCGGGAATCCCATCCTGCGCCACGGCTGGGGCCGGGGCGAGCGCCTCGACGACGCCCTGGCCCGGGCCGGCGCCGCTCGCGCCTCGGGAGACGGGGACGAGGTCCCGGTGGTGGTCGTGATCGGCGGTGGCGCCGCAGCCGCGCCCGCGACAGCGATCCACGCAACCTGGGACGGATGGGCCGGCGGGGTGACGACCGATGCCGGTCGCCGCCTGCCAGAGGGCGACGGGATGCCGCTGGCTGGCGTTGTCGCCGGCGCGATCGCGGTCTCGGAGGCGTTCCAGGCCGCCAAGGGCATCGCCCTCGCCGCGCGCCGCGATGCCGGCGTCTCGCTCTGGCGGCCCGACCTCGACTGGCGCGACGCCGACGGGAGGGGCGCGTCGCTCGCCTACCTGCCGTCCGCGCTGTGGCTGCTCGGCGTCGGCCACCTCGGGCAGGCCAACGCGTGGGCCATCGGCTCGCTCCCCTACGGGCACGACCCGGGCGTCTGCATCGGGCTGGTGGACCCGGAGCGCGCCGTCACCGCGAACCTCGACACCGGGCTCCTGCTCGCGGCCGGCGACGTCGGCCGGAGCAAGGCCCGCGCCGTGGCGCGGGAGCTCGAGTCGAGGGGGCTGGCGACGTTCATCTCCGAGCGGCGCTTTGGCGCGGGCTTCGCGGGCGACGCCACGGAGCCCGCGATGGCCCTGGCCGGGTTCGACAAGCCGGAGCCGAGGCGCAGCCTCGAGGCCGCGGGGCTCGCGTACGCTGTCGACGCGGGCCTTGGGCGCGGCGCCCGGTACCTCGACATCGTGCTCCAGAGCTTCCCCGGATCGCGGAGGGCGGCAGACGCCTTCCCCGAGGCGCCGGCTCGCAGCCCTGGCGACCTCGCGGCAGCGCCCGCCTACGCCGCCGCGATCCGCGAGCTGGAGGCTCGCGGGATGTCGCGGGACGCCGCGGCCTGCGGGGTCGCCGAGCTCGCGGGCCGCACGGCGGGCGCCGCCTTCGTTGGGGCGGTCGCTGGCGCCCTCGGCGTCGCCGACCTGCTCCGGCACCTCCACGGCGGCGTGAGGCTCGAGGCTGTCTCGATCTCCCTCGCCGACGCGGCGTTCGCCCGGACAGCCCCCAACCGCCTGCCGGCCCCGCCGAACAGCGGCTTCGTGAGGGCAGGCACGTGACGGGCGTCGCGGCGATCGACGCCTACCTCGCCGCCTGTCGCGAGCCGCCCGTCGCCCTGGCGCTCTACCTCGCGGCCGGGGTCCTCGGAGCGCGCTCGACCTCCCAGGCTGTCAGGCTTGCCTCGCTCGGCGTCGTCGGCTGCGTGTGGATGCTGGCCATCACCATCGTGCAGCCTGGCCCGGCAGCCGACCTCACCGCGTCGCTGGCCCTGGCGGTCAACGCGTTCGCCGCCGCCGTGGCGGCGCTCGGCCCGCCGATCGTCGCGGTCGACCGGCGGCTCCGCGGGCGCCTCGCGATCCTGCGGCGGCCGACGGTCATGTACCTCGCGCCCGTCGTCCGCGCCTTCGGCGTCCTCGTCTGGGCCGCGTCGGCCGCGTTCTTCATCGCCGCCGCGAAGGACCAGCTGGTTGCCGGCCTCGAGATCGCCTACGCGGCGGCGGTGTGGGCCGCGTGCCTCGGGCTGGTTCGCGCGGACCGCGCCCTCAGGCACGGATGGCCGGGACGCCCTGGCGGCAGCGGCACCTCAAGGTGCGCATCGCGTCGGCAAACGCGTCGATTGTGCTGAAGGGGCCGCCGTGCCCCAGACCTTCCGCCGCGCTCTCAGGCCATGAGGAGGCGCACGAAGTCGAGCTCCGGCAGGATCTCGATCTGCTGCGCGGCCAGCCGGAGGTCCCGCGCCTTGCGGGCCTTGGCGCTCCTCGCCCGGCCTCAGCTTGCTGGCGTCCTGATACCCGATCACGAGGATGTTGGTGTGCTTCGTGACGCCCGGCGCAGGGCGCCCGCCGACCTCGGCGACCCGATCCCACGCCTGCGCCGTGTCATCGACGCGAGGGCGCCGGTGAACACCATCTCCTGCCCGTAGAAGGGGTGAGCGGGGTCAGCGTCCGCGTTCGCCTCGGGACACGGCCCGCTGCCTTGATGGCACCCCGCCCAGCCGCCCTCACCCATCTCGCCGAGCCGGACGCCCGTTGCCCTCGTGAGCCCCCCGAAGCTTGACTCGCCGTGGTGCGCGGCGACGGCGATCATGATGCGGCCCTCGACGCTGCGAGTGGAGGTGCCCGAGCTCGCCGCCGCCATCGTGGACAAGCGGGCTCAACTGGTGGCGTGACCCGCGCCTCTCAGGACCGCGCCGCGCCCCCGCCGGCTCCCAACGCGCCTACCGAAGGGCCTGACCGAGCCGTTACAGGCTCGGTACCCTGCGGGCATGACGACACGTCTCGACGCGGACCAGCTCCGCGAGCTGCTCGCCGAGCAGCACGAGTTCGAGGGCCTCGACTTCAAGTCCGCGGCCGACCTCGCCGTCCGGCGGGACCTCGTCGAGCTGGTCAAGGACATGGCGGCGATGTCGGCCGAGGGGGGCTACATCGTGGTCGGCGCCGCCGACGACGGGACGCCCGTCGGACTCGGGCCGACGGCCCGCCGAGACTTCGACGAGGCGACGATCCGCGGGCGAGTCCGCCGCTACCTCCCCGACGTCGACCTCCGCTGCGCCGTGCACGAGATCGACGGCGTGGCCCTCGCCCTCATGTGGATCGGCCCGCACCCGAACGGCTTCGCCATCCTGTCCGCAGACGGCCAGTACGAGGAGGACGGCCGCCAGACGACGGTCTTCCGAGAGGCTGACGTGCTCGTCCGGCGCGGCACTGCCAGCGTTCGCGTGACCCACCCGGACATGGCCCGACTCCGTGACCGGTTCGTCGAGCAGGAGCGGACGCGGGTGCGGCGCGAGTGGGCGGCGGACCTGACAGCGGCGGCGGCGCCCGCGGCCGAGCGGCCGGGGATTGGCTTCGAGGAGGAGCTCGGCCCCTTCGGGGCGCGGGCGGCGCAGCTCGTCCGCGTCGGCGACACCGTCCCGATCCGCCTGCTGCTCGCTCGGATCAAGCCGGTCGTGGTCGAACGCGTCGAGCAGGACGACCTCGAGGGCCTGCGCGGGGTCCTCGACAGGGTGGGGTGCCTGCTGTCACTCGCCATCCTCCTCGACCTCGACTGGCTGCTCATCGGATCCGTCGCCGCGCTCAGCGACGCCTACGAGGTCGGCCACGAACAGTTCGCCCGTCCCGGGACAGCGGGGATCGCGGCCGATCGGATCTGGCTCGAGGTCGCTCTGCGGGTGTTTGCCGTCGGCGGCCTCGCCGTGCGGCAGCGCCGCTGGTCCATGGTCCGGCGCCTGGCCCTCGAGCCCGGCGACCGGGAGCGGTTCGCCCAGCTCGGCCGGACCTGGCTCCGCCACGCCCTCGTCTATGCGGCCCGAGGCATGCTTCTGCAGCGGGAGAGCGGTGGCCGCCAGGTCGAGGTCTCGGTCCTCAAGGCCGCTGAGCAGCTGGCACTCGCCACCGACTGCCTGCGGCCTGACGAGCGCGCAGAGGTCGACGGCGCCGTGCTCGACAGCCTCTGCCAGTTCGACGCCCTCCAGGACCTCGCCACACTTGCCGAGACGGACCGGCCGAGGAACGCCTACCCCAGCTTCGGCCAGTTCTACGCGCACCGCACGGAGCCCGCGATCGAGCGGGTGATCCAGGATCCCGAGGTCCGCCGGGCTGTCGCGCCGCTACCTGACCAGGACCTCGCCGATGCACTCCGACTCCTCTCCCGGACGGCGCATCAGGTCTTCTTCATGGTCTGGGACGGCTTCGACTCCCGAACGATCGAGCAGTTCCTCGCGGAGAATCCCCCGCGAGAGCCGACCCCCTGAACATCGTCTTCGTGAGGTCCGCGGCTAGGGCGCATCAGCCGCGCTCTGGTGACGGCGCGGGCCTGCGCGTCCCGCCCGCTGGCACCTCGGGGGGGCGCTCGGTGCGGCGAGGCGGCGTAGGCACGTGACGGAGTCGTCGCCATCCACGCCAGCGGCACGGCCCATGCCGCCACCCGCGCATCGGCCAGGACTTGGGGCAGATGGCCGGCGCTCCCTCCTCGACGCCTCGAATGCTCGCATCGGCCAGGGTCTTCTGCCCCAATAGTTGGCCGATGTCGGATTCGCTGACCCAATAGTTGGCCGACGTCATTTCCGCGCTCAGCGATCGCCGAACCACACCGCTTCTGCCCCAAGCGGTGACCGCGCGGCGCTCGTGCGCGGCGCCTCGCCACCGGCGGCGGCAGCCACGACAACTTCCCAGACCCGCCGCGATCGGCCAGTATCCGGGTGGCATCGGCCAGGACTTGGGGCAGTCGAGGTCGATCGCCTCGGCAACTGCAGAGGCAATCGAGCGCCAGGCGCGTGAACAACTCGACGAGCTCGGGGTCGAACGCGCTGCCCGAGTACCGACGCAGCTCCTCGAGCGCGCGCTCGGCCGACATCGCAGCCCGGTAGGGCCGATCGTTGGTCATGGCGTCCCACGCGTCGACCATGCGGACGATGCGCGCCTCGAGCGGGATCGCGCTGCCGCGGAGGCCGTCCGGATAGCCCGAGCCGTCGAGGTTCTCGTGGTGCCAGCGAGCGATGTTCCGCGCGGCCGCGAGGCTCTGGCCGTGCTCCAGGAGCTCGGCGCCGCGGATCGGGTGCATCCGCATCAGGCGCCACTCCTCCTCGTCGAGGACGCCGGGCTTGAGCAGGACGCGGTCGGGGATGTAGAGCTTGCCGATGTCGTGCAGCATGGCGGACCAGACCACCTCGCCGACCTCGCTGACGCTCAGGCCAGCCTCGGCCGCCAGCTCGCCCGCCAGGTCCCGGCAGCGGAACATGTGAAGGGCTTGAGGTCCGCGGCGCGCACGCCCCAGGCGCTCGCGGGCAACTGGCGTGCGATGGCGGCCTGCAGCTGCATTGGGCCTGTCAAGACCGTCGGCCCCCCTTCGTGCGACTCACCGACCAAGGCTATCGGCGCGCCGGAGTCTGGGCCACAACCCGATCGTCCCCATTCGGGCACGACTCGGCCCCCCTTCTCGTGGGGGCCCGGTCGGCAAACCCCCGGCAGCGAGCGGCCGCCCGCCTAGCCCGTCGTGCGGCGCCCCCGCCGCGCCTCGAGGACGACGATCGCCAGGGCGACCACGAGCAGCAGCGTCCCGATCGTCGCCCAGAACTGGCTGCCGGTCATGAAGCTGCCGCCGATATAGCCCAGGCCCTGTCCCAGCCAGACCAGCCCGAGCAGGCCGACGATGACGGCGACGACGAGGCGGGACGCGCGCATGGAGGCTCCTCGGTCACGACGGCACCCGCGGCCGCCACTCAAGTGAAGCCTACGGCAGGCGCGCGCGGGTGGATCTCGCGAGCCCTGGGCCGCCGGGCCGAGCTCGGAATCGTCGAGGGCCCGGCGAGCCGGGCCCTCACATCGTCCAGATCTGCCTCAGAGCTGCTTGTAGTGCGGCCCCTCGCCGCCCTCGGGCGGCACCCAGTCGATGTTGAGCGTCGGGCACTTCACCGTGCAGCTCATGCAGTGCAGGCAGTTCGACGGGGACAGGACGATCCTGTCGCCATCCCAGCGGTACACCTGGCCCGGGCAGAAGTGCGTGCAGGCGTTCGCGTAGTCGGCCTCACAGGTCACGCACTGCGCCGGGTCCTTGATCGTGATGTGCGACGGCTCGTCCTCGCGGTGGAGCGTGCCAGTCAGGGCCACGAACGTGGCGCCGTCCATGCGGCCCGGGTCGGGGCGGTTGAGGCGGGCCCCCTTCTTGGTCGCCGCTCCGTCGCGGTGGTGGCCGAGCTGCTTGGGGATCGCCGACGACACCAGCGACAGCGGCGTGCCGAGGAACAGTCCGCCCTTCGCGAACACCTGCCGGTAGTTGCGGGCGTGGCGCATGTCCGCGAGCACGCCCGCGGCCTCGAGCTTGGCGCGATACCCATCGAGCGAGCCCACCGCGCCGTTCTCGCCCAGCGCGTCGACCGCGGTCTCGGCCGCGCACATGCCCGAGCGGATCGCGTAGTGGATGCCCTTGATCTTCTCCATGTTGACGAAGCCGGCGCCGTCGCCGACAACCATGCCGCCCGGCGCTGACACGGCGCCGATCGACGCGAGGCCGCCCTCCGGGATCGTCTTGGCCCCGGTGGCCACGGTCACGCCGCCCTGGAGCAGGCGGCTGATGTAGGGGTGGGCCCGGAAGGTCTCGAACTCGCGCTGCGGGTCGAGGTCGCCGTACTTCCAGTCGAGGCCCAGGATCAGGCCGACGGCGACGGTCTTCTCGCCCAGCGAGTAGAGGAACCCCCCGCCGAACACCGACGGCGGCAGCGGGTAGCCCAGCGTGTGCATGACGCGGTTGTTGCCGAACGGGCTCGGCTCGGGGAACTGGACGATGGCCTTCATGCCCAGCGAGAGGGTCTGCGGATGCGCCGCGCCGAACTGCTGGGCGAATGCCCCCGACAGCACGCCGTGCGTCCCGTCGGCGAGGATCGTGACCGGGGCGCGGACCTCCTCGGCCGGGATGTGGTTGCCCTTCGGCGTGCCGTCTGCGCGGAGGCCGAGCTCAGCGAGGCGAACCCCCCGCAGGACCCCGTCCTCGACGATCAGCGATCGTGCCGTGTACCCGTGGTAGACCTCGACGCCCAGCCTGGTCGCCTGCTCGGCGAGGAACTGCGCCAGGCGCGTGGCGGAGATGATGACGTCGCCGGTGTGGTGCATCCGCGACGGGATCACGAGCGGCGGGATCCGGTTGGCGCCCTTCGCGCGGAGGAACATCATGTCCTCGCGCTGGACCGGGACCATCGTGTCGGTGAACGAGTGGCGGACCTCGCGCCAGCCGGGGAGCAGGTCGTCGAGGACGGCGGGCTCGAAGGCCGCACCCGACAGCACGTGGTTGCCCGCCGCGGGCGCTTTGTCGATGACGGCCACCGCCAGCTCGCGGCCGGCGTCCTTCGCGACCTGCTTGGCGCGGATGCCCGCGGCCAGCCCGGCCGGGCCGGCGCCGACGATCAGGATGTCGATGCCGTCCATCACTTGGCCTCCTGCGCCGCGCGAGTCAGCTGTGGGACGACCGTCTCGAGATCGCCGACGATGCCGAAGTCCGCGTAGTTGAAGATCCGCGCCCTCGGATCCTTGTTGATGGCGATCACGGTGTCCGACATCTGCATTCCCGACACGTGCTGCACGGCGCCCGAGATGCCGACGGCCACGTAGAGCTTGGGGGCCACGGTCTGGCCGGTCTGGCCAACCTGGTAGTCGTGGGTGCGGAAGCCGTCCTCGACCGCGTGGCGGCTGGCGGCCACCTTGGCGCCGTCGCCGAGCAGGTCGCCGAGGCTGTCGGCGAGCGGCTGGAGCAGGCGGTCGAAGTCCGCGCGGGTGCGGATCCCGTGCCCGCCCGAGACGATGATCTTGGCGTCCCGGATGTTCACCTTGGACACGAAGGACTCGACCGGCGTGACCGCGGCCCCGACGAGATCCGCCCCGAGGTCCGGCGTGATCAGCACGACGTCCCCCGTGCGCGCGTCGTCGCGCGGCGGAATCTTGAACACGCCCGGGCGGACGGTCGCCATCTGGGTGGGCGAGTCCTTGGTCATGATCGTGGCCATGATGTTGCCGCCCAGCGCCGGCCGGGTCTGCTTGAGGATCCCCACCAGGGCGTTGCCGCCCTTGGTGTGGTCGCCGATCTCGAGCTTGGTGCAGTCGGCGGTCAGGCCGGAGTCGCAGGCGTAGGCGATGCGCGGGGCGAGCTCGCGGCCCATCGGCGTGGCGCCGAACAGCATGACCTGCGGATGGCGCTCGCGGACGACCGCCGCGACTGCGGTCTTGAACGGGACGGGCGAGAACGTGGCGAGCAGGGGGTGCTCGATGGCGTAGACCACGTCAGCGCCGTGGGCGATGAGCTCGGCCGGCAGGTCGCCCGCAACGTCGCAGGGCAGGACCACGCCCACCTTCTCGCCCAGGAACGCCGCCAGCTCGCGGCTCTTGCCCAGGAGCTCGAGCGAGACCGACTTGATGCCGTCGCCCTCGCGCTCGGCGAGGATCCAGAACTCGCCGTGGTACGTGGGCGCGCGGCCGTCAAGCGCGTAGGCGCCCTCCTCATGGGCGGCCGGTCCGCCGCCGGCGAGGCGGTACTTCGCCCGGACCTTCCTCACGAGGTCCGCCGGGTCGCTCACCATCTCGCACTGCTTCGCGCGGTCCTCGGACGGGGAGAAGATGCGGTACACCGTGGTCCGCGAGCCCTTGAGGCCCACGCGGTCGGGCTTCGCCTCGACGTCGGCGGCGCTCCAGGTGTGGATCGTGGCGCTTCGCGCTGCGCGTGCGGCGTGGAAGCCGGCGTACAGCGTGTCCGTGCAGGCCGTCACGGTCACCACGACCGGGAAGCGCTCCGGGACGACGTCCTCCGTGCCGGCCGCGCCGATGCGCCGGAACGTGAGCGCGGGCTCCGTGTGGACGTCCTGGGCGTACGCCACCTGGTCCACGCCGAGGTCCTCGGCGAGCTGGGGCGGGACCTGCGCGGTGTCGCCGTCCACGGACTGCATGCCCGTGACGATCACGTACTGGCGGCTGCCGTCGAACAGGTCGCGCTCGATGCGCCGGATCGCCTGGGCCAGCGAGTAGGCGGTCGAGACCGTGTCAGCGCCGCCGAGCGATCGGTCGGTGAGCAGCACGGCCTCGCCCGGCGCCCGGGAGATGCAGTCGAGCAGCACGTCGCGGGCCTGCGGCGGGCCCATGGTGAGATAGATGGTCTTGGCGTCCGGATCGCCCGCCGTGATCCGCTTGGCGAAGCTGAGCGCGTGGAGGTCGAGCGGGTTGAGGACGCTGTCGAGGAGACCGCGGCGCAGCGTGCCCTTCTCACGGTCCCATGCGTCTTCGGGGATGTTGCTGACGTCCGGAACCTGCTTGACGAGGACGATGCAGTGCATGGCACCTACCGGAGCGGGCCGCGCGAGGCGGCGATGATCGAGTTGGCTGCGCCGGGGGGACGCGCTGACCGGCCGCTTCCACGGCCCGGACCGATGAACGGTACCAACCCGGGGCCCCGCTGGTCCCCCCACCTCCGTCCCGTGATTCCGGGCTGAGCAGCCCGCGCACGAACGGCCATGTGGTCCGCGTAGTCCGGCCGGACGGCCGTGCACGCCGAACCGCGATCTCCGGAGCGTAGGCGGCCGCCAGGTCGCTCGCGAGGGCGGTTCGGCACCTTGAAATCGCGATCCGTTAGGCCCCAGAGGGGCCGGAAACGTGGCGGCAATGTGCCCGGCGTAGGCTAAGGTCCCGGCATCTGTATCGGGAGGGCTCCACACCATGGCCCAGGCCACCACGCCCATCACCCTGCGGAATCCGCTCTCGGACGACGAGCTCCGGCTGATCGACGCCTGGTGGCGCGCGGCCAACTACCTCTCGGTGGGCCAGATCTACCTGCTCGACAACCCGCTGCTCCGCGAGCCGCTGCTCCCCGAGCACGTCAAGCCCCGACTGCTCGGCCACTGGGGCACGACGCCGGGCCTCAACATGATCTACGTCCACATGAACCGGGTCATCCGCGCCTGGGACCTCAACGCCATCTACGTGATCGGCCCCGGGCACGGCGGTCCCGGCATCGTCGCCAACGCCTACCTCGAGGGGACCTACTCCGAGGTCTACCCGTCGATCACGCGCGACGCCGAGGGTCTGCGCAAGCTGTTCCGGCAGTTCTCCTTCCCGGGCGGCATCCCGAGCCACGTCGCGCCGGAGACCCCTGGCTCGATCCACGAGGGCGGCGAGCTCGGCTACGCGCTCTCGCACGCCTACGGCGCGGCGCTCGACAACCCGGACCTGCTGGTGTGCGCGGTCGTGGGCGACGGCGAGGCCGAGACGGGTCCGCTCGCCACGAGCTGGCACTCCAACAAGTTCCTCGACCCGGCCCGAGACGGCGCCGTGCTGCCGATCCTCCACCTCAACGGCTACAAGATCGCGAACCCCACCGTGCTGGCGCGGATCCCGCGCGCGGAGCTCGCGGCGCTGATGGAGGGCTACGGCCACAAGCCGTATTTCGTGGAGGGCGACGACCCGGCCGAGGTCCACCAGCAACTGGCGGCGACCCTCGACGAGGTGGTGGCCGAGATCACGCGGATCCAGAAGACCGCTCGCGAGGACGGCGTCACCGAGCGCCCGCGCTGGCCGATGATCGTGCTCCGGACACCCAAGGGCTGGACGGGGCCCAAGGAGGTTGGCGGCCTGCCGGTCGAGGGCACCTGGCGCTCGCACCAGGTGCCGTTCGGCGAGGTGCGGACGAACGCCGACCACCGGGCGATGCTCGAGTCGTGGATGCGCTCCTACCGGCCGGAGGAGCTGTTCGACGAGGCTGGCGCGCTGCGGCCCGAGATCGCCGCGCTGGCTCCCAAGGCGTACCGGCGCATGAGCGCGAACCCCGTGGCCAACGGCGGCGAGCTGCTGCGCGACCTCGTCCTGCCCGACTTCCGCGACTACGCCGTGGACGTGCCGCGCCCCGGCGGGAGCAGCTCGGAGGCGACCCGCGTCCTGGGCGGGTTCATCCGCGACGTCATGGCCCGCAACATGGACAGGTTCCGGGTGTTCGGCCCGGACGAGACGGCATCCAACCGCCTGGGCGCCGTCCTCGACGCCACGGACCGCACGTGGATGGCCGAGTTCCTGCCCACCGACGACCACCTCGCGCCCGATGGCCGCGTCATGGAGGTCCTCTCCGAGCACCAGTGCCAGGGCTGGCTCGAGGGCTACCTCCTGACCGGCCGCCACGGCCTGTTCAACTGCTACGAGGCGTTCATCCACATCATCGACTCGATGTTCAACCAGCACGCCAAGTGGCTCAAGGTGACCCGCGACATCCCGTGGCGCCGGCCGGTCGCCTCGCTCAACTACGTGCTCAGCTCGCTCGTCTGGCGGCAGGACCACAACGGCTTCTCGCACCAGGACCCGGGCTTCATCGACCACGTCGTCAACAAGAAGGCCGACGTCATTCGTGTCTACCTGCCGCCCGACGCGAACACCCTGCTCTCGGTCGCCGACCACTGCCTGCGCAGCCGCAACTACGTGAACGTCATCGTCGCCGGCAAGCAGATGAGCCCCAACTGGCTGACGATGGACCAGGCCATCCTGCACTGCACCCGCGGCATCGGGATCTGGGAGTGGGCGAGCAACGACCAGGGCAGCGAGCCGGACGTGGTGCTCGCCTCCGCCGGCGACGTCCCGACGATCGAGGCGCTCGCCGCCGCGGACCTGATCCGGACGCACCTGCCCGAGCTCAGGGTCCGCTTCATCAACGTGGTGGACCTCATGCGGCTCCAGGACGAGCGCGAGCACCCGCACGGCCTGTCAAACGCGGAGTTCGACGCCCTGTTCACCACCACCAAGCCCGTCGTCTTCGCCTACCACGGCTACCCCTGGCTGATCCACCGCCTGACGTACCGCCGCACGAACCACGCCAACCTGCACGTGCGCGGCTACAAGGAGGAGGGGACCACCACCACCCCGTTCGACATGGTGATGCTCAACGACCTCGACCGGTACCACCTCGTGATCGACGTGATCGACCGCGTTCCGGGCCTCGGGCCGAAGGCCGCGCACGTCCGTCAGTTGATGCAGGACAAGCGGCTCGAGGCGCGGGCGTACACCCGGCTCGAGGGCGAGGACGCGCCCGAGGTCGCCGACTGGACGTGGCCGGCCGACCCCGCGTGAACCCGGAGCGGATCCTCGTCGTCAACGCGGGCTCGTCGAGCCTGAAGCTCCGCGTCCTCGGCCGCGCCGACGAGGTCGTCGGGTCGATCGACCTGCCGCCGCCGAGGGGCGCGGAGGACGCGGGGGAGGTCGGCGAGGCCGTCGCCGGGCTGGGCCAGGTCGATGCCGTCGGGCACCGCATCGTGCACGGCGGGACCGCGTTCCTCGGGCCCGTCCGTCTTGAGGAGCGGGTCCGGACGCGGATCGCGGCGCTGACCAGCCTGGCGCCGCTCCACCAGCCCAAGGCGTTGACTGCGCTCGATGCGGTGACCGCCGCCCTCCCGTCGACGCCTGCCGTGGCCAGCTTCGACACCGCATTCCACGCCTCCATGCCCGACGCCGCCTCGACCTACGCGCTCCCGGCCCCCTGGCGGCAGCGCTGGGACCTGCGCCGGTATGGGTTCCACGGCCTCTCCCACGCCTATGCGACCCGGCGCGCAGGCGAGGTGCTGGGGGTCCCAATCGCAGACCTCCGACTGGTCACCTGCCACCTGGGCGCGGGCGCGTCGCTCGCGGCCGTGCGCGGGGGGCGCTCGGTGGACACCACGATGGGGTTCACGCCCCTCGAGGGCCTCGTCATGGCCACGCGTTCGGGCTCGGTGGACCCGGGTCTCGTGCTGTGGCTGGCGGACCACGTGGGGATGCCGCCCGCCGAGCTTGCGGCGACGCTGGAGCACCGCTCGGGCCTTCTGGGACTCGCCGGGACGTCGGACATGCGTGCGGTCCTCGTCGGCGCCGAGGCCGGTGAGCCCAGGATGCGCCTGGCGCTCGAGGTCTACCTCCATCGGCTCCGCGCCTCGATCGCGGCGATGACCGCGTCGCTGGGCGGGCTCGACGCCATCGTGTTCACCGGCGGCGTCGGGGAGCGGTCGGCGCCGGTCCGCGCGATGGCCGCAGACGGGCTCGGGTACCTCGGGATCGCCATCGACCCGGCGCGCAATGCCGCGGACGGCGACGGCGACCGCGAGATCGGCGCTGCCGGCGCGGCGGCGCGGTCGCTGGTCATCGCCTCGCGCGAGGACGTCCAGATCGCCGCCGAGGTCAGGGCCGTGCTGGCGAAGGAGGCGGGCGGCTAGCCGCGGTGTTCGGCTCTCGGCGCTCGGCGCGGTTTCGGCCCCGTCGGAGCCCCGCCGCCGCCCCTTGCCGAGGCGAGCAGCTCGTCCGTCCACGCCCCGACGCCGATCCAGACGCGGTCGACCCCGGCGGCCCGGAACACGGGCTCCGCCGTGGTCGCGCCCACGGCGGCGAATCGCGCGCCGGCCGCGCGCGCCATCTCGAGGTCCACGGTCGTGTCGCCCACGTAGACGGTCTGCTCGGCCGCCAGCCCCAGATCGCGGAGGGCGAGCAGCAGGGCCTCGGGGTGGGGCTTGTTCTCCCGCACGTCGTCCGCGTACCACGCGGTCTCGAACAGCCCGGCAAGGTTGAGCCGCTTGAGGCTGGGCTCCACCACGCCGCGGGTGGACGCCGTGACCAGCCCCAGCCGGACGCCGTTGCGGCGGAGCTGGCGCAGTGCGCGCCGGACCCAGGGCAGGGCCCTCGGCCGCATGCGCCCCATCTCCTCGGCCCAGCGCGCCGCCGTCTGGTCCCAGAGGTGCTCCGGCACGCCCAGCTCCCGGTACCCGCGGCGCCAGTCGGGCGAGTGCCTCTCGCGGAACCAGGTGCGGCTCATGGTGATGCCCAACTCTCCCAGGACGATGACGTTGGCGCGGTAGATCAGCGGCAGCGTGTCGACGATGGTGCCGTCCCAGTCGAAGATGGCCGCGGCGGGCAGGCCGTCGACGGGGGGACGGCGCCCGTCGGAGCCGCTGCCGTCCGGGCGGCGCGCGGTCGGGCGGGGACGGGCGCCGCTCACGCGGCCGCCTGCCCTGCCAGCAGCCCGACCGGGCCGAGCGCCAGGGCCACCGCGAACCCTATCGCGACGCCGCGCACGTAGAGTCCGAGGTCCATGGTCGAGGCTGCCGACGCTGACGCGGGTCGCAGCTAGCCGGTGCCGACCTGGAGGACGCCGTTGACCGCCGGGTAGTTCGAGAAGTACCGCTTGGTCCAGTGGAGCTTGCCGTGGTCGTAGATCGTCACCGTGACCCACACCTTGGCGCCGTTCACCGGGGTGTTGACTCGGTACGACCAGCCTACGGGATGCGTCGGGTCCTTCTCGATGGTGTCAACCGCAACGGGGCCGGGCTGGATGACCAGGTTGCTGATCTTGGTCGTCCGGCCGTTCGGCACGCTCCAGATCTTGAACGTCAGCCAGCGCTTCCCTCCGCCGGCGTTGCTGATGATCCGCTGGATCAGGATGGGATACGCGGTGTCGTTGGTGAAGCTCATCGTCTGCTTGGCGTTGCCCACGATCCACACCGTGGCGTCGAGGCCCGGGGGATACCGGTCGATGAACTCGTTGTGGTTCTGCCGCGCGCCCGGCACCATGCCCGCCCTCAGCGCGGCGTTGAACAGCGTGGTGGACGTCGTGCAGATGCCGCCGCCGAACGCTCCGGTGACGGTGATCTTCCCGCCTTCGATCGCGTTGCCCGGGCCCACGCCCGGGATCTTGTGGAGATCGCCGACGACCTTCCAGAAGTCGAAGGTCCCGCCTGCGGGCACCACTGTCCCGCTGATCTTGGTGGCCGGCGCCTCGATGTTCGCGCCCCAGTAGTTGTTGATGAGGACCCAGTAGTAGATGCTGAACGAGCTGATGGGGACCATCTCGGCGGCGAAGGCCGTGGCCTGGGCCGTCGACAGCTTCGGCTGCACCGCCTTCACGACCAGGGCCAGCGGCTCGACCGCCGTGCCCGCCTGCCGTGCCGCGATCTGGCTGACGATCGCGGCCTCCATGCCGGCCACGTCGAGCGTGCGCCCCTCGCGACTCGCGCCGCTGGCGACCACGTGGTTGCCCACCAGCCTGAGCTGCGCGTCCTGGGCGGTCTGGTTGACCTGCTTGGCGAGCTGCCTGACCAACGGATCGAGGCCGGCCGACTGGAAGGCCGGGGTGAGGCTCCCGTCCTGGCCGACGGTGAAGGTGATCAGCGGGCGAAGGCTGTCGCTGCTGATCGTCCAGGTGTCCGACCCTCGGGCGATCACGAGGTCCGCGGCCATCCGATTCGCGGCGGCCATCGCGGTCTCCGCGGCGGTGGTCGAAACGGTCGGCGGGACCGTCGCAACCGGGACGTCGAGCGTGATCTCCGCCGGGGCGTCGAGCGCCGAGAGCTTCTGGTCAAGGGCGGTGAGCAGCGCCGCCTGGTCCACGGCCCGGCCATCCTTCGCGGCCGTGACGCTGTAGGTGCCGTCCGCCCCGACTGACACGGTCGCGTCGGACGCGGCCTGGTCGATCCCCGCAGCGAGAGCGTCCACCGCGGCGACGAGCTTGGCGCGGTCGTAGGTCACGGCCGGGGCGATCGTGACCCCGTGGAGCGCGGCCTGGGGGCCGCCGATGAGGTCGGCGAACAACTCGCCCTGGCGCCCGGCGCCCAGCGCGGCGTCGAGGAGGCCGCCGATGTCGGGTCCGCGGCCGAGGTCGCCGAACGCGAGCGTGGCCTTGCCGTCGGGCCCGTTGAGGACCACCTCGCCGTTGGCCAGGGGGTCGAGCGCCTTGGCGATGGCGGCCCGGGCCTGGTCGGCAGTCAGCCCGGAGAGGTCGGTGCTGCCGAGGCGGACACCGGGCAGGACCCGGCCGTCGTACTGCAGGCCCCACGCGTAGAGGGCGCCGGCGCCGATCGCGCCCACCAGCACGACCCCGAACACGAAGGCGAAGGCGAAGCGGAAGAACAGCGAGCGGCCGCGATGCGAGGACGGGCGCGGGGAGTCGGCGGAGGGCGAGGGGGCGGCGACGGGGGCGACCGGGAACTCGGCCTCGGCGACAGGGCTGCCGGTCTGGATCGCGACGGTCGGGGACTCGCTGGCGACCGCCGAAGGCTCGGGTGCCGCGTCACGCGTTGCCTCGGGCGCAGCGGCCCGCAGGGCGGCGGCCCCCGGAACCGCCGTCGGGGCGCGAGCGACGAGCGCCGCGAGCTCCGGGTCGCCCGCAGGTGCTGCGTGGGCGCGGACGAGCGCCGCCAGTTCGGGATCGCCAGTGGCCTCCGGCTCGGCCGGGGCGGGCGCGGGGACCTCGGGGGGGCGGGCAGCTGCGGTCTCGTCGGCCGCGGGTTCGGGCAAATCTGTCATTGGGTGCTCATGCGCAGGTCACCAGAAGCCGGGCGGAGTCCCGACGGTCGCGCCATCTTCGCGCGATCTCGTGGATCTGTCATGCGACGAGCGTCTCGGGCGGAGACGAACGTTGCATGCGTCGGGCGACGAGCCCGGCCGGCGTGTGACGCCTGAGCGGGGCTAGGGGTTGCGCGGCAGGACCACGACCCGGCGATTCGGCTCCTCGCCGATCGACTGGGTGGACACGCCGGGGTTGTCCCGCAGGGCAATGTGGATCCAGCGACGCTCCAGAGCCGGCATCGGCTCGAGCTGGAGCATCTTGCCCGTCTCCACGACGCGCTCGGCGGCCCGAGTGGCGAGGTCCACCAGCTGGCGCTCCCGGCGCCCGCGGTAGTCCTCGACGTCGACGAGCACACGGGTCCACTGTCCCGTGCGGCGCGAGAGCATGAGGTTGACGAGGTGCTGCAGCGCGGAGAGCCGCTCGCCCTTGCGCCCGATCAGGGATCCGAGGGCCTCGCGGTCGCCGCCGTCGCCCACCACATTGAGCCGACTGGTCTCGCCCTCGCGGACCTCGACGGAGACCCCCTGGAAGCCGAGGTGGCCCATCAGGGTCTCGAGGATCTCCCTGCCCGCCTGGAGCGCCTCGGGCGACGCCTCGGCGGCCTCGAGCTCGGCGCGCTCCATGGCGAGGGATCCGCGGGCGCTCGTCACGGCCGCGACCTCGGCGGCGGACAGCTCAGACCCGCCGCGCGTGTGCTCGCCCGCCGGGCGGTCGTGGACCCGATTCCGCTCCTGCGGCCGGGCGGGGGCCCGGTCCTCGCGGCGCGGGCCGCGGTCGCGGTCGCGGTCGCGGTCGCCGAAGCTGCTGCGGGGCACTCGCTCGCCGCCAGCCGGAACGGGCCGCTCACCGCCGCCGGCGGGCCGCTCCGCAAACGGCCGGTCCTCGCGGCGCGGTCCGCGGTCGTCGCGGCGCGGGCCGCGGTCACGGTCGAAGCCACGGCCCCGGTCGCGATCGCGGTCCCGGTCCCCGAAGGGCCGATCCTCGCGTGGGCGCGCTGCGGGCAGCGGCGTCGCCTCGGCCGCCTCGCGCTTCGGGGCGGCGCCGCCGAGCGCGCTCCTCGGTGCGGCCACGATGCGGGCCGGCTCGGCGCCCATGCCCAGCACGCCGCGGCTGCCGGGCGTGAGGATCTCGAAGTCGAGATCGCCGAGACCCACGCCGAACTGATCGCAGGCGGCCTTGATGGCCTCCTCGACCGACTTGCCGGTGAACTCCTGGTACTCGCTCATGTCAGCGTCGTCTCCCTCGTCGCCCGCTCCTGGAGCGGTTGGGGTTGGGCCGGATGGTCGACCGGGCGGACAGGTCCCGGTCAACGATCTTCGAGCGCTCCGCCGCGCCCGTGGTTGCGCCTGTCTTGATGGGCTCGGGCAATGTGACGTGGTAGCGCGGACGGTAGTCGCGCGCGAACCGGGGCGTCCACCCGAACAGGGGGAACATCCCGCCGAAGCCGAGCACGAGGAACTGCTGCCCGATGGAGATCGCGGAGCTCGCGATCCAGTAGAGCATCAGGCCGGCCGGCACGACGCCGCCGTACAGGATGGAGATGAACGGCAGGAAGTAGGCCATCTGCCGCTGGGTCTTGACGTTGGCGTCATCCGCGGTCCGCGGGTCGATCGGCGGCAGCATCTGGCGCGACGAGAGCAGCTGCACCAGCGACGAGATGATCGCCAGGATGCTCAGCCCGAACCCGGCGATGAACAGGCCCGTGGTCATGGGCTCGGGGATGCCCCAGTTGATGCCGAAGTCGGTTGCCGCGAGGCACGGGTTCGTCACGTACCCGTGCACGGCGTTGAACTGCGGGCCGGTGATCGCGTTGGGGCAGGTGACGCCCAGGATCTGGCCGAAGTCGATGGGGCCGACCCTGAGCATCGGCGTGATGTCGTAGTTGGTGAGGCCCTGGCTGAACACCGAGTACATCGGGATCAGGAGGCCCATCGTCAGGAGCATCGGCAGGCAGCCTCCCGCCGGGTTCACGCCGCGCTGGCGGTAGTACTCCTGAACGGCCGCCTGCTGCTTCACGCGGTCGCCCTTGTACTTGCGCTGGATCTCCTTGACCTCGGGCTGGAGCAGCTGGGTCATGCGCGAGCTCACGAGCTGCTTGCGCGTGATCGGCGTTGTGATGGCCTTGAGGATGACGGTCAGCAGCAGGATCGCGACCAGCATGTTGCCGCTCAGCTTGTAGAGCACCACCAGCGAGATGAACAGCAGCTGGAAGATCGGCGTGAACAGCGTCGCCAGCAGGTCGAACGGGCTGGCGGTGAGGTGGGCCGGCTCGAGCGGCGCCTGGGAGTGGACCGGCGACGCCAGCGCGCCCGAGCCCGAGGCGCCGGCACCGCTGCCGGAGGGGACGCAGGCCGCCACGATCAGGGTGATCGCGCCCAGCAGGAGCAGCGGCGCCAGCCGGACGAGGAGGTGCTGAAGGCGGGTCACGCTGTCGCTCTCGTATCCGTTAGGGGACCGGGTCATAGCCGCCCGGGTTCCAGGGGTTGCATCGTCCGATGCGCTTGGCGCCCATCCAGCTGCCTCGCAGCAGCCCGTACTTGACGATCGCCTGTTCCGTGTAGCGAGAGCACGTGGGTTCGAAGCGGCAGCTCGAGGGCAGCCACGCGAACACGACGCGGTAGAGGCGGATAAGCCTCGTCCCGACCCAGACCCCTGCTCGACTCACGAATCAGACTGACCTCCGAGCACGCCTCCCGAACGGAGGACCCGGCGCAACGCCCCGACCAGCGCGGTCTGGTCGGCTTGGACGAGCGCCGGCCTGGCGATGATGAGGACGTCCCAGCCCGGCTGGAACGTGGGCGCCATCGCCCTGAGCTCCTCTCGGATTCGGCGTCGGACCCGGTTCCGGACGACGGCTCCCCCAAGCCGCTTGCCGGTGGCGAATCCGAACCTGGTCTGGTCAAGGTCCGTCCGCGCGAAGCGCCCGACGAGCAGTGGGTGCGTCTTGGCAACGCCCCTCTCCGCCAGCCTGGCGAAATCGCCCGGGCGAGAGAGCATGACGAGCCGCAGCGAGTTGTGACTGCGCCCGTCGGCGATCAGGCCGAGAGCAGCTTCCGGCCCCTCGCCCGCCGCTGCGCGAGGACGCGCCGGCCGCCCGCCGTCTTCATGCGGGCGCGGAACCCGTGCTCCTTTGCGCGATGGCGCTTCTTGGGCTGAAACGTCGGCTTGCCCATCGGGACTGTCCGTGATCCTCTCCATCAGCCTTGGGACCCGGAGGCTCCGACCCCTAGAGGCACGCAAACGCGCCGAGCGCCCGAAAGCGCGACGGCGCGTGTTCGTCGGTGGGATGATAGGCCGCCAGGGAAGGGGGTGTCAAACACGCGCGGGCTGGCTTCCGGTTGGCCCCAGACCGTCCTGTGGAACGGCCCGGAGGCCCGTGCCGGGCACCATCTGGATACCCCCTTGGAGTATATCGGAATCGCCTTGCAGGGCCCTGGGGGGCGGTGTATTGTTCCCCAGCCTCAGGCCGCCGGGAGGCCGCTACGGGGGGCCGACAAGGCCCCGCGCCGGCCGGCCTCACGCTCATCGGCGACTTGGGAGCGCGGACGCCGCGGTCCTCCGACGGCTGCTTCCCGGCTCGGGCCCCGCATCCGGCGGTACCCACTGACGCATCGGCTAACAGGGATGGCGATCGCAGGATGGACGCGAAGCAGGTCTGGCGCGCGGCCCTGGGGGAGCTGCAGGTGTCGTTGTCGCCTGCCAATTTCGAGACCTGGCTCCGTGACACCCAACTCGTGGAGGTGGACGAGCGGCGGTTCCGAATCGCGGTCCCCAATGCGTTCGCCAAGGACTGGCTCGAGGGCCGGTACCGCTCGCTGATCTCGCAGACGCTGGCCCGGGTCGTGGGCTACAGCGTCCAGGTCGACTTCGTGGTCAGCGGGGGCGAGGCGATCGCCGAGCAGGCGGCCTCGATCGCCTCCCAGCCCGTTCGCGTCGAGCCCACCCGCGTGGGCGCGCCGGATGGGGCTGCCGCTGGGGCCTCCAACCTCAACGCCCGCTACACGTTCGGCAACTTCATCGTCGGGTCGGCCAACCGGCTGGCCCACGCCGCGGCCCTCTCGGTCGCCGAGCGCCCGGGCCACGCCTACAACCCGCTGTTCCTCTACGGCGGCGTGGGCCTGGGCAAGACGCACCTGATGCACTCCATCGGCAACGCCGTCGCGACCAAGTTCCCGCGCAAGCGCGTCGTCTACGCCACCAGCGAGAAGTTCACCAACGAGTTCATCACCTCGATCCAGCAGGGCAGGATCGACGAGTTCCGCGCCCGCTACCGCCGGATCGACCTCCTCCTGATCGACGACATCCAGTTCATCGCCGACAAGGAGCGGACGCAGGAGGAGTTCTTCCACACGTTCAACGCGATCCACGAGGACGGCAAGCAGATCGTCCTGTCCTCGGATCGGCCGCCCAAGGCCATCCTCACCCTCGAGGAGCGGCTCCGCAGCCGCTTCGAGTGGGGGCTGATCGCGGACCTGACCGTGCCGGACCTCGAGACCCGCATCGCCATCCTGCGCGCGAAGGCGGAGGAGCAGGGCACGCCGATCGGGTCGGACGTGATCGAGTTCGTCGCCCGCAAGGTCGTGTCCAACGTGCGCGAGCTCGAGGGCGCGCTCAACCGCATCGTCGCGTACGCGTCGATGGGCGCGATGCCGATCTCGATCGAGCTGGCCCAGGCCGTGCTCTCGAACGTCCTCTACAACCCCAAGAAGCGCCAAGTCACGCCGGAGCGGATCGCCAAGGCGGTCTCGGACTACTACGGGGTGGCCATGGACGTGCTGCGCGGCCAGAAGCGCGAGAAGAGCATCGTCATGCCGCGGCAGATCGCGATGTTCCTGATGCGCGAGGAGACGGACGTCTCGCTGCTCCGGATCGGCGCCGAGCTGGGCGGCCGGGACCACAGCACCGTGCTCCACGCGTGCGACAAGATCAACCGCGAGATCCAGGTCAACGACGAGCTGCGCCGCGAGGTCGCCGCCGTCCGGGAGTTGATCTACTCCGAGTAGGCGTTGGCGCCAGGCCGAATGGGGGTGAGCGGGGTGGGCGAGCCGCCCGTGGTCCTGACCGACGGTGTGGTGGCGCTTCGGGCGTTCGAGCCGGACGACGCGCCGGCCGTGTTCACGGCCTGCCAGGACCCGTTGATCGCCCGGTTCGTGCCGATCCCGCAGCCCTACACGGCCGCCACGGCGCGGAGGTTCGTCGCCCGGCGCCGCGCGGACTGGGACGGCGAGACGGAGCGCTCCTTCGCCATCACCGACGCCATGACCGGCGAGGTCATGGGCGCGATCGCGCGGCACCTTCGCGCCGAGCACCGGGCGGAGCTGGGCTACTGGCTGGCCCCCTGGGGCCGCGGCCGCGGGATGGCCACGCGCGCGCTTCGGCTGGTGGGGGACTGGTCGTTCGAGGTCACTGGGCTCGTACGCCTCGAGTTGTTCACGCATCCCGACAACGAAGCGTCCGGGCGCGTGGCCCTGCGGGCTGGCTTCTACCGAGAGGGTGTCCGCCGCGGCTGGGACCTCGACCGCGACGGGCTGCCCGAGGACGACGTCTTCTACGCGCTGCTGCGCGACGACGCCCGCCCCCCGGCGCCGGGCGCAGCCGGGACTTGACGGGCCTCCCGGACCAGGCCGCGCCTCGACCGGCGAGCGGGGCCGAACGGCGGTCGACAACCGGTGGACAACCGACCCGTGCTGTGGTCGGGCCCGCCACGAGACGGGGACGCGAATCAGGACAACTGGGCCTTCTGCAGGTCGTCGTGGACGGTCACGGCGGTGCGCGGCCGTCTGTCCACCACCGCGTCCACCGCCAATCCCCGAGCGGTCCGCGCTGGTCCACGTCGAACAGCGGCTCGGCCAACAGCGCCCTGCCGCACGCGGGTGCGGCGCGATCCCCACCGTCCACGGCATGATGATGGTGATGACGGAATGAGAAGATAGGGCACACTTCTACCCAGAGAATCAACGCGGCTCGCGAACTGTCTTGCGCCCACCGGGAGCCGGGTGCACCCCAGACGACGCCCGCCGCCGGCCCCGACACAGAGCGGAGACAACCCGTGAAACTCTCGGTGATGCAGGAGAACCTGGCGCGCGGCCTGTCGGTCGTGTCGCGGGCTGTCTCGAGCCGGAGCACGCTCCCGGTGCTGGCCAACGTGCTGCTCCGGACCGAGGACGCCGGCCTGAAGCTGACCGCCACGAACCTCGAGATCGGCATCACGTGCTGGATCCCCGGCCGGATCGACACCGAGGGCGCGACCACGATCCCGGCCCGGCTCCTCACCGACCTCGTGGGCGCCCTGCCCTCGTCCGAGAAGGTGGACCTCGAGCTCCAGGGGACCGACACGCTGCACATCCGGTGCGGGCGGTTCGCGACGCACGTGAAGGGCATCGACGCGGACGAGTTCCCGACGATCCAGACCGCCGGCGAGCGCCCGACGACGCGGATCAGCCAGAAGGTCCTCCGCCGCGCGCTGGCCGAGGTGACGTTCGCCGCCGCGAGCGACGAGGCTCGGCCGATCCTGACCGGCGTCCTGGCCAAGTTCGAGGGCGACCGGCTGACGCTCGCCGCAGCCGACAACTACCGCATCGCCGTGCGGACGATCGACGTCCTCGACCCGGTCGAGGCCGTCTCGGTGGTCATCCCGGCCCGCTCGCTCCACGAGCTCGAGCGCGTCCTCGCCGACACGGACGATCCGGTCGAGCTGGTGCTCGCCCAGGCACGCAATCAGGTGCTGTTCCACCTCGAGGGGATCGACATCGTGTCGCGCCTCATCGACGGCCAGTTCCCCAACTACCAGCAGGTCCTGCCCGCGACCCACGCCACCAGCGCCGAGTTCGACCGCGAGGAGCTGCTTCGCGCCGTCCGGCCCGCCGCGTTGATCGCGAGCTCGTCTGCCAACATCGTCAAGCTCCAGGTGGGCGGCGAGGGCGCCGGGATCACCGTCAGCGCAGCCGCCGAGGTGGGCGACTACACCGGCGACGTCGAGGCAGCCACCGAGGGTGACCAGACGACCATCGCCTTCAACGCCCGCTACCTCAACGACGTGCTCACCAACGTGGCGGCCGACCGGTTCGCCCTCGAGCTCAATGGGCCCCTCTCGCCGGGCGTGTTCCGGCCTGTGGGCGACGCGGCCTACGTCCACGTCGTGATGCCCGTGCGGACGACGTCCTGACGGACACGGATCCGGGCGTCGACGGGGCGCCCCTCGCGGCGCCGATCCTGCGCGGGATCTCGATCCGCGACCTGCGCGGGTACGCGGTCCTCGACGCCCTGTTCGAGTCCGGGCCGCAGTTGGTCCACGGGCCCAACGCGGCCGGCAAGACGAGCCTCCTCGAGGCGATCGTCCTGCTCGCCTGGGGCCGCTCGCACCGGACGGGGGCCGAGGGGGAGCTTGTCCGGTGGGGCCAGGAGCTGGCGCGCGTCGAGGCCCGGGTGGGCCCTCCGGACGCCTCGCCCGAGCAGCGCGACGCGATCGAGGTGGCGCTGGTGCGGACCGCTTCCGGAGGCGCCCGGAAGCGAATCCGCGTCAACGGTGTGGCCCGTCGGGCGGCGGCCCTCGCCGGGACGCTTCGGACGGTCATGTTCGCGCCCGAGGACATGCTGCTGGTGTCGGGCCCGCCATCGCTCCGGCGCGAGGCCCTCGACGCGTTGGCCGGACAGCGCTCGCCGGCCTACGAGCGCGACTTGGCGACCTACGGCCGGGCGCTCCAGCAGCGCAACGGGCTGCTGCGCCTCATTCGCGAGGAGCAGGCGACGCGAGCCGAGCTCAAGTTCTGGGACGGGCAGCTGCTCGAGGCGGGCGCCGCTGTCCGGGCCGAGCGCCACCGGCTGCTCCTCGCCTTGGCCGAGCCGCTCGCGGCGGCCCACGCGGAGATCGCGCCGGACGAGGCGGACACCGGCCGTTTGGAGGTCACCTACGCGACCAATGCACCGCAGGAGCCCGGGGAGACCGTGCGGGACGCGCTCGCCCGCCGCCTGGCCGAGACGGCCGACAAGGAGGTCTGGAACGGCACGACGCTGATCGGTCCGCACCGCGACGACCTCGTGTTCGAGATGGGCGGCCGGCCGCTCGCCTCCTTCGCGTCGCGGGGCCAGCAGCGCACGGCAATCCTCGCGTTCAAGCTGGCCGAGCTCGACCTGCTGACGGCGCAGGACGGTCAGCCGCCGCTGCTCCTCCTCGACGACGTGTTCAGCGAACTCGACCCCGACCGCCGGGCGCACCTGGTCCGCCGGATCGCCGCCCTGCCACAGGCGTTCGTGACGACAACCACGCTCGAGGACATCGACCCCGCGCTGCGGTCGATCGGGACCGCCTGGGCGGTCAGGACGGGCCCTGACGGGGCCGCGGTGCTGGAGCGCGGGGGATGAGTCAGGAACGGGCCGTCCGCGCCATGGCGACGGCGTGGCCGCGGCCGTGGGCGCCATCTGGGCCCCACAGGGCGGCTCCGAGTCGGCGGGCGCGCCGACTCACCCCGAGCGCGTCGTGGCGGACGGCGTCTGGGCGAGCCCGATGAGCAGCGACGACGGCGACGCCCGCGCCCGCCGCAGGCGCCCCGACCGGATCGGGGATCTGCTCCCAGCGACCGCCCGACGGTTCGGCCTGGAGGACGAGCTTCGCCTCGCCCGAGCCATCGCCACCTGGGACGCGCTGGTCGCGGAGCGCGTCCCCCCGGCCGTCGGGGCGTGCCGGCTCGTGGCCCTCGAGCCCGACACCGTGGTGGTCGAGGCAGACGAGCCCATCGTCGCCGCCGAGCTCCGGATGCGCGCCATGGAACTGCTCGCCGCGTTCGCCGCGGCCCCCGGCGGAACGGCGGCGAGGTTCCTGCGTCTCACCGGCGGGTCGTCAGGAGGACGGGGATCGGGCCCGCGGCGCGTATAATCCGGCACCATTCCGCGGGTTCGGGGGGCCTTCCGCGTCACCCTGCCTCCCCGACGCGCGTCGCTGCTCATACCGTGGTCCGTGATCACCAGTGAGGCTCGCCACTTGGCCGTCCGTCTCCAACTGAAGCTCGGCGCCGTCACGGACCAGGACCGGCTGCAGGACTCGCCGGACACCGCCGTGGTCGTCGAGCCGTCCGTCGGGTCCGTGGCTCGGACCAAGGGCAACCTGTACCTGCTGGTCACATCGCGGGTGCCGGGCGCGAAGGCGCGCGAGGCCACCCGCCTGGTCGCCGAGGCGGTCCGCGACGAGTACTACTACGACGAGTCGGCCGGCATCCGCCAGTGCCTGGTCAAGGTCCTGGCCTCGGCCAACAAGAAGCTCACCCACCAGCGCGACCGGCTCGGCCTCGGCAGCTCGGCGGACGGCACCGGGCCCATCGGCGTGGCGGTGGCCGTGGTCCGCGGCCGGGAGATGTACGTCGCCACGGTCGGGCCGGCCGAGGCCTACCTCATCCGCCAGGCGCGCCTGTCCACGCTCCCCGACCCCAACGCCGAGCGCGGGCTGCCCGCCACGGAGCTGATCCCCGAGGTCTGGCGCGGGGAGCTCGCGGTGGGCGACGCCCTGTGCCTCATCTCCGCCAACCTCATGGCCCGCGTCGGGACCGACACGCTCAAGGACGCGCTGGTCACGCTCCACCCCCAGTCGGCCGTCGAGCACGTCCACGCCCGGTTCGTGGCGGCTGACGGGCGGGGCAGTGACGGCGCCATCGCCTTCGAGGCCACCGAGGTGGGCGCGACGTTCAAGCAGAAGACGCTCGTCCCGGTGCACCCTGCCGAGCCGCTCGCGGGGACGCCGGACAGGGGGCCGATCCCGATCGCAGACTCGGTGGCCGCTGGCGCGGCGGCCGTGGGCGACGGGGCGGCGCGGGCGCGAACCGCCGCCGGCAACGGGTTCCAGCGGCTCGTGTGGCGGATCCAGGACGTCCTCCCGATGCGCACGCCCCAGTCCCGCCGGGTCAGCGCCACGTCCGCGAGGCTCAGGACCCAGCAGCGGGCTGCTGTCGCGTTCCTGGCGATCGTCGGCGTGACCGCCGTGCTCATCGCCGCGATGTACTTCTGGGGCGACGCCGCCAAGCCCAAGCCGGGGCAGACGATCCCGTCGGCCGCGGCCGCGCAACAGGCCTTCGACGCCGCCACCCAGGCCCTCGGCAAGCTCAACGGCTCCGGGCAGGACCTCATTCAGAACGACCCGACCCAGGCGCTCCAGCTGCTCCAGACGGCGAACGACGAGCTCGCCAAGGCCGAGCAGGCCGGCTACCCGGCCAGCCTCACCGCGCCCCTCCGCGCCGAGATCAACGCCGGGCTCGACACCCTCTATGACGTGGTCCACGTCGCCTCCACGGCGTCGTTCACGTTCCCCGCCAGCGCCGGTGCCGTCCACCTCACGACGGTGGTTCGCGGCAACGACGGGGCCCCCTACGTGCTCGACACGGGGACCGGGACGGTGTGGCGGATCGACCTCGCCAAGAAGGCCGCCACGGCTGTCTACAAGTCCGGCCAGTCGACGCCGTCGGGCAAGCTCGGCGACCCGAAGTTCCTGACCGTGGGCGGCCACGACATCCTGATCCTGGACGCGCGCAACATCCTCTGGCGCTGGCGGCCCATCGGCACGGCCGGCAAGGGCACGCTCGTCAAGGTCAACATCCCGGGCTCGACGACCTGGGGCACGGACGTCAAGGTGATCAGCACCTTCGTGTCCAACTTCTCGCAGTCCTTCTACCTGCTGTACATCGTCGAGCCGTCCCAGCAGAACATCATGAAGCTGGCGCCGAACAGCGACGGCTCCGGCTACACGACGGACCCGGTCGCGCGCCTGCCAGCAGCGAGGGACGTCAGCGGAATCACGTCGCTGCTGATCGACGGCGACATCTACGCCACCGAGAACGGGGTGCTCGAGCGCCTGATCCCGACCAGCGGCTGGAAGCCCGCGAGCCTGCCCGACACCGACCTCCGGCCCAGCGCGAACTACACCCAGGTGGTGTCGCCGAACCTGCCCGACGGCTCCTACTCCAAGGGCACGGGCACCCTCTACGCCTGGGACGCCACGAACGACCGCGTGGTCGCCTTCGCCAAGAACGGCGGCAAGTACGTGGCGCAGTACGTGGCGGCCGCGGGCGGCGTGGCCTGGACGGACTTCCAGGGGTTCGACGTCCTTCCCGCGCCCGGGCCAGACGTGCCGCCCACGATGTGGTGGGTATCGAGCAACAGCCTGTACACGGCGCCGCTGACCGAGGCGCAGCCGGCACCCTCCGCCTCGCCCTCCGCCTCGCCCTCGCCCTCGCCCTCGCAGTCGACGAGGCCGACCAAGACGACGAGGCCGACCAAGACGCCGCGTCCGTCACCGAAGCCGTCCTGATCGCCGAACCGGACCGTGATCCCCCTCCGCGACGCCAACCCGCGGCGTCGCCAGGCAATCGTCACGCTGGCGCTGGTCGCCGCATGCTCCCTGGTGTTCGCCTGGGAGCTGTGGCTGGTGACCGCCGGCGGTGACGGCGCGCTGGAGGACCTCGCCAAGAACTGGGGCCTGGTCCCCAGGGCGGTGGTCGGCGAGGCCAAGGCGGGCCACCTGCTCTCCCAGCCCATGCTCGCCGTGTTCACCAGCATGTTCCTCCACGGAGGCTGGGCCCACATCCTGGGCAACATGCTGTTCCTGTGGATCTTCGGCGGCCGCGTGGAGGACCGATTCGGCCCCGTCGCGTTCCTCGCCCTCTACCTCATCGGCGGCGTCGCCGCGGCGGCCGGGCAGACCCTCGAGAGCCCGGCGTCGGAGCTGCCCATGATCGGTGCCTCCGGGGCGATCTCCGCGGTGCTCGGCGCGTACCTGGTCCTCTACCCGCGGGCGCGGATCCAGTCGCTCGTGTTCCTGGGGTTCTTCTACCAGTTGGTCGCGGTCCCGGCGGCGATCCTGCTGGGGTACTGGTTCCTGCTCCAGGTGGTCGACGGCGTCGCCGCGCTGGGCTCGACGGACCTCACCGGCGGAGTCGCCGTGTACGCGCACATCGCGGGTTTCGTCGCCGGGGCCGTCATGGCCCTGCCGCTTCGCCTTGGCCGATCGGTGGGATAATCGGCCCATGGCCGAGAAGCGCGACGACGCGCTCGAGATGATCGTCGAGAGCGTGCGGGTCCAGATGTCGACAGGCCGCCACGTGCTGCTGCTCAAAGAGGCTGGCCACGGCCGGATCCTGCCGATCTGGATCGGGCCGTGGGAGGCGAGCGCGATCGCGATGCGGCTCCAGGGGGTGACGCCGGAGCGGCCCCTCACCCACGACCTCCTCGGGTCGGTGATCACCGAGCTCGGCGGGCGCGTCGAGCGCATCGTCATCGTGTCGCTCGCCGACGAGACGTTCCACGCCCGGCTGGAGATCGCCACCTCGGGCGCCCGCCACGACGTGGATGCCCGCCCGTCCGACGCGATCGCGCTCGCGGTGCGCCTCGAGGTGCCGATCTTCGCGTCGCCCGCCGTGCTCGACAGCGCGGCCAAGCTCATCGACCTCGAGGCGGACGACGACGACGAGGAGAGCGCTGGCCGCGAACTGCGGAGCGCCGCGTCGCAGGAGCAGGGCCGGCCGGTGCCGCGGGAGAGCGTCGGGGGCGCGGTGGACGCCGCGTCGCTCTCGATCTTCCGCGACTTCATCAACTCGCTCGACCCGGAGGAGAAGGGCGGCGGCTCGGGCGGCAAGGGCGACTCCTAGCGCGTTCGGCGCCCACCGGGTCCAGCCACACGCCGGGCGCGCGCCCCTCTTTCCGCTGGTCGCCGAACCGCGGCGCTCGCCGGGCCTCCCGGCTACTCGCCCAGGATCGGCCGCCCGCGCTTCATCGCCCTGTCGCGGTTGGCCCACAAGCGCAAGCGTAGGAGCCAGAAGTCCCTCACCGCGCGCCAGACCACAGCCGGCTTCGCGCCCGTGGGCGAACCCGCGACCCGTGCGTAGTGCGGCACGCCCACCTCGGCGATCGACCGCCCGGCCTGCCGGATCCGGTTGAGCAGCTCGGCCGAGAAGAAGGCGCCGCCGGACTCGACCCGCACGCCCTCGAGCGCCGCCCGGTGGAACAGCTTGCAGGCGCAGTCCACGTCGGTCACGCGCAACCCGAAGAAGATCCGGTTGGCGAGCTTGTAGGTCCGGGCGTACAGGACGCGCACGAGCGGGTCCGCACGCTTGATCCGGTACCCCACGACGACGTCAGGATTGTCGGCCTGGGCCATCCGCGCCGTCAGCCGGCCGATGTCCGCCACCCTGAACTGGCGGTCGCCGTCGGTGAACGCGAGCAGCTCGTACCGCGACGCCTCGAACCCCGCCCGGAGCGCACCGCCGTAGCCCCGGTTGGGCCGCAGGTGGACCGCCCGCACGATGTCCGGGTGCTCGGCCGCCAGCCGGTCGGCGATCTCGCCGGTCCGGTCCTTCGAGCCGTCATTGACGGCGATGATCTCGAAGGTCTCGGCCAGCGTCGGGAGGGCGTCCAGCGCCTCGGCCACGAGGGCCTCGATGTTGGCCTCCTCGTTGTGCGCCGGAAAGAAGTACGACAAGCGCGGCACGCGGGCCGGGATGGCGCCGGGTGCGGCTGCGGTGATCATGGTGTGGTCCCCAAGCGGCCCGTGACGAGGAAGAGGTTACCGGGGCGACGGACGGGCTGGATCGCATATCGCTGCGCGAGAGTCTGGATGTCCAAATCTGACTGGCGGATGACGTAGACGGGCCGGGTGCCCAGGTACCTGTCGATGACGTCGGGCACCGAGCCCAGCTGGTCCCAGACGCGATTGCTGTCGTCGATGATCAGCAGGTCGGGCCGGCGGTGCTCCACGTCCCGGCCGTACCACATCGGCGTCGAGTAGCTCCACCACGAGATCACCACGGCGTTGGGGCGCATCGTGCCGAAGGCCTGGTCCAGCCACGCCTGTGCCCCTGAGTCCGCCGGCTGGTCGGCGGTCGTCCAGCGCGCGCTCAGCCCCAGCGCTGTGGGCACCAGCAGCGCGGCCGCGAACGCGAGCGCGACGGCCGGGGAGATGGCGAGCCGGCGCCGCCCGGGGAGGGCGACCGAGGGTTCGCCATCGAGCTCGTCGAGGTCGGCCTCGTGCGTGCCCGCGCGCCGCAGGATCGCCTCGACCACCGCGGCCGCGAGGATCGCGAGCCACGTCCACACGAAGAAGGCGGGCCCGAGGTAGTAGCGGGTGATGTCGGCGTTCGCGTACGAGTTCGCGAAGACCACCGTGACCAGCACGGCCGTGCCCGAGAACAGGGCGTACTTGGGCTGCTTCACCGCGGTCACGAGCAGCCCGACCGGGACCAGCGCGAGGAGCGGCCCGTACTGGTCCGACGCCAGTCTGGCCAGGGCCCAGAACTTGCCGGGCAGGTCAGCAAGCATGTTGAGGTCGCCCTGGAACTGCTTGGCGAGGACGATCGCCCAGAACCCGCTCCAGGTCTCCGGGTGGCCGTACACCAGCGGGGCGCGGAGGAGCCCGGCGCGGAGCGGCAGCTCCAGGTACAGCAGCGCGGCCACGCCCAGCGCCGTCCCCACCGCGGCGAGGACGAGCCGCGGGCGGGACAGCACCCTCGGCTCGACGGCCAGGACGAACAGCACGATCGACGGCGCGAGGATGAGCGCCAGGCCGTGGTTCGCGGCCGCCACTCCGTAGATCGCGGCCGCCAGCACGACGGCCCGGTCGCCGCGCCGCCGGTACGCGGCATCGCCGGGGCGGTCGCGTCGGCCGTCGACGAGCGCCTTCCAGCGCAGGAGCGCGAGGGTCAGCGCCACGACCAGCGCGATGTGCAGCGCGTGGGCGTCCGCGGCGCTCGAGATGTGCCAGACGATGGGCGTGAGCGCGAAGCCGATGCCTGCGGCCGCCGCGATCGGCAGCGGGACGTGGAGGCGGCGCGCGATCAGCACCGTTCCGCCGGCGGCAACCGCGGCACAGGTGGCAGCCATCAGGTTCATCAGGAACGCCGGCTGGCCCAGCGGCGCGGTGACGATGGAGAACAGCCAGCCGATGACGACGAACGCCGGAAAGCCCGTCGGGTGCATCGTCCCCAGCAGCGGCAGGACGGTCTGCGCCTCGGCGGTGTCCCAGTAGCCGAGTCCGGGCAGCAGCGTGGTCTGGTACACGCCCAGCGCGGCGAAGGCGACGAGCAGGGCGGCGACTGGCGCGCGGTCGGGTTGGCGCCATCGCGAGGACGGGCCCGATGGGCTCTCCGCGCCCGACGGTGGCGACGCCTCGTCGTCGCCGGTCGCGACGCCCGCGACGCCCTGCTCGTCGGGCGCTGCGCCTGCCCCGGCGCTACCAGCCAAGCGTCTGCCCCCACGCCACGCCCCACAGGTTGACGGCCAACCCCGCGACGAGCAGCCCGTAGGCCGCCAGCCGCGGCCGCCCGTCCGCGCGCGCCGCGCCGAGCGCGACCAGCGGCAGCAGGAACGGCATGAAGTCGAGCGAGAACCGGTAGCCCCACTGCACCCAGCCCTGGCTGAAGTGCGCGAGGTTGAACAGCCCGATGATCACGACGGCTGCCGTGGCGCCCACCCTGAGCCTCGCCGAGCGCGGGCGCCGGAAGGCGAGCAGCGCCAGCAGCAGCCCGGGCGCCGAGAGCAGGATGCTCGTGCCAATGTCCACGGGCATCGCCAGCGGGCAGGCCGGGTCGAGCAGCGAGCGGTGCGTGTCGGGCGGGACGCACAGCGGGACCGGATCGCCGAAGCCCAGCGTGTTGGGCTTGATGTCGGGCGCGACGACGGGCAGCGAGCCGAACATGATCAGCAGGTTCTGCGGGATGTAGCGGACGTCCTCGATCGACCAGTCCGGGTGGTAGCCCAGCGTCGGGTAGCCGTTCGCCTCGAGCTGGTACTGGTAGTCGTAGCCCGGGCTCATGACCGAGCCGGTGGTCGCGAAGGTGTAGACGAGGAGCGCGGCCACCGGCAGGAACGCGCCGACGCCGGTGGACACCGTCCGTCGGAGACGCGTGGCGCCGCCGCCCACGAAGACGAACCACGGCGCCGCGAGGACCAGCGGCAGGCGGGCGGTGGCGCTCAGGCCCAGGAGCAGCCCGGCCAGCATCTGCGAGCGGTCGAGCGGCCACGTGCCCGCCCACAGGCGGCGCAGCCAGGAGCTCCCGGGCGCGCCCCCGTCGAGTTGACCGGCGACGCGGGCGTCCTCCTCGGCGATCGTCTCGTCCGCGGCCCGCCGGTCGTGGCGGAGCGTCACCCCCACCGCGAGCATTGCCAGGCTGAGCGCCACGAGGTGGGCCAGGTACCAGGTGGTGCCCTTGGCCGACGCCCACCACCAGGCGGTGCCGGTCGCGAAGATGATCGTCACGACGGCCCGCGTCGAGGTGCGCAGGCGCAGGCCGCCCAGCATCCACCACGTGGCCAGGACGCCCGCGGCCCCGAGCCAGATCGCGATCGTCTCCTCGTCGGTGAACAGCCCGAACAGCGCGACGAACGGCATCAGCACCACCGCGGGGAGCGGCGGGAACGGGAGGAGCACCCGACCGATGTCCTGCCCGGCTGCGTCCCGGAGCGGGTAGACGTCCTGGTAGTAGGCGTTGTCGGGGACGCCCGGGTAGGCGACGCCGGTCACCTGGTTGACCCCGTCCTGGATCGGGTACGGGATCCACGCCCGCCCGTGGAGGAAGGCGTCGGCCTGCCACACGAAGTGGATGTACTGGTTGTAGCGTTCCGGGTGCGACACCCAGTAGACGGCGAAGGCGGCCGCGGCCAGCAGCAGCCCGACGCCGATGGCCACCAGGCGCTCGCGGGAACCGCTGACAACGGGGGCCGTCAGGGGGCCCTCGGTTATACTCCGATCCACCTTCAACGCTCGCTAGGAGGGTCCCGTGACCGCTTCCGGCTCGGGCGTGCCCGGCCGGGGGCGCACGATGGACGATACCCCCCGACGAGGCATCGGCCGCGAGATCGCCGCGATCCTTGTGATCGGGCTCGTCGCCCGGCTGATATTGGCATATCTCCTGCCCGGCTCCGGGTTCGCCAACGACCTCGCCAGCTTCCGCGGCTGGGCGAATGACCTGGCGACGAACGGCCTCTGGGGCTTCTACGCCCGGCCCGGCTTCCACGACTACACGCCGGGCTACCTCTACGCCCTGTGGCTCGTGGGGGTCGTCGGCAACCTCCTGGGCGGGATCGGCGACCTCATCAAGATCCCCGCCATCCTCGCCGACCTCGCGATCGGCTGGCTGGTCTACGACATGGCGCAGGAGCTGGGCGTCTCCCGGCGCTCGGCGCTGATCGCCGCCGCCGTGGCGGTGTTCAACCCGATCTCCTGGTTCGACTCGGTGGTCTGGGGCCAGGTCGACTCGTTCGGCGTGGTGTTCATGCTGCTCTCGATCCGCGAGCTGTGGCGGGGCCGGACCGAGCGGTCGGCGATCCTCGCGGTGGCGGCCGCCCTGATCAAGCCGCAGCTGGGGATCCTCGCGTTCCTGGTGGCTGCGGTGACCATCCGCCGCGCGCTGTGGCCAGCCGGGAGCTGGGGCGATGAGCCGGCGCCCGAGCCCACCGGGATCGGGCTGGAGCGCACCATCCGCGGCCCCGTGCGGATCATCTCGACCGGCGTCGCCGGCTTCCTCACCGCCATCGCGCTCTCGGCGCCGTTCGGGCTGTCGCTCACCGGCCTCCTCGACCAGCTGTTCAAGACGGCCGCCGGCTACCCGTACCTGACGGTGAACGCCTACAACCTCTGGGCACTGGTGGGCGCGGGCAACGGCAGCATGGCCCAGACCGGCGGCTGGACGCTCGACTCGCCGCCATTCCCCCCGGCCACCGGCCCCTACGTCTCGTTCCTCGGCGTGCCGGCGGTCGTCCTGGGCGCGGTGCTCCTCGGCGCCGTGATCCTGGGCGTGTCGCTGCTCGTCGCGCGCCGGCCGGACCGGCGCACGATCCTGGTGGGCGTCTGTGTGCTGGCGTTGGCGTTCTTCGCGGTCCCCACCCGGGTCCACGAGCGCTACCTGTACCCGCTGTTCGCCCTCGCCGCGATCCTGCTGGCGTTCTCGTGGCGGTGGCGGATCGCCTACGCCCTGGCCTCGATCGCAGTCTTCCTCAACATGTACGTGGTCCTGACCACGATCTACCCCGACAACCCCTCGATCAGCGACTGGCTGGGGATCGGCCCGGCGGTCCACAGCTCCACGGGGATCACGCTCGTGGCGCTCACGATCACGGGCGTGTTCCTGTGGTCGCTCGCCCAGCTGCGGGACGGCGCTGCACGGCATCTCGAGACCGAGCTCGAGGACGACGCGGCCGCCGCCGCCCGGGCCGCCCAGGAGCACGAATTCGAGGCTCCCTACCGGCCGGAGAGGCCCGCGGCCGGCGCGGCGCCCGGAGCCGCAGCCTCGCTGTCCCAGATTGCCCCCGGGGGGCTCGTCCCGGCCTGGTTCGACCGCCCGTCGCTCGCGGTCATGAGCCCGATCCGCTGGCTGCGCGCCAAGGTCGCCGAGACGCCGATCCGCCCCGACCGCTCGGCGACCCTCAAGGGCGAGAAGGGCGGCCGGCTCGACCGGCTCGACCTGTGGATGATCATCGTCCTGGTGCTCGCGGCCATGTGCCTGCGCACATACCGCCTGGCCGAGCCCGCCCGGATGCACTTCGACGAGGTCTACCACGCCCGGACGGCGACGGAGTTCCTCCAGGACTGGCGCTACGGCATCTCGCACAACATCTACGAGTGGACCCACCCGCACCTCGCGAAGTACATGATCGCCGGCGGCATCGTGGCCTTCGCGGGCCACGACGTGGCGGCCTCGAGCGACCTCGGCGTGAGCGTGAAGGACGCGGTGATCGAGCCCCGGTATCCGGACGCCACCTCGCCCGACGCGCGCGACGGCGACCGTGTCTGGGCGGTGACCGGCAGCCAGCTCATCGCCTACGACCTGCAGACCCGGAAGGTCGAGGCGACCTGGGACATCCCGGGCGCATCGGCGGTGACGTATGACGACACCGACCACGTCGTCACGGTGGCGACCAGCACGGGTGCGCTCGACACCGTCGACGCCACCTCGCTCGACCAGGTCCGGGCGGGCGTGAGCGGCGCCCAGCCCTCACCCCTCACCGATCTCGGGACGCTCGCCTCTGGGCCCGTCCAGGTCGTGGCCTGGGACAACGGCGCGCGGCTGGCCGCCCGCTTCGCAGACGGGTCCGTGGCGATCGTGGACGCGACGCCCGGGTCGGCGACGACGGGAAAGGTGATCGGCGCGACCAAGTTCAACGGCGCGACCGACATGACCGACATGGGCGAGGGCGACGCGCTGGTGGCGACGCTGGCGAGCGTGCAGGACGCCCCGACGACCGCCAAGACCCTCGCGGGCATCACCGGCGGCAGCGCTGCGGCCTACCAGAAGGCCCTCGAGACCACGAACGCCGCCAGCGTCGTCCTGGACGCGACGCTCGACAGCGACACCCGGGCCAAGCTCCAGGCGGCGATCGACGCGAAGAAGCTGCCCGGCATCGCGATCGCCCAGGCGCCCCTCCTGGCCGTCGCGGACGCGCGGGGCGTCGAGATGCTGGCCGACAACGCCGTGGTCGCCGACCGCGTCCTGCTCCCCGGCCCAGCCTTCGGCATCGCCAGCGTCACCGGCCTCAGCACGGGGAACCAGCTGTACGTCAGCACCGAGAGCAAGGACGGGACCACGCCGCAGCTCGCCTGGATCCTCACGTCCGGCAAGGATGCGGCAGCGGGACCCTCCTTCAACGCCGACCAGAACATGCTGCAGATGCCGGGGCGGGTGACGCGGGTCCTGTTCGACGAGTCAGCGCAGATGGTCGAGGTCCTGGGCCAGACCCCGGGCACAGGCGAGCCCACGGTCTACGTCGTCGAGCCGCACGGCAACGCCGTCTTCGCGGACCACAAGCTCGGGTTCACCCCCAGCGCCCTGGTGATGGACCACAATGAGCTCTACCCGACGAGCAGCCAGGGCGAGATCCTCGCGTTCTCCGCCGCGGGCCAGGTGTCCCAGCTCGACATCGGCCACTACGACTTCTCGTGGCGCATGCCGGGCGTGATCCTCGGCGCGCTCAGCGTCGGCCTGATCTACCTGCTGACGCGGATCCTGTTCAAGCGCCGCCTGGTCGCCGGCCTCGCAGGGCTGTTCGTGCTGCTCGACGGGCTGATGTTCGTCCAGAGCCGCATCGCGATGAACGACGTCTACGTCGGCTTCTTCCTGCTCGCCGCCTACGTGCTGTTCGCCTGGCTCTGGGTGGAACCACGCCCACGGAAGTGGTTCTGGGCGCTCATGCCGGTCATCGGGGTGCTGCTGGGCCTCGCCCTCGGTTCGAAATGGGTGGCGGCGTACGCCATCGGCGCGCTCGGGATCCTGATCCTGCTCCGGTCCGCGTTCGGCCGCATCGTCCTGATCCTGGGCATGGTGGCCGCAACTGCGCTGCTGGGCTGGATGGCGCTCGAGGTGCCGAGCGACAGCGGGTCTGTCGGCAACGTGATCTTCCCGCTGATCATGATCGTGCTGACGCTGGCCGCGGTGGCGATCTCCGTCTACCGGCCGATCGCGTGGTCGGACGACGAGATCCGGTTCGCGGTGGGCGGGCCGGCGGCCGCGGGCATCCTGCTGGCGCTGGCCGCGATCGCGCTGGGCAAGGTGGGCAGCTCGATCGCCCTGGGCCCGCTCAAGCTGACGCCGCTCCCCCTGGCCCTCCTGCTCATCGTGCTTGGCGGCCTCGCGTACCTCGCGTTCAACGTCGCCGGCCGGATGGGCATCGGCCCGATGGCGCTGCCCGACCCGGAACGCCCGCGGCTCGTCTCGGACCCGCCCCCCGAGGGCTGGCTGCGCCTGGGTGACGGGCTGGGGCTGTCGGTGCTGTGGTGGGCGGCCTGCCTGCTGGTGGTGCCGCTGGTCGTCTACGTGCTGCTCTACATCCCGTGGGCCAACGTGGAGAACCACCAGATCGTGACCGCCGGGTTCCCCGGGTTCCCCCATGGCTGGCCGCCGGGCCACACCGGGCAGACGCTCCTCGACCTCACCGGTCAGATGTACCAGTACCACAACGACCTGGCGACGACCCACCCGGCAAGCTCGCCCTGGTGGGCCTGGCCGCTCAACCTCAAGCCCGTGTGGTTCTACCAGGACAGCTTCGCCAACGACCGCAGCGGCGCCATCTACGACGCGGGGACCCTCGCCATCTGGTGGATGTCGATCCCTGCCATGGCGTTCGCCGCCTACCAGGCGTTCAAGCGTCGCAGCCTGCCGCTCGCCCTGCTCCTGATCGGCTTCCTCGCGCAGTGGATCTCCTGGGCGAGGATCGACCGGGCTGCGTTCCAGTACCACTACTACACGAGTCTGCCGTTCCTGATCATCGCGCTGGCGTACTTCACGGCCGAAGTGTGGAACGGCGCCTCGAGGCGGACCTGGCTCCTCGCCCGGGTCGCCGCCGCGGTGGGCGTCATGGGCCCGGCGATCCTGTGGGTGTTCCGCCTCCCGCTCTGCGGCATCGCGGGCGTCGACCTGGTCGACAAGGGCTCGCAGGCGTGCAACGGCAACCCCGGCAACCTGGTCGTGACGCCGTCAGTCGGGGCGCTCGTGCTCGTCCTGCTGGTCGGCGGCGCTCTCCTCGTCTGGCAGCTCGTCAAGCTGAGCCGCCCGCGCCCCGACGGCAGGCCGCTCGAGGCGCGCGATGCGCAGAGCCTGCTCGCCACCGGCATCGTGGTGGTGGCGCTCGCGCTCCTGACGCGGCTGCTGCCTGCGGACGGCGCGCTGTTCTCGATCAGCGGCATCTCGCCGGAGCCGATCGCGATCCTCGGCCTGGCCCTGACGGGCCTGATCGCATCCCAGATCGTGACGGCGCGCGACGCCCGCCGGTTCGTCGGCGGGCTCGTGGCGGCGATCGCGGTCAACTTCGTGCTGCTGTACCCGGACATCTCGGGCCTGCCGCTGCCGTCGAGCCTGCTGCCGTGGTACCAGGGCGTGCTGCCGACTTACCTCTACCCGTTCCAGTTCTGGTCGAACCAGGCGAACCGCACGGGCGCGACATCGTTCTCCGACATCCGGTTCTTCATCCTGGTGGTGTTCCTGGTGCTCGCCTCGATCGCGGTGGCGTACTCGGCGTGGACATGGCGCCAAGCGCTGGCCGAGGAGGCTCGCGAGGCTGGTCAGGGCGGCGGCGGTGAGACGCCCACGAGCGGGCCGCACCCGGGGGCGACGGGCGAGGCCTAGCGCCAGGCGAGGAGCCCCGGGGACGAGATGCTTACGCGGGCCCGCACGTGGCTCCTCAGCCCGCTGGGCCCACCCCGATCCGCGGCGACTGCGGCACCTCGGCGTGGAACCCAGCCGGGAGCTGCCCGGCGGCGGCGAGGCGACGGATCACGAAGCCGTAGTAGTCGTCCACCTTGGCGGTCACCCGCGGCCAGGAGAACTCCTCGGCGCGCACCAGCCCGTTCGCCGACATGTGCGCGGCCAGCTCACGGTCGCCCAGCAGCCGCTCGATCGCGGCGGCGAGCTCCTTGGGCTCGTGCGGCGGCACCAGCAGCGCCTCTCGGCCCCGCCGGACCACGCCCTTGTAGCCGTGGATGTCCGAGGCCACGATCGGCGCGCCCGCGGCCATGGCCTCGAGCAGCACGATGCCGAACGACTCCCGGCCGGTGGCAGGCGAGGTGTAGACGTCTGCGGTTCGGAACAACTGGAGCTTCTCGTCGTCGGAGACGCGGCCCAGGAACTCCACGCCGCTGAGCCGCCGCGTCGCCACGTAGCGGCGCGCCTCGCGCTCCTGCGGGCCGCCGCCCACCATCAGGAGCCTCGCCTCGACGCCGTCCTTGCGGATCTGGCGGTAGGCCTTGAGCAGGTCGAGCACGCCCTTGCGCGGCTCGAACCGCCCGACGAACAGGATGTTCGGCGTGCCGTCCCTCCAGCGGGCCAGCGGCACCGCTCGACCGTACCGATCGGCGTCGACGCCGTTGGGGATCACCTTGTAGTCGCCCGGGAAGTAGCGGTCGATGAAGTGGCGCGCCGCCGCCGACACCGCGATCCGCCCGTGCAGCCGGGCCGCGTCGCCCCGGAGGACGCGGCTGCCAAACTCATAGGCGGGCGACCAGCCCCCGTAGGCGTGGAAGGTGCCGATGTTGACGCTGTCCGAGAGCCGGAGCACGACCGGCGACAGGAACGGCACGAACGGCTCGTGGAAGTGGAGCAGGTCGAAGCGCTCGCGCTCCAGGATCGCGTGCACCTGGCTCAGGAACCGGGGCGAGACCGTGATCGTCCCCATCGAGCCGTTGGCCGGCATCGAGAAGCCCTTGCCGAGGCGGATGACGTCGCCCTCTGACGAGCGCTGGAGGCCGTGCGAGGACGTGATGATGCGGACGTCGTGGCCGCGCAGCCGGAGGTTCTCGTACAAGTACCGGACGTGCTGGGTGACGCCGCCCGGGAGCGGGTACACGTAGGGCGAGACGAGGCCGATCTTCACGCGGGAAGCCTACCCCGCGCGGAACCGGGGCGGACGCTCGGTGCCGCCGGGATACCCGAGGTCGCGGCCCGTCCCGTTGCGGCGGATCCGCCCGTTGGTGTCGGCCGCGAAGTCGCGCGCGTACTTGGACAGTTGGCGCCGGTAGACCCCGATCTGGCCGAGTGAGCCGTGGAACGAGCCATGGGGCGCTGTGGTGCCGGCGGCGATCGCGGCGCGCAACTCGTCGGGCGTCCGGCCCGGGAACGTCGACCAGCCCGAGGCGATGGCGACGTTGGTGTGGGCGTCGCTGTTGCCCACCTCGGCCAACCCGTGCTCCTTCGCGAACCTGACGCTGGCGCGGTGGCCCCATTTGCCAAGCGCGGTGGGGTTGAAGGTCTCGAGCGCGTCGGGTCGAACCGCCGGGTCGTCCGAGGTCACCAGGGGGCGCAGGGAGAAGCCCTGCGCGCAGATGTGGACGGGCGCGAACGGATGCGCCGGGATCGCGATACCGCCCTGGTCGTGCACCGCCTCGATCGACCAGCGGAGGCTCTTCCAGGGCGGCACCGGGCGCTCCAGGAACAGGCCGAGCAGGTGGCCGCCCCGGGTGGTGATCTCCTCGCCCACGATGACCGCCACGTTCATTCCTCGATCACGGGCGATCTCGCGACCCGCCAGCCCTGCGTCGATCCGCTCGTGGTCGGCGATGGCGACCACGTCGAGGAACCCGGTGGCCTCGACGTGCTCCAGCACGTCCACCACGGACGCCGTGCCGTCCGATGCCCAGGTGTGGACGTGGAGGTCGGCCCGCCCAAGCCGCTCGAGCGAATCCTCGGTCACGCGTCATCCCCTTCGGTGATGGCCAGGTCGGGCCAGATCGGGTGGAAGGCCCCGAACCACTGCTCGGGGCCGTCGGCCAGCAGCGTCTCGAACACCTTGGCCATCTCGGTGGTGATGGTGGTGACGCGCTCGCGCAGGCGCCCCCTGGCGTCGGTCGGGATCTGGATCAGCTTGCCGCGGTAGCGCAGGTGCGGAGCCCGCCTTGCCGAGCCGGCGTAGATGGGCAGCCCCGTCTCGACCGCCAGCAACGCCGGTCCGGCGGGAAGCGGCGCCGGGTGCCCGAAGAACGGCACCATGATCCCGTTGTGGAGCAGGTCGCGGTCCGCCACCATGCCCACAGACTCGCCGCGCTTGATGGCCGCCATCAGCGCGGGACGCGCCTCGCTCAACGGCACCACGTTCACACCCGAGCGTTTCCGCGAGTCCATGAACCACCGCGCGAGCACCGGGTCGCCGACGATCTCCATCGGCGCGGTGACGCGGTGGCCCACCATCTCGCTCACGACGAGCACGGGCACCTCGATCGAGCCGTAGTGAAGCCCCGTGAGGATGACGGGTTTGCCGGACCGAAGCGCCTCGGTCACCTCGCCGGGCGTCTCGATGTCCATGCGCGCCAACGTGTCGGCAGCGTCCCGGCTCCCGACTCGCGCCATCTCGAGGTAGTAGCGGGCGGCGTGGCGGAAGGCACGCCGGACGATCAACTCCAGGGCATCCGGGTCGGTGGCCGCGCGCCGCACCAGCGAGGACCCGCGGCCCTGCGCCGCAAGCCCCTCGCAGACGCGGCCGAGGTTCGCGCGGGCCTGCGCCGCCTTGGCAGGCGCGACGCGGTACCACAGCTCGCCGATCGACTCGGCCGCTGCGACGAGCGGGCCTTCGGGCAGCGCGCCGAGCAGCCGCGTCCCAGCCACGATGGCGCTGCCTCTGAGGCTCGTGCCGGTGCCCGGGCTCGCGTCCTTCCGCTCCGCCGGCCGGTCACCCGACGCAGGGCCGCCGTGCTTCGCGGACCCGGCGGGCTTCACGGACTCTACGGATCCTGCGGACCCGGGGTCGCCCGTCACACCGGTCCGCCGACAGCCGCCGGGGCATCCGCGCCCGGCGTGCCCGCGCCCGGCGTGTCGGCCGCCGCAGCATTCGCATCGCCAGTCGGCATCCCGGACCGCCCGGCGAGCATCTCCATGGCCCGGCGCTCGAGCTCGGCAGCCTCCGCATCGCTGTCCGGCCACATCGGCTTGAAGCTGTACCACTGGACCGGTGCCGCGGCGATCGTGCGCTCCAGGGCGTCGGCGATCCGCTGGGTGGCCCGCTGGAGGTCGGCGGGGTTCGATGAGGGCACGGTGAACGTCTCGTCCGCGATCACCTCGAAGCGCCCGTCCGTGATCCGTCGGACCTCCATGGGCGCGATGGCAGCTCCCGTCTTGGCGGCGAGCACCGCGGGACCGGCGGGCAGCGTGGTCCAGGCGCCGAACAGCTTGACCGGGATGCCGTCCGGCCGGTAGCCCCAGTCCACGAGCAGCGCCAGGATCTCCTTGCGCCGCAGGATCGAGAACAGCTCGCGCAGGTTCCGCCACGGCACAACGTGCACGCCCCACGACTCGCGGTTCTGGCGCAGGATCTCGAAGATCTCGGGGAACGCCGAGTCGTCGGCGACGACGTTCGCGGGCAGGCCGCGCGACGCCACGCCGGCCGCGACCGCCTCGTTGTTCCCCACGTGCCCGGCGCACACGATCATCGCCTTGCCGTGGGCGCGCCACGCGTCGACGATCCTGTCCACGCCGTCGCCCGCGATCAGCTTCGCCACGTCGTCGGCGGGCTGCGCGGGCAGCCGCATGATCTCGACCATGTAGCGCGCGTACTCCCGGTACGCCCGCAGTGCCAAGCGGCGGACCCGCGGATGGTCGGGCGGGAGCCCCAGCACGTGGCCGAAGTTGGTGTTCGAGAAGTGCCGCTTCTTCGGCCAGAACAGGTACGAGAGCTGGTTGAAGCTGCCGATGACCGGCACGGTCAGCCGGGTCGGCAGATGCACCAAAGCGGCGGCCATCGACTTGTAGCCGATAACCGCCGCCTTCTCCACGATGCGCGGAGGGGTGGCCTCGAGGCGCCGGTGCGGCGCCTCGAGCTTGCGTTCCTTGGGTTCGGTCACTTCTTGGCGGGTGCCTTCGTCTTGCTGCTCGTCGCCAGCGCCTTGGCGTGCTCCTTCGACTCCTCGGTGCCGACGAGCGTCTCGTTGTCGTCGCCGCGGATGAAGGCCTCGACGCGCTCGCGGGCGATGTCGTCGTGGAGCTGGATCGGCGGGCTCTTCATGAAGTAGCTCGTCGCGGCCACAAGGGTACCCTTGAGGCCCCGGTCCAGACCAATCTTGAGGCAGCGGATGGCGTCGATGATGACGCCCGCCGAGTTGGGGCTGTCCCAGACCTCGAGCTTGAGCTCCGCCTTGAGCGGCACGTCGCCGAACGTCGTGCCCTCCATGACGATGTAGCAGTACTTGCGGTCCTTGAGCCAGGGCACGTAGTCGGACGGTCCGACGTGGATGTTCTCGGGCGCGATGTCGTAGTCGAGCATCGAGGTGACCGCGTTGGTCTTGGAGATCTTCTTGGACTCCAGGCGCTCGCGCTCGAGCATGTTCATGAAGTCCGTGTTGCCGCCGAAGTTGAGCTGGTAGGTGCGGTCCAGCCGGACGCCGCGGTCCATGAACAGCCGGGTCATCACGCGGTGGCTGATCGTGGCGCCGACCTGGCTCTTGATGTCGTCGCCGATGATCGGCAGGCCCTTCTCCGCGAAGCGCCGCTGCCAGTAGGGCTCCCGCCCGATGAACACCGGGATGGCGTTGATGAAGCCGACGCCCGCCGCGAGCGCCTGCTCCACGTACCACTTCGTGGCCTCCTCGCTGCCCACCGGCAGGTAGGACACGACGAGGTCGACCTTGCGCTCCTTGAGGATCCCGACCACGTCGGCCGTGGGGCCGGGGGCCTTCTCGATGACCTGCGAGAGGTACTTGCCCAGGCCGTCATGGGTCATGCCGCGGTCCACGGTCACGCCCGTGTGCGGGACGTCCATGAACTTGTACGTGTTGTTCTGGCCCGAGAAGATCGCCTCGGAGAGGTCCTTGCCGACCTTCTCCTTGTCGACGTCGAAGGCGGCCACGAACTCGACGTCGCTGATGTGGTAGTCGCCGAGCTTGACGTGCATCAGCCCCGGGATGAAGTCGGTGGCCGACGCGTTCTCGTAGTAGTAGCGGCCCTGGATCAGGCTGCTCGCGCAGTTGCCGACGCCGACGATCGCGACGCGGATCTTGTGCCCGGTCTGGGGTGCGCTCTCGCTAGGGGTGGTCACTGGTATCGACCTCCGTGGGTATGGATGCGTGGGGTGCGCGCGCCCCGCCGGCTAGCGCTCCGAGGCCGCGGCCTGCTGGAGCGTGGCGACGATGCGCTGGACGGTCGTGATGGTGGCGAGGACGGTGATCAGGCCGAGCGCGGCCTCGAGGACGACGGTGCCCGCAGGCCCATCGCCGGAACAGAGCAGGTTCGGGGAGCTGGCGCACTCCCCGGCGCGGACGCCCGCGATGCCGGCCCAGACCAGGCCGACGGTGAGGATGACGAGCCGGACCTCGCGGGGCGCGAGGCCGACGTTGGCCATGCCTCTGCCGGGCGCGAAGCCCAGGCTCTCGGCCTTGGCGCGGGTGTAGCTGACCATGAAGGCCGAGGCCATTGCGGCAGCGGCGAGGATCGCGATCGCAGCGACGCCGGCGGCGAGCCCGCCTGCGGTGATGCCGACGTAGACGACGCCCTCGCCCCAGCGGTCGAACGTGGAGTCCATGAAGGCGCCGACCTTGCTCACCCGGTTCGTCGCCCGCGCGAGCGCGCCGTCGAACAGGTCGAACACGCCGCCGAAGATCACGAGGAGCCCCGCTGCCAGCCAGGCCTGGAGCCCGGCCGCGACCGCGGCGATGCAGGCGATCAGGAAGCCGATGACCGTGAGCGCGTTCGGGGTCAGGCCGAGTCGGCCAAGACCGACCGCGATCGGGGTCATCAGGCCCTTCACCCTCGCCCGCAGCTCGGGCGAGATCAAGGTTCCGCTCACGAGTCGTGCCTCCCTCGGGCCGCTTGCCCGTCCAGGCCCAGCGCCCGCGACTGGCGGGCTGCGAAGGTCTCGAACGCCTCGGGCTCGATGGTGTGCATGATCCCGCGGCCCACGCGCCGGGCGCTGACGAGGTGGACCTCGCGCAGCTTGCTCAGGTGCCACGACACGAGCGGTTGCGACAGGCCGACGGCGTCGACCAGGTTATTCACGGTGGCGGGCCCGTCGGCCAGCCGCCGCAGGATGCGCAGGCGGTTCGCGTCCGCGAGCACCTTGTGGACCTTGCGCAGCTCGCGAAGGTCGTCGGGTACCTCGACGACGCTCGCGATCGTGCTCCGGATCCGGGCCGGGGAAGGTGACACGCGCCTGCTGGCTCCCTGGTGTTGCATCCGCCGTTACATCAACGGCAGTTGATATCAACGGGCGTTGATCCTAGGCGTGCAGCGCGGGCCTGTCAACCCCTCGGGTCCGGTTGCCCCATGACCGGCGTCAACCGGATCACCGCAAGGCTCCGGCCGCTTGCCGCCGCCCCCATATACTCGGACGATCGCCCGCAGGACCGCTCGTTGGCGGGTTGCGGCGGGCGTGCACTGCCTATCACCACAGCAGGGGACCCAAGGATTGTCCGAGCTCTGTCTGTGTTGATCGTGGCCGCTCTCGCATTCGCCCTCGTCTGCGGAGCGAACGACGGCGCGGCCCTCGTCGCGCTCAACCTCGGTGACCGGTTCGTCAGACCGCTGGCGGCTCTCGTGACGCTGTCCGTCGTGCTCGCGCTTGGCCCCGTGCTGCTCGGCACGGAGGTGGCGGCGACCTTCGTCCACCGGCTCGTGGCCTTCGAGGGCGACAGCGGTCGCTCGGCGCTGCTGGCCGCGGTGCTGGTCGCCGTGGCGGTCGTGTTCGTGCTCCAGCGCCAGGGCCTGCCCACCAGCCTCACCCTGTCGCTCACCGGGGCGATCGTGGGGGTCGGCCTCGGGTCCGGGCTCGCCGTGGGCTGGGGCTCCGTGCTGCTCACGCTCGTGGCCGGGGCACTGGCGCCCCTCGCGAGCGGGGCGATCGCGTTCGTCCTCCAGAGTCTGCTGCCGGCCCTGCCGCGCCGTGGCCCACTTCACGCCCGACTGTCGATCCTGCGCGTCGGCGGATTCCTGCTCCAGTGCCTCGCCTATGCGGCGAACGACGGCCAGAAGATGATCGCCGTGCTGTCGGTGGCCATCGCGACCACGACCGTCGGCCCAACCATCCGCCCGCAGCCGCTCGAGCTCCTCGCGATCGGGGTGCTGTTCGGGTTCGGGTCGCTCCTCGGGGTCCCGCGCTACGGAACGGCGCTCGGGCGCGGGATTGCACCCACGCGCCCGGCCCAGACCGCGATCGCAGAGATCTCCGCGGCCTTCTCGGTCTTCGGCGGTGCCGCGCTCGGCGCCCCCATGTCCATGACGCAGTCGACAACCGCAGCCCTGGTGGGCGCGGGAGCGAGCGCCGCCTATCGCCAGGTGCGCTGGGGGCAGGCTTCGCGGATCGTCGTCGCCTGGGTCGTCACGCTTCCGGCCTCGGTCGTCATTGCGGCGCTGTTCGCCGTGGTTGCAGGATGGGCTCGATGAGTTACTCGCTCCTCAAGGTGCTGCGCGACCTGGGCGGCGGCTCGAACCGGGTGTTCGAGCAGCTGCTGGTGGGTCACCTCGACGCGACGATCGCCGGCGCGAGGCTGGCTCGCGACGTCGTGTCCGGGATCACCTCCCGCGAGGACGCCCGGGAGAAGATCATCGCGATCGAGCACGAGGGCGACGCCCTCCGCGCCGAGCTGCTCGCGGACCTGTCGCGGGCGCTGGTGACCCCGATCGACCGCGAGGACCTGTTCCGGATCTCGCGGCTGGTGGACGACGTGCTGGACAACCTGCGCGACTTCCTGCGCGAGTGGGACCTGTTCGAGATGACCGTCGAGCCGGCGCTGGTCCCGCTGCTCGAGGCGGTGATCCTGGCCCTCGGGTCGCTGCGGGACGCCGTCCGCTCGATCGTGGACGAGCCGTCGCAGATCGGGCAGCGCGCCTCGGTCTCCAAGCGGGCGGGGGCCCAGATCCGGCGCCTGTACGAGCTCGAGCTGGCGGCGCTGTACCGGAGCGGCGAGGCGACCGTGGGGCTGCTCAAGGTGCGCGACCTCATCCGGCGGCTGGACGTCGTGGGCCTGCGGATCGGCGAGGCTGGCGACGCGCTCGCGGACGCAGCCGTGAAGCGGAGCATCTAGGCCCCGGCCCTGGGGCCCTCGTCAACGCCGTCGCACCCAGCTGGTCCTCGGAGGGCACCCGCCTGCCCCCAGCCCGTACACTCGGCCCGTGGAACAACGCTCGTCCGGCGAGGCTGTCGTCCTGCTGGCCGTGCTGGGGGCCGGGGTGTTCCTGGCCGGCATGGAGTTGATGGTCACGGCGGTCGCCCTGCCGGCGATCGTCGGCGACGTCGCGGGCTGGACGCGCCTGCGCGAGGCCTCCTGGATCATCAACGGCTACCTGCTGGTCTACGTCGTCGCGATGCCCCTGGCGGGGCGGCTGGGCGACCTGTGGGGCAATCGGCGCCCGTTCCTCGCGGCCATCGCCATCTTCACCGTCGGGTCCGTCCTGGCGGGCGCCTCGCAGAGCCTCGAGCAGCTGATCGCCGCGCGCCTCGTCCAGGCCGTGGGCGGCGGGGCGCTGGTGCCCCTCGCGACGTCAGCGGCCACCCACCTGTTCGAGGGCCACGCGCGACCGCGGGCCCTGGGCGTGGTGGGCGCGCTGACGTTCCTGGGCATGGCCGCCGGGCCGTTCCTGGGAGCGGCCATCCTCGACCTCGTCCACCCGGACGCGGCGCTGGCCCGACTGGGCGTGCCGGCGGGCTCCGCCATCGACTCGTTCTTCACCCCGGCCTGGCGCTGGATCTTCTACGTCAACGTGCCGGTGGGCATCATTGCGCTGGTGGTCGCCTGGGCGGCGTCGTCCGGGTGGGACACGCCGCGTCGGCGAGGGCGCGTGGACCTGATCGGCGGGGCGCTGGTCGCCATCGCCCTGGTCGGGACGCTGGGTGCCCTGACGCTGCTGGGGAGCCAGCAGGCGGCGGCGGGCGGCGGCCTGGACCCGACGCTCGTGGCCGGCGCGCTGGCCGTCGCCGCGCTGGTGGCGATCCCGCTCGCGGTGGTGATGGGCCTGCGGGTCCGCGACCCGTTCCTCGACCCCCGGCTGTTCCGGCGGCCCGAGTTCGCGGCGGCAGCGCTGGTGTCCCTGCTGACGGGCTACGGGCTGGCCACCGCGATCGTCGGGGCGGCGGTGTTCGTGGATCGGGTGCTGTACGGCGGCCCCGACGTGCAGCGGGTGGCCCTCGGCTCGCTGGCCGCGGCGACCGCCCTCGGCGCGCTCGTGTCCGGCTGGGCCCTGCGGGCGCTCGGGCTGAGGCTGGTCACGCTGGTCGGGCTGGCCGCGTCTGTCGTCGGGCTGGCCGTGATGGCCGGCTGGACGCCCGACACGACGATCCCGGCCGCAGCGGGGACGCTCGCGCTGTTCGGCTTCGGCTTCGGCCTCACGGTCACGCCCCGCTCAACCGCTGCGGTCAACGCCGTCGAGGCGTCAGCCTACGGTGCCGCGGCCTCGGTCGTCACCGTGGCGCGGATGGCCGGCATGGCCGTCGGCCTCGCGATCCTGACCGCGTACGGCTCCACCACCATCGACCGGCTCTACGACCAGGTCTACGCCAACGCGGACGCGTACAAGCAGTTCATCCCGGTGTCCCTCCGTGATCGCCCGCTCCACGACGGGCTGGTCGTGGCGGCCCTCGAATCCTGGGCGGCGCGCGAGGCCGCGCAGATCATGGTCGGGGTGTGCCTCCTGGCAGCCGTGGTCACGGCGCTCGCGGTCGTGCCGGCGCTCCTGCTGCGAGCACGCGGGCGTATGCTCGCGACCGCCGGGGCGCCTGTTCCGGGCCCCTAGACCGAGAGGCCGATGCCGTCCGACCCCAAGCCCGAGCCGTCCTCTGTGGCCATTGAGGCGCCGAACCCTGCTGCGGTTCCGACGGCGGAACCCGCCCGCCTCCGCGGGATCGCCTTGAGTGGCGAGCACATCATTCCGGTGGCTGGCCTCGACGAACTCGCGGCCGTCCTGCGCGACCCCGCGGCCAAGGTCTGGGTGGACGTCACCGCGCCCGACGGCACCGACGTCGCCGACATCGCCACCCTGCTCGACCTGCACCCGCTCATCGCCGAGGACATCGCCGAGCGCAACCAGCGCGCCAAGTTCGAGGAGATCGAGGGGACCATCCACATCGTCATGTTCTCGGTCCGCTACGAGCGCGAGGTGACAACGGTCGAGGTGGACCTCGTGCTCGGCGAGCGATCGCTGCTGACCGTGCACGGCGAGGGCTGGGATCCGTTCGCGCTCGACCAGCTGCGCGGCGACCCGGGCAGCGTCCTCAAGCGGGGCCCGGACTTCCTGCTCTACGCCATCACCGACGGCCTCGTGGACGCGCTGTTCCCGGTGATGGACGCCATCGAGGACGAGATCGACGAGCTCCAGGACGATGTCATCCGCAACGCCACGCCCGCCACGCTCGAGCGCCTGTTCGGCCTCAAGCGCGAGCTGATCGGCCTTCGCCGGGCCACGTCACCAGCCCGCGAGATCTTCAATCAGCTGACCAACCGCGACCTGCCGCTGGTCTCGGCCGAGCACATCGTCTACTTCCGCGACGTGTACGACCACCTCATCCGCGTCACCGATGAGCTCGACAACGACCGCGACCTCGTGGCCGGCACGCTCGACGTCTACCTGTCCACCATCAACAACAACCTCTCGATCATCATGAAGCGCCTCACCGGCGTCACCGTGATCCTGGCGGGCATCGGCGCGTTCGCCGGCATCTTCGGCATGAGCGAGGCGGGCGCGGCCTTCGCCGGCAACGAGGCGATCGGCTTCTGGCTGGTCACCGGCAGCGTGTTCGGGGCGGCCTTCGTCCTGGCCTGGGTGCTCCACCGGCGCAGCTGGATCTGATCGGCCGGCGCCCCGGGGCGTCCGCGGACTCAGCCCGCCGGGGCGTCCGGGCAGACGAGGTGCTGGGGCACCGCCGGGTGGGCGAGTGCGGGATCGACGTTCCAGACCGACATCGGCATTGCGAGGACCTGCGTCTTGCCCACCGTCCCGTGGGGGCCCTCGGAGGTCTGCAGCCAGAGCTCCTCCTTGCCGCCGAACGCCCGGTTCATGTTGGGCTGGTGCGGGTAGACCGCGGTGATCTCGTACTGGTAGAGCTTGTTGTCGCTCGTGTAGACCTGGACGAGCATCCCGACCATCTTGTTGGGCGTCTTCTGGACGATGGTGAGGTTGTAGATCGGCCCGAACATGCCGGGCCGGGCGTGGGCGAAGAGGTAGGTGGGCTTGCCCGAGCCCGGCTGCCCGAGCTGGCCGTTGGGATCGACGAAGTACATCGCCACGCCGCAGTACGGGTAGCCGGAGGGGCCCGCGACCACGGGCAGGTCGATCCCCAGCGCAGGCACGACAACCCGCGTCGCCACGGCCGGCCCGCCCGAGGCTGTCGGTGCCGGCGAGTCCGAAGCCAACGGCCCGCTCGGCTGGAAGGTCGGCAGGTCCAGCGAGACGGACGGCGCGGGGCTGGCCGGCCCGTCGGACGGCGAGGGCATCACGCCCGCCGTGGCCGGGTCTCCATACGCGAGCAGGCCCGCCGTGACGATGACCACGCCCGCCGCGGTCACGATCGCCGGGATCAGCCGCGCGAAGAGGGTCCGGACGTAGCCGGCAACGGCGCGCACGGGCTCAGTATCCACACCGCACGGCGCGGGTGGCGGGATGCGACGCGGCGTAGTCGGCCGGTACCACCGAGACCGGATTCGCCACGACCTGCGTCTTGCCGGGCGTGCCGTGCGGGCCCTCGGACGTCTGGAGCCACAGTTGGTCTGAGCGCACGCTGGCCGGCTTGCTGAGCGTGAGCTGGTGCGGCAGCACTCTCACGATCCTGTAGGTGTGGGCCATCGAATCGCTCGTGTACACGTCCACGAGCATGCCGATCATCTTGTTCGGCGTGCGCTTGACCATCGTGAGGATGTAGATCGGGTCGAACATGCCGTCGCGGGCGTGGGCGAAGAGATACGTGGCCCGCTTCTCTCCCGGCTGCCCCATCGGGCTGCCCAGGTACATCGCGACGTTGCAGTACGGGTAGACGTTCGCCGGCGGCGACTTGACCACCCGCAGGTCGATCCCCAGGTCCGGGACCACGACCCTCGTGGCGACGGCACGCCCGGAGGACGGCGGGGCCGTGGGCGACGGCGACGGGGAATCGCTGGGCGGCGGCGAGTCCGTTGGGACCGGCGAGTCTGTCGGGGCTGGCGACGGTGAGGGCGAGGGCGACGCCGCGAGCGTGAGCGCTGGACTGCTCGGCGTGCTGGACGGTGCCGCCTGGTCGGCGCAGGCGCCGACCAGGACGGCCAGCGCCACGAGAACGGCGGCGAAACGGCGACTTCCGGCGGGGTTCGGCATGGAGCACGAATGGTAGCGCCCGTCATCGGCGGCCTGCCCCCAACCGAAGGTGCTGGTACGCTCGTGGAGATGGGCACCAAGGTGGCAGTCGGGGCCGGGCTTGTCCTGGGCGTGATCGTGGGGGGCCTCATCGTGGGCGGCGCGGTGGCGCTGATCCCCCCGCCGCCGGCTCCCCTGCAGCCCACGCCATCGCCGCTCGTCATCGCGACGCCGTCACCCAGCCCGACGATCGTGCCCACGGCCCCGCCCTCGCCGAGTCCGAGCGCCGCCGTCCCAACGGCGTCATCGGCTTCGCCCGTTGCGCCGTCATCGGCACCTGCATCGGCGGCACCCGCGTCGGCGTCGCCGTCCGGATCGGGCGGCGCGGCCACCGGCCCCGACAAGGCGGGGATCGTCACGCTGCCGGCGGGGCTCGACACCCATGGAGCGGTCGCCTGGCGTCAGTCGACCCCCTGACGCTGGCCCCCGAGCGCACGTCCAGCGGGGAGCCGAAGCCCCCTGCGGCGAGCTGTCTAGTTGATGTGGACGGCTGCCGCGGCCGTTGACACCAGGCCGAGCAGCACGCCCGGGAACAGCCCGAGCGTGATCGTCATGACGGTCGAGACGGTCAGGCCGGCCCACACCAGCCGCCCGTGGCCGGTCGCGGCGACCTCCTCGGTCGGGTCGCGCATGAACATGTAGACCACGACCCGCAGGTAGTAGAACGCGGCCGCGGCCGCGTTGAGCATCGCCAGCACGGCCAGGCCGGTCAGCCACGGGTTCGTGCTCCCGGCCTGAACGGCAGCGAGGATCACGTAGAACTTGCCGAAGAACCCGGCCGTCGGCGGGATGCCCGTGAGCGAGAGGAGGAACAGCGTCATCAGCCAGGCGAGCGCGGGCTCGCGGCGGACGAGCCCCGCGAACGTCGAGAGGTTGCTCGTGATGCCGGTCCGGCGCTGGATCGAGGCGATCACGGCGAACGCGCCCAGGTTCATGAACGAGTAGGCGGCGCCGTAGTAGAGGAGCCCCTCGAGCCCCTGCGCCTGGCCGGCGGCGAAGGCCGCGAACCCGACCAGCATATAGCCGGTGTGGGCGATGGAGGAGTACGCCAGCATCCGCTTGACGTTGTCCTGCGTCAGCGCCACGAGGTTGCCGAGCGTCATCGTGGTGGCCGCGAGGACGATGATCACGATGTTCCACTGCACCGCCATCGGCAGCAGCGCGCCGGCGAACAGCCGGATGATCAGGGCGAACGCACCGACCTTGGGCCCAACCGAGAGGTAGCCGGTGACCGGGGTCGGGGAGCCCTGGTAGGCGTCAGGCGTCCAGTAGTGGAACGGGACGGCCGCGATCTTGAACGCGACGCCCGTCGTGAGGAACGCGAGGCCCATCCCGAGCGCCGGGCTGAACGGGGCCCTCCCGGCGACGATCGCGGTCAGGTGGCTCGCGACGCCGTCGATGCGGGTGGTGCCCGTCAAGCCGAACACGAAGGCGAGGCCGAACAGGAAGATCGCCGAGCTGAACGAGCCCAGCAGGAAGTACTTGATCGCGCCCTCGGTCGAGAAGCCATCGTTCTTGTGGAAGCCCGCGAGCAGGTAGCCCGGCAGGACCATCAGCTCAAGGCCGAGGAACAGCACGATGAGGTCGGCGGAGCCCGCGAGCAGCATGGCGCCCGTCATCGCGAACAGGAGTGTCGCGTTGAACTCGGCCACGGGGAGCCGCCGCTCACCGAGGTAGTCCGGGGCGAACGCCGCGGTCAGGCCCGCGATCGAGACGAACAGCAGGTCCAGGAACGTGGTCAGCGAGTCCACGCGGTAGGAGCCGTCGAAGACGGTCGTGACGCCGTTCTGGGAGTTCCGGGCCCCCTGGTCCGCGAGCACGATCAGCGCGGCCACGATCGCGAGGCCCGCGAACGTCGTGAACAGCGCGGCCGTCTTGCGGCCCGGCCACACGAAATCGACGAGGATCACCGCGGCGGCCACGAGGACCGCGGCGATGAACGGGGCCATCGCGACTGCGTCGGTGGGACTCACCGAGAGGTTCACCAATTGCCTCCTACCGCCACAGCCCGAGGGCGATGGGCGCGGCCTGCTGCGCGTAGCGGATGGTCGTCTCCACCGAGCCCGAGATGACGTTGAGGATCAGGCCCGGGTACAGCCCGAACACCAGCACGAGCGCGCCCAGCGGCACCAGCGTCATGGCCTCGATGGGCTTCATGTCCGTCAGGTGGCCGCCGAGGCCCTTGAGGAACTCGGACAGCTCGCCGAACGCCAACCGCTGGAACATCCAGAGCAGGTAGCCCGCGGCGAGGATCATCACGAACGTCGCGACCACGGCCGCGATCGGCATGGCGGCGAAGGTGCCCAGCAGGGTGAGGAACTCGCCCACGAACCCGGACAGGCCGGGCAGCCCCACCGAGGCGAAGACGAAGAACCCGAGGGCCGCCGAGTACACGGGCACGGCCGCGCCCAGGCCGCCCATCTTGGCGATGGTCCGGTCGTGGGTCCGCTCGTAGATCACGCCCACGAGCAGGAACAGGGCGCCGGTGATGAGCCCGTGGTTGACCATCTGGAGGATCGCGCCCTGCAGCGCCTGCTGCTGGAACGTGAAGATGCCCAGGGTCACGAAGCCCATGTGGCTGACCGAGGAGTACGCGACCAGCTTCTTGAGGTCCGGCTGCACCAGGGCCACGATCGCGCCGTAGATGATGCCGATCAGGCTGAGCACGATGATCAGCGGCGCCCAGGTGTGGGCGGCCTCGGGGAACAGCGGGATCGCGAACCGGATGAAGCCGTAGCCGCCCAGCTTGAGCAGGACGCCGGCCAGGATCACCGAGCCCGCGGTGGGCGCCTCGACGTGGGCGTCGGGGAGCCAGGTGTGGAACGGGAACATCGGGACCTTGATCGCGAACGCCAGCGCGAAGGCGCCGAACGCGAGGACCCCGAACGTGCCGCTGTAGTGTCCCTGCTGCGCCCAGGCCACGAGCGAGGCGAGGTCGAACGCGTTGGCCCACGACCCGTTGTGGCCCGACTGGTAGAGGAACGCGGTCGCCAGGATCGCGACCAGCATGAGCAGCGAGCCGACGAGCGTGTACAGGACGAACTTGATCGTCGCGTAGATGCGGTTCTTGCCGCCCCAGATGCCGATGATCAGGTACATCGGGACCAGGACGATCTCCCAGAAGATGTAGAACAGGAACAGGTCCTGGGCCACGAACACGCCGGTCATGCCGACCTCGAGCACCAGGAACGAGATCATGTACTCCTTCACCCGGTTCTGGATCGGCGAGAAGGAGGCGAGGATGCTGATCCACGACAGCGTGGTGGTCAGCACCACCAGGACCATCGAGAGGCCGTCGGCGCCCACCTTGTACTGGATGCCGAAGGCCGGGATCCACGGCGCCTGGTCGATGAACTGGGTGCTGCCCGGGCTGCTCACGAACTGGGTCAGCATCGCGAGCGAGACGACCCACGTCACGAGGGCGAAGCCCAGCGCGACGTAGCGCGCCTGGTTCGCCTTGGCGCCGCTGGTGAACGCGACCGCGATGGCGCCGACGAGCGGCAGGAAGGTGACGAGCGTCACGAGGCCGGAGCCGGTCATCGAGGCTGCCCCACGATCAGGAGGAAGGAGCCCGCCATCACGATCAGGCCGATCGCGATGCCCAGGGCGTAGTTCTGGACGCGGCCCGTCTGGATCTGCCGCAGGCCGGTGCCGGCGTCCCTGACGACGGTGCCGACGCCGTTGACCGTCCCGTCCACGATGGTCCGGTCGAACCACCACAGGAACGCGGCAACGCGCCCGCCGATCCGGATGAACAGCAGGTCGTTGAGCTCGTCGAACCACCACTTGTTGAGCGAGGCGCGGTAGAGGAACCGCGTGGCGCCGTTGGCGTTCGAGATGGCGTCCACCCGCTTCTGCTGGACCGGCCGCCGGAAGGCGCCGAACAGGACGATGCCGACGACCAGGCCGAGCAGCGCGGCGATCACGCTCATGCCGATGAGCGCAGCGTCGGTAGGCAGGCCGAAGACCGTGTCCGCGGCGGCGGGCCGGTTGAGGATCTTCTCCGACTGCTCGAAGACCGGCTTCAGCCAGCCGACCAGCAGCCCGTTCCCCAGCGGCAGGCCGATGACGAGGCCGAGGAACGCCGACGGGATCGCGAGCAGGATGAGCGGCAGCGTCATCTGCCAGGCGGACTCGTGGACCTTGGGCGCCACAGCCGGGTCCACGCGGGACTCGCCGTAGAACGTCTTGCCCATCAGGCGCCACATGTAGAACGCGGTCATGATCGCGACGATCACGCCGATGCCCCAGACCCAGTAGAAGCCGCTCTTGAAGGCCTCGCCCAGGATCTCGTCCTTCGAGAAGAAGCCCGCCAGCGGCGGGATGCCGGCGATCGCGATGGTCCCGACGAGCATCGTCGCGTGGGTGATCGGGATCTTGCGCCACAGGCCGCCCATGCGGTTCATGTCCTGCTCGCCGTCGACGCTGTGGATCACGGAGCCCGAGCCCAGGAACAGCAGGCCCTTGAAGAAGCCGTGGCTCATGAGGTGGAAGATCGCTGCGGCGTACGCCCCGACGCCGAGCGCCGCGAACATGTAGCCCAGCTGGGACAGGGTCGAGAAGGCGAGCACGCGCTTGATGTCGGTCTGGGTGAACGCGATCGAGGCCGCGAGGATCGCGGTGAAGATGCCGATGCCGGCCACCACGACCATCGCCTCGGGAGCCGAGGAGAACAGGGGGTTGGCGCGCGCGATGAGGTACACGCCCGCGTTGACCATCGTGGCCGCGTGGATGAGGGCGGACACCGGGGTGGGGCCCTCCATCGCGTCCGGGAGCCAGACGTGGAGCGGGAACTGGGCGCTCTTGCCCATCGCGCCTGCGAACACGAGCAGCGCGACGATCGTGACCGGCACGGTCAGCGCGGCACCCGGGGCGATCAGCTTCGCGAGCGACTCCTGGATGTTCAGCGTCCCGGTGTTCACGAAGATCGCCATGATCCCCAGCGCGAACCCGACGTCGCCGACGCGGTTGACGATGAACGCCTTCTTGGCCGCCAGGGCCGCGGAGCGCTTGTGGTACCACAACCCGATGAGCAAGTAGCTCGACAGGCCCACCAGCTCCCAGCCGGCGAACACCAGCAGCCAGCTGTTCGCCATGACCAGGATGAGCATCGAGAACATGAACAGGTTCAGGTAGGCGAAGAACCGCCACGTCGCCTTGTCGTGCGCCATGTACCCGATGGAGTAGATGTGCACGAGCATGCCGATCGTGGTGACCACGATCAGGAGGCAGGCGGTCAGCGCGTCGACATGGAAGCCCATGTCCACCTGCAGGTTGCCGGCCGGGATCCACGTCCAGAGCTTGACGTCGAGGCCCTTGTCCGCAGGGAAGGGATCGATGTGCTGGAGCGCGGGCACCACGACGATCATCGCGATCACCCAGATCGCGATGACCAGCCCCACCGGGACGATCTCGGCGGCCCAGCGCCCGTACCGCAACTGGAGGCGGCGCCCGAACAGCGCCGTGAAGCCGAAGCCGAGGATGGGCAGCAGCGGGATCAGCGGGATCAGCGTCTCGTACGGCATGGCCCGCCCCCTACTGCCGCATCGCGTCGTACTCGTCGACGAGCGGCGTCTTCTTGTTGCGGTAGATGGCGATCACGATCGCGAGGCCCACCGTCGCCTCCGCCGCGGCCGACGCGATCACGATCAGCGCGATGACGCCGGCATCAGCGGCGAGGCTCGGGCTGAAGGCGCCGAACGCGATGAACGCGAGGTTGACGGCGTTGACCATCAGCTCGATCGACATGAGCATGCTGATCGCGTTGCGCCGGGCGAGGAACCCGAACGAGCCGATCGCGAACAGGATCCCCGACAGGACCAGGTACGCGTCGAGGCTCTGCGAGATGCCGTTGAGGAAGCTCAGCATCAGTCGGCCTCCCCGCGCTCGCGCTTGGCGAGGAACACGCCGCCGACCACCGCGGCCAGCAGCAGGACGCTCACGACCTCGAACGGCAGGGTGTACGCGGAGAACAGCTTCGCGGCCAGGTCCGCCGCCGCCACCGCGGTCGTCGCCGCCTGCTGCGGCCAGTTGGTGGACACGACGGTGAGCCCGATCAGCACCGCGAGGACCACCGCGGCGATCGCCGCCGGCAGGGCCTGGGTCTGGAACACCAGGGCTCTGGGCGCCGCCTTCGTCTGGGTCAGCATGATCGCGAACAGCACCAGCACGCTGATCGCCCCGATGTAGACCAGCACCTGCGCACCGGCGACCACGGGCGTCCCGAGCGTGACGTACAGCCCCGCCAGCGCGGCGAAGCAGAAGATCATCGCCAGGCCGCTGCGGATGATGTCCCGCTGCAGCACCACGGCCAGCCCGCCGACCACCATGAAGGCGGCGAGCACCAGGAACAGCAGGTCATTCCACCCGAACCCCAGGAGCGGGATCGTCGGAGGTAGCGTCACACGTCCCTCTCAGCGCTGTCCGGTGAACGAGGCTGGCAGGACGGGCAGGCGTCGGGAGTCGTCGATGAGACGGCCCTCGGCCCGGGCCCGCTCGGCCCAGTCGCGCTCGCGGCGGATGTAGCTCATCTCCGTCTCGCGCTCGACAGCGGCCAGCGCGAGGAGGTCGATCATCGGCTCCTCGCGGGACGTGTGGCTGAGCTCGAACTGGTCGCTGTCGCGGACGGCGTCGTAGGGGCAGGCGTCGACGCAGATGCCGCACAGGATGCAGCGGCTCTCGTCGACCTCGTACTTCTGGAGCACGCGTGGCTTGGGCATCAGGGCGCCCGTCGGGCACGTCTCCGCGCACCGGCCGCAGGACACGCAGGGCGTGTCGTTGAGGCTCATGTCGAGCGGCGTGGTGACCAGGGCGTCGAAGCCGGTCCGCATGAAGTCGTAACAGGCCGCGCCCACCACCTCGGCGCACACGTTGGCGCACCGGCCGCAGTCGATGCACCGCGCGGGCTCCCGGAGGATGAACGCGTGGCTGTCGTCGCGGACGTAGTCGTGGTTGTGGCCCGTGAACCGGTTCTCGGTCACCGAGCGGTAGCCCGCGCCCTGGTGATAGCCCTTCTCGAGCGTCTTGAGCGTGGTGCCGTACTCGATGCCCAGGCGGCGCAGGTCGCAGAAGCCGATCGCCTCGCAGGTGCACTGGAGGCAGCGGGTGGACTCGGCGACGGCCTCGGCGGGCGTGTACGGGATCTCGTACTCGATGTAGCTGGTGTTGCGGGCCTCGGCCTCGAGCGCCTTGAGGCGGTAGCGCGGCTCCTTGACCTCGCCCGTGAACGGCACGATCGAGAGGAACTCGGGCTGCGGCTCGGCGAGCTGCTGGCGGGTCTTGATGGCGCCGAGGTCCATGCCCCGCAGGTACGCGTCCACCGCGTACGAGGCGCGGCGGCCCTCGGCGATCGCCGCCACGACGGTCGCGGCGCCGGTCCGGACGTCGCCGGTCGCGAAGACGCCGGAGCGGTCCGTCGCGAACGTGACCGCGTCGGCCTTGAGGCGGCGCTGCTTGGTCGAGGTGACCCCGTCGTTGCCGGCGCCGAACCAGCTGAGATCCGGGCCCTGGCCGATCGCCAGCAGCACGCGGTCGCACGGGATGCTGAACTCGGTGCCGGGGGCGGGCTCGGGGCGGCGCCGGCCGGAGGCGTCGGGCTCGCCCAGCTGCATGCGGATGAACTCGATCCCCTCGACCTTGCCGTCGGCGCCCTTGAGGACGCGCGTCGGGCCGGCCTGGAAGATCGCGGTCACGCCCTCCTCGATGGCCTCGTGGACCTCGGTCGAGGCGGGCATGTCCTTCATGTCGCGCCGGTAGACCAGCGTGATCTCCGAGGCGCCTTGGCGGACGGAGGTGCGGGAGCAGTCCATCGCGGTGAAGCCGCCGCCGACCACCACGACGCGCGAGCCCTTGTGGCCGGGGTACGGCAGGCCCAGTGTGGCCGTCCGCAGGTACTCGAGGCCGTCGATCACGCCATCGGCGTCCTCGTCGGGGATCCCGAGCTTGTTGGTGTCGTAGCAGCCGATCGCGAGGAGGACGGCGTCGTACCCCTGGTGCTGGAGGTCGTCGAGGCTGTAGTCCTTGCCCAGCTCCTGGTTGCAGACCACCTTGCCGCCGAGCCGGGTGACCGACTCGTACTCGGCCTCGAGGACCTCGACCTTCGGCAGGCGGTACTGCGGGATGCCGTAGCGGAGCATGCCGCCGGGCGCCGGGTCGCGCTCCAGGATCGTCACGGCGTGGCCCGCGAGCAGCAGGTAGTACGCCGCCGACATGCCGGCCGGGCCGGAGCCGATGACCGCGACGCGGCGGCCCGACGGGGCCTGCTTCTCGAACGGGACGGGGGGCTCGACGCCGTCGTCGCGCAGCGCGCGCAGCACCTGGTCACCGGCATAGCGGTGGCTGTCGCGGATCGCGATGGCCTCATCCACCTCGTCGCGCCGGCAGTGCTCCTCGCACGGGGCGGGGCAGACGCGCCCGAGGATGCTGGGGAAGGGGATCGTGCGCTTGAAGATCCGCACCGATTCGCGCCAGTTCGCCTCTGCGTTCGCCCGCAGGAAGCCCGGGATGTCGATGTGGCTCGGGCACTTGTTCTGGCAGGGCGGGAGGCAGTACGCGTTGTGGTCCGAGAAGATCAGCTCGAGGTTGGTCCGGCGCAGCCGGCGGAGCTCGTCGGTCTGGGTCTGGACCTTCATGCCCGCCTCGGCCGCGCGCGAGCAGCTGATCGGCGGGACGGATTCGCCCTCGACCTCGACCACGCACATCCGGCAGGCGCCGAAGCCCGGCAGCTTGGGCTCGTAGCACAGGGTGGGGATCTCGATCCCGTTGTCGCGGCAGACCTCGAGGATCGTCTGCCCCTCGAAGCCCTCGATCAGCCGGCCGTCCACCTCGAGGCGGATGCGGGGCGTGCTCTGCGGGCGCTGCGGCGCCTGGGTGGTGATCAGCCGCTCGGCAAGGGAGTCGTCGCGGGGCGTGACGGTGTTGAGCTTCGCGGGGATGTCCGGGCGGGACTCGGGCCGCGGCAGCGGGGCCTCGTCGGCGGGGCGGATCGCGAGGTCGGTCATGCGCTGGCTCCCCGGGACGCCGCACCACCGGCCACCGCGATCGGCGTGCAGACGCCGGCGGGGCAGGTGCTGCGGAGCAGGTGGTCATCGAGCTCGGAGCGGAAGTAGCGGAGGACGGAGGACAGGGCGAGGGTGGCGGTGCGCTCGTGGTCGCACAGGGCGCTCGCCGCGATGTCGTGGGCGAGGTCGTCGGCGAGCTGGGCGTCGCCTGAGCGCGTCGTGCCCTCGGTGGCCCGGTCGGCGATCTCGGACAGGCGCCGCAGGCCGATCCGGCAGGGGATCGACTTGCCGCACGCCTGGTCCGCGGAGAAGCGGGTCAGCAGCCGCGCGAGGTCGACGATGCAGGCGCGCTCGTCGGCGATGACGATCGAGCCCGAGCCGACGTGTGCGCCCGCGTCGCGGATCGCCGCGAACGTGTACGGCGTGTCGAGTGCGGTGGCCGGCAGGAAGCCGCCGGTCGGACCGCCGACGACTAGGGCCTTGAGGGTGTGCGCGCCCGCGCCGCCGACGAGGCTGGTGATGTCCGCGAGCGAGGCGCCCAGCGGGACCTCGGCAATGCCCGCGCCGCCCGGGCCGCGGAGCTGCACGAGCGCGGTGCCCGGGGCGTCCCGCGTCCCGATCGCCGCGAACGCCTGCGCTCCGTGGGTGAGGATCCAGGGCACCGCCGCGAGCGTGACGACGTTGTTCACGACCGTCGGCCGGTCCCAGAGGCCGCGCTCCGTGGGGTACGGCGGGCGCTGGTCGGGCGCCGCGCGCCGGCCCTCGAGGGCGCGGATGAGGACCGTCTCCTCGCCCAGCATGTAGGAGCCTTGGAGCCCGCGCACGATGACGTCCACGCGGTGGCCGGAGCCGGCGACGTCGTCGCCGGAGAAGCCGGCCTCCTCGGCGTCGGCGACGGCTGCCTCGAGCCGGCTGACGAGCTCGGTGTCGTCGCCCCGGACAATGAGGTAGGCCTCGCTGGCGCCGACCGCGAACGCCGCGATCACGAGGCCCTCGATGACCGACCACGGGTCCGCGGCGAGGAGCGCGGAGTCGATCTGCGTGGCGGGGTCTGCACCGTAGCCGTTCGCGATGACGTACCGCTGGTCGGCCGGGTTGGAGGCGGCGGCGCGCCACTTGTCGCCCGTCGGGTGGCCCGCGCCACCGCGACCGCGCAGGCCCGACGCGCCGACTTCGGCGATCGTGCCGGTGGCGCCCGTGCGGACGGCCGCCTTGAGCCCCTCGAAGGCGCCCGCGCGGACGGCCGCGTCGAGGTCCCAGGGCTCGGCGGCGATGGCCTTCGTGCGGCCGAGCAGGATCACCGGCCAGGCGGGCGGCGTGGCGAGGAACGTCGTCGTCATGCGGGGGCCTTCCCGCTCAGCGCTGCGCCGAGGGCGCTGACGTAGCCGGCCTCGGCCGACCGCAGGCCCTCGCCCGCGGGCGCCGCCGCGGGCATCGTCGGCGGCTCGAAGCGCAGGTGCTTGAAGGAGCTGGCCGCGCCGTAGACGAACGCGTACCAGGCGCCGGTCTGGCGCGACAGGTGCTTGAGCGCCGCCACCGGCAGGTAGCCGTAGGCCGCCTGGATGTCCTCGAGCATCGGGAGGAGGTCCTTGGGCTCGAAGTCGTGGGCCTCGGCGATCGCGGTGACGGGCGTCACGTCCATCGGGTCGAAACGGGTGAAGGCCGCGTCAGCGACGGGGCGCCCGGCGCGCCGCATCGCGGACTCCTCGCGCCGCTCGCCGTACGTCTCGGGCGGGCCCCAGTGGACGTGGAACCGCCCGCGCGTGTCCACGCCGCCCATGTCGATGCACTCGATCGGGCACGCCTGGGCGCACTGGAAGCAGGTCTCGCACTTGAGCGTGCCGTACTCGTCGTAGAGGAGCTGGAGGCGGCCGCGGAACCTGGGCGCGACGTCGGCGTTCTGCTCCGGCCACATGATCGTGGCCTTGGGCGCGAAGAACCGCCGCAGGGTCAGCCCCATGCCGTGGACGAGGCCCATGCCGGGCACGGTGGTCATCAGTGGATCCCCGCCGACTTGAGGATGACGATCGCGAACGCCGTGATGAACAGGTTGAGCAGCGCGGCGGGCAGCAGCCACTTCCACGCGAAGCCCATCAGCTGGTCGATCCGGACACGTGGGAACGTGCCCCGCATCCAGACGAAGACGAAGACGAAGATGAACGCCTTGAGCATGAACCAGACGAGCCCCGCCACCCAGTCCCAGTCGATGTAGGCCGCGAGGCCGAGGGCGCCGATCACCAGCAGGTTGAACAGGATGAAGCCGACGACCAGGGCCTTCCATGCCGGCATGCTGTCGCGGAGCAGGTAGACGGGGGCGGACAGCGCCAGCGTCACGAGCAGCGGCGCCACCGCGATGACCAGCAGCAGCCCGAGTCCGAGCTCACCCGGCTGGAGGTAGACCCAGAACGGCGCGAGGTGGAAGAACCCGAGCACGGCGTTGATGTCCACCGGCGCGTTCCAGGCGCCGAAGAACATGGTCACGATCAGCGCCGACATGATGAACACGTTCACGTACTCGGCGAAGAACAGGAAGCCGAACCGCATCCCCGAGTACTCGGTGGCGAAGCCGGCCACGATCTCCGAGTCGGCCTCGGTGAGGTCGAACGGGGTCCGGTTGGCCTCGGCGACCCCGGCGATGAAGAAGATCAGCGCGCCCAGCGGCTGGCGGAAGACGAACCAGTCCCACACCCAGCCGGCCTGCTGGCGCGCGATCGAGTCGATGCTCAGCGTGCCCGCGAGCAGGATCAGGCCCACCACGGACAGCGTGAGGGGGATCTCGTAGGACACCACCTGCGCTGCCGAGCGGAGGCCCCCCAGGAGCGAGTACTTGTTGAACGAGGACCAGCCGGCGAGCAGCAGCCCGACGACCGTCATGCCGCCGACCGCGAACAGGTACAGCAGGCCGATGTTGAGCGGCGCCCCCACCAGGCCGGGCCCGAACGGGATGACCATGAACGTCATCACCGCGGTCAGGAACACCATGACCGGCGCCCAGGTGAAGACCGTCTTGTCGGCGGAGGTGGGGCTGAAGTCCTCCTTGGTGAGGACCTTGAGGCCGGCGATCACGGAGTGTGCGGCACCGGCCGGGAGCACGCGGTTGGGGCCCACACGGAGGTTCATGTAGGCGATGACCTTGAGCTCCATGTAGATGATGATGAAGGCGGCCGGGATGCTGAACAGCAGGATCCCCGTGATGGCGACCACGAACCGGAGGATCCCGAGGTTCGAGTTGGCGACGCCGACCACCCACGGCCCGATGACCGTGGCGAGGAGGACCGTCACCAGCGGGCCGACCACCAGGATGAGGACCAGGAGCGGGATGACGACCTTTCCGACGGTCGACACGTTGCCCAGCGAGCGGGTGATGGCGGTCACTTGTCGATGCCCCCCATGACCGGATCGAGGCTCGCCATCACCGCCATCGTGTCCGCGATGAGGTTGTCCTTCATCAGCATCCCAACGAGCTGGAGGTGGACGAACGAGGGGTCGTGGATCCGGAAGCGGAACGGCTGGTCCGTGCCGTCGGAGATCACGTACGTGCCGAACAGGCCGCGCGGCGACTCGACCGCGGCCCACGCGCGACCCGGGCGCGGCCGCATGAGCCGCGGCAGGCGGGCCATGACCGGGCCGTCGGGCATCTCGTGGAGGCACTGGTCGATGATCCGGATGCTCTCGCGCACCTCGTCGAGGCGGAGCAGGTAGCGGTCGAGCGAGTCGCCGCCGCCGTTGGAGCCGCGGACCGGGACGTTGAACTCGAGCTCGGGGTAGACCGAGTACGGATGGGCGCGGCGGACGTCGAACGGGATGCCGGCAGCCCGGATGTTGGGCCCGGTGACGCCCATCCGGAGCGCCGTGTCGCGGTCCACGCGGCCGATGTCGCGCATCCGGCGGACGAAGATCTCGTTCTCGTTGAGCAGGCCGATGTTGGCCTCGTGCTGGACGGCCGCGCGGCTCATCCAGTCGCCCAGGCGGGACATGAACTCGTGGTTGAGGTCGCCGTTCACGCCGCCGATGCGGAAGTAGTTGAACAGCATCCGCTGGCCCGTGACCGCGGCCAGCATCTCGACGATCTCGTCGCGCTCGATGAACGAGTACAGGATGGGCGTGAGGCCGCCGAGGTCGAGCGCCATCCAGCCCTGGAACAGGGCGTGGCTCGCGATCCGCAGGAGCTCGCCCGTGAGGACCCGGATGTACTCCGCGCGGCGCGGCACCTGGACGTCCATCAGCTTCTCGAACGCCATGACCGGCGCCCATTCCATGAACAGGGAGCTGACGTACTCGAGCGGGTCGATCTGGCTGATGATGTGGTGGTAGTCGCTGTTCTCGCACAGCTTCTCGACGCCGCGGTGCAGGTAGCCGAGCACCGGGTCGAGGTCCACGACCTTCTCGCCGTTGATCTTGAGCACCACCCGGAGCACGCCGTGGGTGGACGGGTGCTGGGGGCCCATGTTGAGGAACATCTCGCCGTCGCCGAGCGTGTAGAACTCGGCCTCGCGCTCGGTGCGCGGGGGATAGGGCGGGACCTGCTCGTACTGGCCGATCTGGGCGTCGAGCATGATCCGCGGATCATCCGCGGACGGGTGCGGGTAGTGGGGCTGCACGGGAGCGGTCATCAGGCCTTCACCGTCCGGCGGATGCTGCGCGTCGTCGCCGCCAGGGGCGCGTAGGGCTCCTCCACGTGGCGAACGCCCCCGCCGGGCCCGCGCGCCGAATCGTCGGGCAGGTAGAAGTCCTTGCGCAGCGGGAAGCTCTTGTAGTCGGGCGGCATGTAGATGCGTCGCAGGTCGCGGTTGCCCTCGAACACGATGCCCAGCATGTCGTAGGCCTCGCGCTCCATCCACTCGGCGCCCGGCCACAGGCCCGTGAGGGACGGCGCGCGCGGGTCGCCGCGGGGCAGGCCCTCGGCGATGACGCGCAGCCAGTCCGGCGTCTTGTTCGACCACAGGTGGTAGACCACCTGCATCGTGTCGCCGGTGTCGACGCCGGCGAGGTCCGCCAGGATGACGAACTCGAGCTCCGGATCGTCGTGCAGGACGCGCATCACCTCGATCAGGTCCGCCGGCCGGATCCGGATCTCCGTCTGGTCGTGGCGCTGGCGGATGGGCCCCGTCAGCCGGTCCGCGAGTTTCGCGGCGAGGCGGGTCCTGAGCGTTCGGTCCATCGCTACACGTCCTGCGGCACGTTGGGGCCGATCGGGTGCTCGGGCCAGTGGCCGCGCCGCTCCTTGACGAGCTGGCCCAGCTTCATCATCCCGTAGATGAGGCCCTCGGGGCGAGGCGGGCAGCCGGGGACGTAGACGTCGACCGGCATGACGCGGTCGATGCCCTCGATGGTGGAGTAGGAGCGCTTGTAGCGGCCGCCCGAGCAGGTGCAGTCGCCCATCGCCACGCACCACTTGGGCTCGGGCATCTGCTCCCAGAGCCGGACGAGCGGGCCGGCCATCTTCGTGGTCAGCGTGCCGGCCACGATGAGCACGTCCGCCTGGCGGGGCGAAGCGCGGAACGGGAACATGCCCCAGCGGTCCATGTCGTTCTTGGACGTGGCCGCGGACATCATCTCGATGGCGCAGCAGGCGAGGCCCGAGAGCAGCGGCCAGAGGCTGTTCATGCGGATCAGGTCGATGATCAGGTCGGCCTTGGTGGGGATCACCTCGAGCTGGCCCCAGCGCGCCGTGTCGGACAGCATCAGGTCCGAGTGCTCGAGCTCCCGCAGGTGCGTGAATCGCGCCGCGGTGCTCTCGTACGAGTTCGGCCGGGCTGAGGTCCAGAGGGTGTTGGGGACGATGATCGGGGAGCTCACGTCGCCGGGCGCGGCCTTGACCAGTGCGGCCTCGCCGCCGGGGGCCGAGTCCTCGGCGGCCTGCGCGGCGGTCTCTGCGCCGCCGGGGGTCATCGCCACGAGAGCACTCCCTTGCGCCATGCGTAGGCGAGTCCGAGCATCAGCACCGCCACGAAGATCAGCATGCTCACGAACGGCACGAGCGGATCGGTCGCGGCGCTGAAGATCAGCGCCCACAGGAAGATGAACACGATCTCGACGTCGAACGCCACGAACATCAGGGCGTAGATGTAGAACGAGATGCCGAACCGCGCGTGGCTGTCGCCGAACGTGTCGATGCCCGACTCGTAGGGGTAGCCCTTGTGCTCGTCGCCGCGGGTCCGGTGGGAGATCAGCCAGGCCAGCCCGATCGTCCCGAAGACGAACAGCGTGCCTGCGACTGCGAAACCCCCGACGTACCAGAGATTGCCCCAGAGCTGGTCCACGAAGTCCTCGAGGTCGGACGCGGGCAGGTCCCGGAACAGGGTGCCGGCCCTCGTGCACGATGCGGTGTTGCCAGGCGCGCGTGGGCATGCGCGCCCACAAACAGGGGCCATTCTAGCAGCGGAGACCCGGCCGGAGAGGTCCTGCAGCCCTTCGTGGCGGGCCGAGCGGACCTTTCAGATGCGCGGCAGCGGACGGCCAGTTGTGCTGCTGGGCGACGGCCTCGGCGAGCGGCCGGGATGCGCTCCAATCGGGCTGTTCCCGCGAACCACCTCAGCGGGCCTGGCTGCCCGGTCTGGCGAGCCTGCGCAGGGCGTCGAGGCGGACGCCCGCCGGAATGCCGCGGCCGAATGCGAGCACGCGGAACCCGCCGAGTCCCCGCGGGTCGAGGAGCCGGGCGAGGGCGGAGCGCAGGGTGAGCGCATCCTGGAGCGTGGCGCCCGGGCGCCCGAGGTAGCGGCTCGGCAGGTCGTCGCCCGCGGCCGCGAGCAGCTCGCCCGCCGTGGTCTCGCCGAGGGGCGCGAGCCCGGCGCGAGCCGCCGCAGCGCGGACGGCGGCGAGGTCCACGGTCGCCGTGATGTCCTGGCGGCCGACGTGGCGGAACGGGTCGGCTCCGACCGCGTGACGGGCGAAGGTCCGCAGGGTGCCGGTGGGGCGCCACGGGCCGTGGACGGCGGCCGGCTCGGCGGCGTAGTCGATGAGCACGATGATGCCGCGGGCGATGTGGTTGGTCGCGCCCGCCAGCCAGGCGTCGATGCCGAGGCAGACCTCGGTGACCTGGCCGTCGTCGAGCGCGACTGCCTCGGCCTCGAGGCGCTCCGCGAGTCGCGGCGTCGTGGGCTCGGCCTCGACCTGCACGAAACGCCCGTCTCCGTTGAGCCCGACGAGCAGCTCGCGCAGGCCGCCCGCTCGGCCGACGACGCGGTGGACCGGGAGCGCGTCGAGGACTTCGTTCGCGATGACGGCGCCGGATTCGACCGGCTCGTCGGGAAGCTGGTCGGGTGTCAGGTGCGCCTCGAGGTCGTCCGCGGCCAGGCGCGCCCGGAGCGTCGTCAGCCGGGCCGGCTCCACCTCGAGCGGCCGGTAGCGGACCGCGTCGAGCATCGGGCCGGCGTCGTCCCGGAGGCCGGCGAGCAGGCCCGCGGCCAGCGCGCCCGTCCCGGCGCCCGGCTCGGTGATCGTGAACGGGTTCGGGCGCTCGAGGGCCTCCCAGGCCTGCGTCGCCAGCCGGCCGACCGCGGCGCCGAAGATCGGGTGTGCCTCCGGCGCCGTGATGAAGTCGCCCGCGCGCCCGGGCCCGGGCTCCTCCCGCCGGTAGTAGCCGTGGCCCGGCTCGTAGAGGGCGCGCACCATGAACTGGGCGAAGGTGACCGGACCGTCGCGGCGGATCTCGTCGCGGAGCGCCTCGACGAGGGCCTCGTCCTCGCCCACCTGCTCGGGATCGGGGACCGGCTCGACGCGGTAGCCGGGCGTCCCGGTCATGGCTCGTGGCTCGTCACGCCGCTGATGCTACTGGTGGTGCGGCCACGCGGAGCGCCGCGCGCGGATCGGAGTATCGTCGGGCTCCTTCGTCGCGGGGGACGTCGGCCGGACAGGAGGTGGCGACCGTGGCTCGGGTGCGCGCGTACGTTGGGCTCGGAGCCAATGTCGGTGACGCTGCCGCCACGCTTGCCGATGCGGTGCGCGCCCTGGCGGCAACGCCCGGACTCCGGCTCCGCGGCATATCCCGGCTGTATGCGACCGCTCCGGTCGGGGTGCTCGACCAGCCGGAGTTCCGCAACGCGGTCGCGGCGCTGGACATGGTCGTGGCGCCGGACGCGTCGCCCGAAGCGTCGGCGTCGGAGCTGCTGGTCGTGCTCAAGGACATCGAGCGCGCATTCGGCCGCCGGCAGCGGGAGCGCTGGGGGCCGCGCGAGGTGGACCTCGACCTGCTGGTGTTCGGCCGCCACGCGATCTCCGTCGAGCGTCCCGACGCGGGCAGGAGCGCGAACCCCGCCAAGGCCGCCCTGCCGCTGACGGTCCCACACGCGGAGGCGCGCCACCGCCTGTTCGTGCTGGCGCCGCTCGCTGACCTCGCGCCGCGGCTGGTGCCGCCGGGCTGGGACGAGACGGTCGCCGGTGCCGCCGACCGACAGCGCGCGGCGGAGGGCGAGGGCGCGGCGCGGGCGGTCGCGACGTGGAGCGGCGACGGCTGGAGACCCCTGGGCTGACCAGCCGGGCCACGATGCGGCGCGGGTCGGTTCCACCGCTCACAGTCGCGCCGCCACGAGCTCGCCCCGTCCGATCGGCACCACCAGGCCCACCAGCCTCGTGTCGGAGAGGGCGGCCTCGCGGAAGCCGGCGAGATCGGCCTCGTGCGAGATCAGGTTGTCGGCGACCAGCAGGCCGCCGGGCCGCAGCGCCTCGATCGCCGGGCCCAGCGCGCCAAGGTAGTCGCCCTTCTCGGCGTCAAGGAAGACGAGGTCCGCCCGGCCCGCGATCGACGCCAGCCCGGCGACGCCGTCGGCATGCCGGAGCTCGACGATGTCATCGACGCCGGCGTCCGCGAACGAACCGCCCGCCAGCTCGACCTTGGCCGGGTCGACTTCGTAGGTGACGACGCGCCCGCCGGTCCGGCGCGCGCCGCTGGCGAGGTAGAGGGTCGAGTACCCGCTGCTGGTCCCCACCTCGACGATCGTCCGGGCGCCCATCGCGACGATCAGCGTGACCAGCATCTGGCCGACCTCGGGCCGGATCGCGCGCAGGCGCAGCTCCTGTGGCGTGCCGTCCGTTCGGTCGGCGGCGTCGCGCGCCTCGAGGGTGGCCATCACGGAGCGGACGCGCCCGCTGACGAGGTTCATGGGACGCCTCTCGAACCTACAGCCGCACGGCCGGCGGGCGGTCCCGGTCGAACATGTGCACGGTGTCGATGAACCGCACCTGCTTGGCCTGGTAGGCCATCACCAGCGAGTGGGTCCGGGCGCCGCCGCCGAAGAAGCGGACCGGCTCGAGCAGGTCCCCGCCGGTCACGCCGGTCGCCGCGAAGACCAGGTTCTCGCCCGACGCGAGGTCCTCGGTCCGGAAGACCTTCGTCTCGTCGGCGTGGCCCAGCATCGTCTTGGCGCGCTCGCGCTCCTCGTCGTTGCGGAAGCGGAACCGCGCCTGGAGCTCGCCGCCCAGGCACCGCAGCGCAGCGGCGGTGATGACCCCCTCGGGCGCCCCGCCGATGCCCATGACCGCGTGGACGCCGGTGCCCGAGACGGCGCACGAGATCGCCGCCGACACGTCGCCGTCGGTGATGAGCTTGATCCGCGCGCCGGTCGAGCGCACCTCGGCGATGAGGTCGGCGTGGCGCGGCCGGTCGAGGATGATCACCGTGATGTCGGTGACCTTGCGCCGGAGGGCGTCCGCGATGCGGTGGCAGTTCTCGGCCGGCGGCCGGGTGATGTCCACGCACCCGGCCGCGATCGGGCCGACCGCCAGCTTCTCGAGGTACGTGTCCGGCGCGTGGGTGAGACCTCCGCGCTCAGAGGCGGCGAGGACGGTCAGCGCGCCGCCCTGGCCGGTGGCCACGAGGTTCGTGCCCTCCAGCGGGTCCACCGCGATGTCCACCGCCGCCGCGTCGCCGGACCGGTCCCGTCGGCCCACCAGCTCGCCGATGTAGAGCATCGGGGCCTCGTCGCGCTCACCCTCGCCGATGACGATGGTCCCCGCGATGTTCGCCTCGTCCATCACCCGGCGCATCGCCTCGGTCGCGGCGGCGTCCGCCTCGTCGCGCAGGCCGCGGCCCATGAACCGGGCCGATGCGATCGCCGCCGCTTCGGTCACGCGGACCATCTCGAGGGCCAGCAGCTGTTCCATCGGGGCCTCCGGGTCGCTGGGGCCGGCTGCGCCGGCGGGGGTCGGGGTTGACGCGGGCGGTGCGTCGCGTTCAGGCTGGGATGTGCGGGTGGGTCAGTGCCGGAAGTGGCGCCGCCCGGTGAAGACCATCGCGAGGTGGTGCCGGTTGGCGACCTCGATCGCCATCTCGTCGCGGATCGAGCCGCCGGGCTGGATGATCGCGGTGACGCCGGCGTTGGCCGCGATCTGGATCCCGTCCGGGAAGGGGAAGTAGGCGTCCGACGCCATGACCGCAAGCTTCGCCCGGTCACCGGCGCGCCGCAGGGCGATGTCCACGGCCACGCTTCGACTGGCCTGCGCCGCGCCGATGCCGACGGTCGCGCCGTTCCGGGCCAGGACGATGGCGTTGGAGCGGACGTGGCGGACGGCGCGCCAGGCGAACAGCAGGTCGGTGAGCTCGCCGAGCGTCGGGTGGCGTCGGGTGACCACCTGGAGCTGGCCGCGGTCGATGTCGAGCCGGTCGAGCGCCTCGACCAGCAGGCCGCCGGCGACGCGCTTGAAGTCGAGGTTCGCGATCCCGTAGTCGCGCATGCCGTCGGTCGGCGAGGCCGGGACCGATAGCAGCTCGAGACCGGGCCGGGCGGTCAGGATCCCCTCCGCGGCCTCGGAGTACCCGGGCGCGATGACCGCCTCGTACGAGTTGGCGGCGATCTCGCGGGCGGTGGCGCCGTCGAGCTCGCGGTTGACGCCGACGATGCCGCCGAAGCTGGCGACGGGATCGGTGTCCAGCGCCCGCCGGTACGCCTCGACCAGCTCGGATGCGGAGGCCAGCCCCACTGGGTCCGTGTGCTTCGCGATCACGACCGTGGGCGCCGTGTAGTCAAGGGCGATCCGATAGGCGGCGTCGAGGTCGAGCAGGTTGTTGAAGGTCGGCGCCTCGCCGGCGAGCTGGGCCGCGTCGGCGAGGGTGCCGGACCGGTGCGTCGTCTCGCGGTAGAACGCGGCGCGCTGGTGCGGGTTCTCGCCGTAGCGAAGGTCGCTGACCTTCTCGAGCACCAGCGCCAGGCGCTGGGGGTAGTTGTTGTTCGAGATCTGGTTGAGGTACGCGGCGATCTCGGCGTAGTAGGCGGCGACGGCGCTGTAGGCGTCCGCGGCCAGCCGGTAGCGCGTGTCGGCCGACACCTGGCCCAGCGAGCGCAGCTCCTCGAGGACGGCCTCGTAGTGTGTGGGGCTCGCCACGGCGACCACGCCCGCGGCGTTGCGCGCGGCCGCTGCCAGGAGCGCGGCGCCGCCGACGTCGATCATCTCGATCGCCTCGTCGATGCCGACGTGGCGCTTGCCGACTTCGGGCGCGAACGGCTTGACGTTGACGACGACGAGGTCGATGAGGCCGATGCCGTGCTCGGCGAGCTGCTCGAGTTGCTCCGGCACGTCTCGGCGGGCGAGGATCCCGCCGTAGATGGCGGGGTGGAACGTCCTCACCTGACCGCCGACAAGCGGGGGAACCGCCGTGAGGTCGCTGACCGAGGCCGCCTCGATGCCGTCCGCGGCCAGGTGCTCGCGGGTGCCGTCGGTGGCGAAGAGCTCAGCGCCGAAGCTGGCGAGCTCGCGCGCGAACGCCGAGATCCCGTCACGGTTGGCGACCGACAGCAGCGCACGCACCTGCGCTGTTCCTCCTGCGGCGGGTGGCTCTCGCGCCGGTGGGCGGCCGACCCGGATGTGCCCGGGTTCCACTCAGGCTGGCGCAATTCTGAGGCTCGAGTATACCCCGGCCCCATGGCATACTCGGACGGCCCATCACCTCGCCGGCAAGTCCGGCCGACGTGGAGACGTCACGCGTGCAGCTCCTTCCCTGGGAATACCTCTTCAAGGCGTTCACCCAACACAACGTGCCCGACCTGCATGGGCCGCTCACGTGGGCCTCGCTGCTCTGGCTGATCGCCGCTGTCGCGGTGTACAACATCCGCTCGCGGCAGTTGCGCCGCCACGCGGTGTACGTCCAGATGTACGAGTGGCTGATGTGGACCGCCGTGATCACGGCGTCGCTGATGCTCGTCTACTGGGTCTTCAGCTTCGATCTGATCCTCGTGCTCGGCACGCTGTTCAGCGGTCTGGCCTTCACGGTCTGGATCCGGTACCGCAAGTTCCCGCCCGAGTTCGCGGCGTACGAGCGCCAGCTGGCCAAGCAGCGCTACTTCACGCGAGAGCGCTTTGCGCATCCCGAGACGACGATCCGGTCCAAGACGTCGCGCCGCCGGCGCCGCCGTCGGTAGGGCCGTCCGCCCGACGAGCGCCCTGGCGTCCCCGCTGTGAGCATCGAGGTCCGGCGGTTCGGCGTTGGGCACCGGCGACCCGACGGGCCGCCCGGCACGGTGGGGATCGAGGCACAGATCATCGAATCCCGCGGGTCGGGGCTCATCGCCGAGCTGGCGTTCGGACGCCAGGCGCGCATCACGCCGCACTCGAGCCCCCGCACGACCCTGTTCCTCGTGATCGAGGGCGGAGGCTGGGTGGGCGTGGGCGACGAGCGGACGCGGGTCGCCGCTGGCGAGGCGGTGGTGTGGCCGCCGGATGTGCTCCACGCGGCGTGGACCGACGGTGTGCCGATGCGCGCGATCGTCGTGGAGCTGGCCGAGGACCCGAGGCTGCTCGCATTCGGCGCAGGCGACGACCCCAATCCCGACGACGCGCCGGCGCCCACGCCGCCGCCTTCGCGGCCCGTCACGCGGGGCGTGGGCTCGCTCGCGCCCCGACCCAGGCGTCCCGGGGCCGGTGCCGCCGAGGGGGAGCCGGACTGACCGTCTCGACCCGCTGACCGGCGCCGCGCACGCCGGCAGGGCCGCCCCGTGCACGCTCTCGTGCGCGCCCCCGCCCCCCGGGCGCAGCCAGCGGACCTGTCGGCGGTTCCCGTTCCAGCGGGTCCGCCACGTGCGACCGGGCGCACCGCGGGGTAGCGATTCGCAGCACCCAGCGGACCGGCCGGCGCCGCGCCCGCCGACAGGGCCGCCCCGTGCACCAAACGCCGGGGTCGATCACCCGGCGAGACGCCCAGTGGGCCGCCAGGCTTGATCCAGCCGCGACACACCTGTCTCGGCCCCGTCGCCTCAAGAGGGGATGCGAGCCGAAGCCTCGGTCACGGCGCTCGAAGGGGGACCGTCCGGATGCAACGCGTGGGGGACGGTGCGGCGGTCGGCGACTGCGAGCTGGTTGCGATGGCGCCTTCACCACGTGGGAGTGGAGGTGACCTTCGTCTCGACTGACGGGATCATCGTGACCACGGTGTGGGTGGACGCCCGGACGGGCAAATCGAACCATTCCGGGTACGCGACAGGTGGCGGCCTCGCCAATCCGTGGCGCTCAGGAGACCTCGCGGGCCAGCCATGCGCCCAGGCCGCCGAGGACGCGCCCCGTCATCCCCCAGACGACGAGGTTCGCCGAGGCGCCCGGCAGGTGGTCGATGGGGTAGGCGCCGTAGGTCAGCCGGCGGCCCCGGAACTCACGCTCGCGGGTCACCAGCGGGGCGGACGGCAGGATCGCCGCCACCGGCAGCTGCAGGATCGCCGCGACCTCGGTGGGCTGGGGGCGCATGGACGGGCGCCGGGCGGCAACCGCCACGATCGGGGTGACCACGAAGTCCGACACTGGGACCCACATCGCGGGCAGGCGGCCCAGGACCTTCAGGCCGCACTCCGCGGGGTCGAGCCCGACCTCCTCGGCGGCCTCGCGGAGGGCCGTCGCCTCGAGGTCGGCGTCCTCGTGCTCGGCGCGGCCGCCCGGGAACGACACCTCGCCCGAGTGGTGGCCACCTCGGTCCGTGCGCTCGGTCAACACGAGGTGCGCGTCACCGGCGTCGTCGGGGTAGAGCAGCACCAGCACGGCTGCCGGGCGCCCGCTCGCACCGGGCATGTCAAGCCCGGGGACGGGACGCGATCCGCCCGCGTCGTGGAGCATCGGCATCAGGGAGGGCGGCCCCTCGGGCAGCACCGCCGGCAGCGGCTCAAGCCGCGCAACGACGTCCTCGAACCGCACGCCGGCCTGCCGTGCTGCGACTAGTTGACCAGCCCGCCGTCGGGCTTCTTCTTGTCCTCGTCGAGCGGCGGCAGGTCGAAGGCAGGAGCCCGCCCGCCCACGCCGGCCGGCTCTCGGACCTCGGTGCCCGGTCCGCCGCCCGGCGTCCGCGCATCGCGCCGCTCCGACGGGTCCGAGACCACTGATGCGCCCTCGGTGGAGAACACCAGCGTGCCTCTGACCGGGTCCGCATCCGCGACCACGGTGTCGCCCGGATGGAACGAGCCCGAGAGCATCGCCCGCGCGAACGGGTTCTCCACCAGGCGCTGGATGGTGCGCTTCAGCGGCCGGGCGCCGTACGCGGGGTCGGTGCCCTCGCGCTGGATCACGGTCAGCGCCGCCGGCGTGAGCTGGAGCACCAGGTCGTTGGCCGCGATCCGGTGCTCGAGGTCGCTGACCAGCAGCCCCACGATCGCCGCCAGGTCCGCATCGGTGAGCGAGTGGAACACGATCACCTCGTCCACGCGGTTGAGGAACTCCGGCCGGAAGACGCCCCGCAGCTGGTCGGTGACCTGGCGCTTCATCGCCTCGTAGGACTCGGCGTCCGTGCGGCCGCTGAAGGCGGCGATCTGCTGCGAGCCCACGTTGGAGGTCATGATCACGACGGTGTTCCGGAAGTCGACCGTGCGGCCCTGGCCATCGGTGAGGCGCCCGTCGTCGAGCACTTGGAGCAGCACG
>JAJXUG010000049.1 GCA_021783095.1 Chloroflexota bacterium | reverse complement strand
CGCGGGCGGCGCGGGCGGCGCGGGAGCGGGCTGGGCCGGGGCGGCAACAGGGACAGCGGGCGGTGCGGCGACAGGCGCGGGAGCCGGCGCCGGTGGGGCCGGGGCAGGGGCGGCCGGAGCGGCGGGCTCGTCATCCTGGCCCGATGCGGCCTTCCGGAACTCGCGGATGCTCTTGCCGATCGCCCCGCCGACCTCGGGCAGCTTGCCCGGTCCCACGACGATCAGCGCGATCACGAGGATCAGGATGATGTGAACCGGCGAAATGCCTTCGAGCATGAGAACTCCTTCTGCCGCGCCTCCGGTACCGTGCGGCAGGCTGCCGTGCACGGGCAGGATACTGACCGCGCGCGCGTCGTGCCCCTGTCCACCGGTCCCGACCCGGACGGGCCTATGGGCAGGGGTGCGGAAGTTGTCAGTGGTCATTCACATGCCGCCATGGACGCTGTGGCCGCCTGGCGCACGGTCCAGGCCGTCTCCTCGCTCCCGGCCGCACCCGGCTCGCGCTCGACGGCCCGACCCTGACACGGTCGGGCCGTCCGCACGTCACCTTGCTTTGCCGGACCGCGCGCGGCGGCCCGGACGGGCGACGAGCGCGCTCGCCGTGTGCAACGCTTGGCGTCGTTGCGGCGGCACCCGTGCCCTTGTCGCAGGGCGAGGAATCGGGGACCGCGTCGCGGCGCAAAGGAGGCCGGGGATGGCGCAGGCGAGCGGGACTGCGAGCGGTCGCGGCCACGGCCACGGCCACGGCCGGGCCGGGGCCTGGGCGACCCTCGCGCTCACCGCGGCGCTCCTCGCGGCCGGTGTCGGCTTCGCCTGGGTCCGCATCACGCTGCCGAGCGAGCCTGCCGTCATCTCGTCGGACGCCTGGCCCTGGACGAGCCACGGGGTCGGGGTGCTCGCCCTCGGGGCCAACAGCCCGTTCCGCGACGGGGACGTGATCACCGCGATGGGCGGCCGTCCGCTCGAGGCGCAGGCCGATGCGCTGCTCGCTGGCGCCGCCCTCGGCCCGCTGCCGGGCACGCTCGGCTATGACGTCCTGCGTGACGGCGCCACCGTTTCCGTTTCCGTCCCGCTCGGCTCGCAGCCGGTCGGCGGGCTCGTCCTGAGCGGTCTCCCGCTGCTCGTCTACACCCTCGTGCAGGGTCTCGTGGCCGCGCTCGCCTGGCTCCGGCGGCCGGTCGAGGCATGGCGGCGGGGGTTCCTCGTCGGCTCGGCCGCCAACATCGCGAGCGCTCTGATCTGGCAGCTCGGCCTGCGGCCCTCCGACCTGATCCGCCCCGAGCCGGCGTTCGCCATGTACCTCCTGACTCTCCCGATGCACCTGCTGTTCTGGTCGTCGGTGGTCCACGTGCTGGTGTCCTGGCCGCGACGCTGGGAGGCGGTGGCCGGACGGCCATGGGTGATCGCCTCGCTGTACCTCGCCCCCCAGGCGGCGCTCGTGGCCGGCATGGCGGTGACGCGGGCCCAGAACGCCAGCTCGCTCGCGTGGTTCGGGACGTGGGACAGCGTCCTCGCCGTCGTCGTGCTCGCGATGATCGTGCTTGTGCTCGTCGCCATTGCACGCGCGTACCTGCGCACGCCCGCTCGGCATGACCTCTGGCTGCGCGTCGTGGCGGCGGCGTGCGTGGCCGTCGCGCTCGCGGTCGGCGGCCTGACCGAGCTGCCGCTGCTGCTGACCGGTCAGGTGCTCGTCGGGCGGTCAAGCGTCGCCGCGTTGGGTCTGCCGCTGGCCGTGGTCCTCATCGTCGGGACGCTGCGGAGCCGGATGTTCGAGGTTGACGTGCTGCTCGCGTCGCGCCGCCGGCTCGTGGTGGCGCGCGAGGAGGAGCGCCGCCGGATCCGGCGCGACCTCCACGACGGGATCGGGCCGATGCTGGCCGCGATGACCCTCAAGGTGGACCTCGCGCGCGACGTGCTCCGCTCGGACCCCGATGCAGCTGACCATGCGCTCGAGGCGCTCAAGCACGACACGCAGGGCGCGGTCGCCGAGATCCGTCGACTCACACGCGAGCTGCGGCCACCCGCGCTCGACGAGCTGGGCGTCGTCGAGGCGATCCGCCACCGCGCCAACGACCTCGCCGGGGGCGCCGAGGGGGAGCGTGTCGCCATCGAGGTGGCGTGCCCCGGGTCGCTGCCGCCGCTCGATGCCGCCGTGGAGGCGGCCGCCTACCGGATTGCCGTCGAGGCGATGACCAACGTCGTCCGGCACGCCCGGGCCCACCGGTGTCGCGTGCGCCTGAGCGGCAATGGCGTCCTGGTAATCGAGGTGTCCGATGACGGCGAGGGGTTCGCCTCAGGGCGCGGCGCGGGCGTGGGGATGATGTCGATGCGCGAGCGCTGCGCCGAACTGGGGGGCTCGCTCGGCGTGGACCGGACGCCCGAAGGCTGGACCGTGGTCCGCGCGACGCTGCCGGTGACGGGCTAGGCCGAACTTCCAGCCGCCGGCGCCAGACGGGCGTCGGCGAGAGCCGCAGACCATGGACCGGGACGATGCGGATGTCCGCGGACTCCTGGTGAGCGCCGGGTGCAGCGATGCCCTCGATGCCGTCGAGCCAGGCGGCCAGCGTCCGCGGGTCGAACGGCTTGGGGGATGAAGCGGTCGAACCTCGCCGGATCCACGCCAAGCAGGTCCCGGAGGCGTTCGACCGAATGGCCGCTCGCCAGGGCGATCGCCCTGTGTGGGCACTGCGCGAGCAGCCGCTGCTGGGTCAGGCGGGGAGGCACGGGGCCCTCCGTTTGGAGCACCACGACGTCGAGGGGCTCGTCTGGGTCGAACTCGAGCAGGTCCGTGTGCCGGGGGAAGGACCAGCACGCGTGCCCAGACCGCTCGATGATCCGAACCGCCAGTGCCCGGACAATCGCCGTGTCGTCAACCCACCCGACCGCAGCGGCATGCTCGGTATGGTGGCCCCCGAGGCGGCCGGGGCAATTGCGGCGCATGCCCTATTGCCAGGATTCACCGCGGACAGCGCGGCCGGGCCGAGCGGACCGACGCGTGGAGGAGCCCCCGCGGCTGTCAGGCGCCGTCAGGCCGAGCCCAGGCCGGCGTCGCGCGCCCGGACGATGGCCTGCGCGCGATCGGCCACCTGGAGCTTGTTGAGGATGCTCGAGACGTGGTTGCGCACGGTCTTGTCCGAGAGCCCGAACTGCTGGGCTATCGCCTGGTTGGGGTCGCCCCGGGCGAGCCGCTCCAGGATCTCGCGCTCCCGCTCGGTCAGCTCCGGGAAGGCGGCCGCAGCGGCCGTGGGCATCTGCCCGGTGAAGAACGCCATGACCCGCCGGGCGACGGCCGCGCCGAAGATGACCTCCCCGTGGGCGACGGCCCGGAGCGCGGTCAGCAGCTCGTCTCGGTCTGCCCCCTTGAGCAGGTAACCCCGGGCGCCGGCCCGCATGGCCGCGAAGATCGAGTCGTCGTCCTCGAGCATCGACACCACGACGACGCGGACGCTGGGATCGGCGGCGACGATCCGGCGGGTGGCCTCGATGCCGCTCATGCCCGGCAGCCGCAGGTCCATGAGCACCATGTCGGGACGGGTCTGCGCGACCATCTCGAGCGCGGATTCGGCGTCCGGCGCCTCAGCGATGGATTCGAAGTCGCGGCTCGCCGTGAGGGTCAGGCGCAGGCCCTCGCGGTACATCGGGTGGTCATCCACCACGATGACGCGCAGGCGGCAGGACGGGTCAGCGGGCGACGTCGGGACCGAGGAATCCATGTCCCCTCCGAGTCTGGCGCGCTGAATGGTAGGCGCCTGCCGGTGGCGCGTTTCGGCGGTTTCGCAGGCTCTCGGTCGAGTCCCCGGCCCGCTCGCGACTGAACTGCCCCTGCGTCTTCCCGGCCGACCGGGACGTCGTCCCCATGCGCCCGGGACGCCCGGCGCCCTACACCTTCGCTGTGCCTCGGGACCCGCCCCGGGAGCCCGAGCCGAGCTGCAAGGAGCCAACCGTGACCGCCACCGCCAGCGCCTGCGAGACCGGCGAACGGGCGCCCAGCCGGCTCACCCCGGTCTGGGACGCAGGGGTCGCGTACGACGCCTATCGCGACCGCCTGTTCGCGAGCGTCCTGCGCTCCACCCGCGACGATGAGCTCGCCGCAGACATCGTCCAGGAGGCCTTCCTCGAGCTGATCCGCGCCGGCCAGCGGGGCGACCTGCCCGACAACGAGCTCGCCTGGCTGCACCGGGTGGCGGCCAACCGCGTGATCGACTGGTCGCGCAAGCGGGCGCGCTGGGCGGGTCACCTCCGTCCGTCCGAGGACGCCGAGGAGGCGCCCGAGACCGCCGTCCTCCGCCGAGAGGGCCAGCGCGAGCTCCACGCCGCGCTCGACACGCTGCCGAGCGAGACCCGCCGCGCGCTCCTCCTCGAGGGCGAGGGCTACCAGCCGGCCGAGATTGCAGGGTTGATCGGCAGGACAGGGCAGGCAACGCGCACACTGCTCTGCCGGGCCCGGCGTCGCCTCCGCGACAGCCTCGCGGTCCAGCCAGCGTGACGATGACGGAGGGACAGGGAGGTTGACCGTGACTGCCGAGGTGGCCGTCCCCACACCGGCGGCCGCCGGCCTCGCGCGGCCCGCGGCCCGCCTCTCGGTCAGCTCGCTCATCCGGATCAGCCTGTACTGGCTCGGCCTGTCGTCGGTGTTCATCGGGCTCAGCCAGATCCTCGACGGCCGCATGGCGACGGGCGCGCTCGGGCCCGACGCGCAGCGCGAGGTGGGGGGCACCCTGTTCCGCCTGACGGTGGCGGGCTCGGTCATCGCGGCCCTCGTCCAGCCGACGGTGGGCGTCCTGTCCGACTACACGGCGTCGCGATGGGGCCGGCGCAAGCCCTACATCGTGATCGGCTCGACGCTCGACCTCGTGTTCCTCGCCGGCATCGCGCTCTCGAGCGACCTGGTGGCGATCGCCGCGTTCATCATGCTGCTGCAGGTCTCGGCCAACTTCGCGCAGGGCCCGTTCCAGGGCTACATCCCCGACCTCGTGCCTGCGGAGCAGACCGGCATCGCGTCGTCGCTGGTCGGGCTGTTCAGCGTGCTGGGGCAGGTCTGCGGTTTCGGGATCGCTGCGGCGGCGCTGGCGACCGACTCGTTCGCACTGGGCACCGTGGCCCTGGGCCTGCTCGAGTTCGCGATGATGTTCTCGGTGGTCGTGCGGGTGCCCGACGGGCCGCCGGCCCCCGACCGGGCCGGACGATCGTGGATCGGCGTCGTCCGCGAGGCGTGGGGCTCGGACATCCTGCGGCAGCGGAACTTCCTGCTGATCGTCGCCTCGCGGCTGCTGATCCTCATGGGCGGGACGATGCTGATCAACTTCTCGCCCCTGTTCCTGATGCGGACGCTGGGCATCGAGCAGCACGCCACCTTCGCCCCTAACCTGATGCTCATCGCCGCCGTCGTGGTGGGCAACGCCATCGCCGTCATCCCGGCGGGCCGGATCGGTGACCGGATCGGCCGGCGTCCGGTGGTCTGGGCGGCCTGCCTGGTGGCCGCGTCGGGCATGGCACTGTGCGCCACCGCATCGGGCAACGGCACCCTGCCGCCCCAGGGCATCCTCGGGGCCGGGCTGTTCGGCACCGGCATGGGCGCGTTCCTGTCGGTGGACTGGGCGCTCCTGACCTCGGTGGTCCCGGGCGCTTCGAGCGGCCGGTACATGGGCATCAGCAACGTCGCCACGGCGATGGCCGGCGTGTTCAGCATCGCGACCGGCGGGCCGCTGCTCGACGCGGTGGACGCGGGCTCCTTCGGCAACGGGGCGCGGGCGGCGTTCGTGCTCGCCGTCGCCTACCTGATCCTCGGCATGCTGCCGCTGATCTGGGTCAAGGAGCCGCGCCGGACACAGCCGATCCCGGCGGCGGCGTAGCGCACCCGGCGGCAGGCGCCGCGCGGGTCGCGGGGTCGGCGGAGTCGCGCCACCACGCGCGGGTCGCCGCGGTGGCGGCGGCGGGCGGCCGTGGGCCGGTCAGGTGCGCCCGTTCGACGGGGGCACCGACGAGCCCGATCCCGCGGGCTCGGAGCCTGGCGCCCAGGGCGTGCCCAGCTTTGGCAGCAGCCAGCGGTCCACGCCGTAGTAGCCGGCCACCTTCCAGGCCATCATCACGCCCACCGCGAGCGCGAACATGACCGGGTTGGTCGAGGCTGAGCCGGCCAGCAGGTACGACATGTTCATGAAGGCGCCGAAGAACGCGGCGAAGCCGGTCAGCGCGCCCACGATCAGCCCGATGCCCACCAGGATCTCGCCGAAGGTGATCAGCGGGGCGAACCACGTGTAGTGGCCGCCGTTGAGCAGGAAGCTCAGGAACTCGCGGTACCAGTCGTAGGTGATGGGCCCCTTGCCGGTATCGGACACAGCGATCGCCGCCGTCCAGTAGCCCTTGAGGGCGGATCCGCCGTCGACCCAGCCGGGTCCCGCAAGCTTGTGGAACCCGGCATCGAGCCAGTTGAATCCCAGGAAGATGCGGATCGGCAGCCAGACCAGGCCGGCGCGCGAGTTGCTGAACAGGAACCTCGCGAACCCGGGGCCTTCGACCTCGACTGTCCCCGATCGCGGGTCGCGGCGCGCGTCGATGTAGAGCACCGCGACGAGGGCGATGGCGAGAATCCAGAACGCCCAGGTCACGACACTGGACAGGTTGTCGGGGACGCTGACCCAGGGGTTGACCAGCCAGGCCAGCAGGATGGTCGCGACGACGCCGATGACGGCGGCCAGCGAGCGAGTCTGGGACATGGCGGCCTCCCCGTCCCGTGGGCGATCGGCACCGATGCCGGCGGGACGGTGCCGGCGTGCGGTCCGCGGGTCGCGCGGGCGACCGTGCAACGCCGTGTGCGTCAGTTGTAGCGTGGATGCCGAGGCGCGGCAACGCTTCGCAACGGCGACGCAGGGCAATAGGCGGCAATCGCGCCCACGGACTCGCCCCGCGCTCGGGCCCCGCGGTCAACTGGCGGTGGGCTTGGCCTTGGTGTGGCCGATGACCCAGCGCATGCACTTGTGCCCGATGTCGGCCCTGGCGCCGAACATCAACGGGCAGGCGCCCGCGATCACGGTCAGGCCAGCCGCCCGCCCCGCCTGGGCGGCTGCGTCATCGACACTCCCACCGCCGAACGAGCGGTGCATCCAGACCCGGTTGACGCCCAGCTTGATGCAGTCGTCCACCACCGCCCCGGCGGCGCTCGGGCTGGTCGCGATCACAACGCCGTCCACGCCGCCCGGGACGTCCGCAAGGGTGCGGTAGCAGGGGTCGCCCTCCACCGTGTCGGCGTTCGGATTGATCGCGAACACCTCATAGCCGCGCTTCTTGAGGGCCGTGTAGATGTAGTTGCCCCCGTGCCCCGCGGCCGTGCGCGAGACGCCGGCGACGGCGATGCGCCGCTGTGCGAGGAAGTCAGCCGTAGCTTCGGCGACGGTGGGCATGCTGGTCGATCCCTCCCGGCGGTCCTCTGCCGCCATGCGGCTTCCCACGGTAGGGGAGTGGCCGTCGCTCGCGACAGGGCCAGTGGTCCCGGCGCGGCGCCCCTGCCCGCAGGCTCGACGCGATCCGGCAGGGCCGCCGTCCCGTACGATGGACGGGATGGCTCGCCCGCGATCTGGCGTGGAGGCCGTTCATCGCAGGATCGGCGGCTGGCCAAGCGGGTCAGCCAGCAGGTCCGGAAGGCTCACAGGGGATCCCACTTGCAGAAGCAGTGCACGCCTTGACGAAGGCCGACGGCTGCCGCACGCCGGTCGAGGGGTTGCCCGTCCCGGCAGCGGCTGACGCGGCTGCGGTGTCGCCGGAGGTGTCGGGTGCGGCACCCCGGCCCGTCGGGCACACCGCGCTCCAGATCAGCAAGCTCCTCGTCGAGGTGCTCCAGGTGGGGCACGTCGGTCGGCGCGGCGGGCCGGACTCCGGCGCGTCGCCAGAGCAGGACTCCGCGTTCGCAGCCCACGCCGGGCCGAGCAACCCCGGTGGCGGCGCCGGGCCGCTCTCCTCGCACGTGATCCGGGCCGCGATCCACATCTACGGGAACGGGCCCCAGACGATCGGGCAGCTGGCGGCGGGGCTGGGCGTCTCCCAGGGCTGGGCGAGCCGGGTGGTCGACGAGTTGGAGCGCGCGGGGTACGTCGCCCGCGAACGCGACCCGGGTGATCGGCGGGTGGTGCGGGTGAGCATCGTGGAGGCGGCGGTCGAGCGGGTGGAGAAGGCCTACCGCTGGCGCGGCGACGCGGTCGAGGCGGCGCTCGAGGGGCTGTCGCCCGCGGAGCGGGCCGCCGTCGCGACGTTCCTGCGGCGGTTCGTGGACGAGGCGCGGGCCTCCGCCCGTTGACCGGCGCACGAGCGGGACCGGACCGTGTCAGGCGGGCGCCGCCTCCGAGCCCGACACCTCGGCTGACCGTCCCGAGCTGGGACCCCGCGTCGCCAGCACGGAGCCCGCGATCACCAGCGCGAAGCCCCCGGCCATCATCGGCGTGAACGGCTCCGCGAGCAGGGCGACCCCCAGGATCGCCGCGACGGCCGGATTGATGTAGGTGATCACGGTCGCGCGCACGGGGCCCACGGCGGCGATCAGCTCCGCGAACAGCATGAACGCGAGGGCGGTGCACACGAGCCCGAGGACCACGATCGACGCGATCGCCTGCTCGCTGGGCTGCGTTGTGGGCCACTGCGCGATGGCGAACGGCAGGTAGAGCAGCGCGGACAGCGCGAGCGACGGCCCCATCACGCCCAGCGCCGGGACGCCGACGAGCTTGTGGGCGAGGATCCAGGGCCCGGTGGCGTACCCGAGGACGACCAACCCGATGGCGACGATGGCCCCAGCGCTCGACGCGTTGAGATCCGTGCCGGCGATCGCGGCCACGCCCACCAGTCCAAGCAGCAGGCCCAAGAGGCCGGTCGTCCCCACGTGCCGGTCCCGACCACCCGCGAGCACGCCGATCACGGTGCCCACCAGCGGCACGCCCGCGACGAGCAGCCCCGCCAGCGAGCTGGTCACCTGCTGCTCGGCCCAGCCCAGGAGCACCCAGGGGCCCGCGACCTCGGTCAGCGCGAACGCCACCACCCACTGCCACCGCCGCAGCGTTGGGCGCAGGCCCACCCGCACGATGGCGATCGGCAGCAGCACCGCCGCGCCGATGCTCGTGCGGACGAAGACCAGGACCGGCGGCGACACCTCGGCCACGGCCACGCGGATCAGCAGGTACGGGATGCCCCAGATCACGGCCATGACGGCGAACAGGACGACGGCTCGACGGCTCACACGTCGATTGTCGGGCAGGCGGAACCGTCTGTCTGGCCGTGCGCCCCGTCCCCCGGCCCGCCGCGCGCCCGGCCCATCGCGCCCGCGGCCCGGCGGCCTGTGGTCAGCGCAGCCAGGCGGGGGATCCCTCCTCGAGGCCCGGCAGCGCCGCCAGGTACCGCATCACCGGCAGCGACGCGGCGAGGTCCGAAACGATTCGCCTGGGCAGGTCCTCCTCCAGCACATCCGCGTCGCTCAGCGGGTGGCCGAAGACCACGTCCTTGAGCTTGAGCAGCTCGATGTCCGGGTCGGCTGGGTCGAAGCCCGCCGGGGCGCGCTTGAGCGATGGCTCGGCGTCGACGGTGCCGTACGCAGCCATGAACGCCTGGTGTTCGAGTGCGGCGTGAACGCCATCTCGGTCGTTGACCACCGCGTTGCGCCAGGCGGCGAGGCGTGCCGGTGACGGGTGGTACATGCCGCCACCGGTGAACGACTCGCCGGGCGCGAGGTGGAGGTACCCGCCCACGCCGCCGCCCTCGCCCGCCCACGGAAAGCTGGCGCCGAGGTTCGTCTTGTAGGGCGACTTGTCCTTGCTGAACCGCACGTCCCGGTAGATCCGGAACGGCGAGCGCTCGTCGGCACGCATGGGGACGCCGCGGGCCGTGAGCTCCTCGCCGAGCGCGGCGCAGAACCGCTCGAGCGGCGTCTTGAGCAGCGCCTCGTACCGGGCCTTTCGCGGCGCGAACCACGCCCGGTCGTTGTTGAGCCCGAGCTCGACGAGGAAGTCGAGCGCCTCTGGGCGGAAGCCCTCGAAGTCCGAAGCCATGCACCGCCCTCCCGTCCTGCGTGACCGGCGGCCGCCGGCGATCAGCCGACGATACCGCGCCCCGCTGATGCCGGACTTGCGGGCGGCTTCGCCGCGGAATGATCCGGCCACCCCTCTCAGACGAACCGAAGACGACATCGCCACCGTCACGGGGTCACGTCCGTGACCGCAGAGGAATGCACCGTACATGACCGCGTCCCGCACCCCCGGCAGGCGTTCGCGCCTCCTGATCGTCATCACCGCCGCCGTCGTGGCCGTCGTGGCCCTCGGCGCTGTCGGCGTCGCCTACATGTTCGGCGGCTCCGCACCGGCCGCCGTCTCGCTCTCGACGGCCGGCCCGGCCGCCGCGTCATCGACCGCGCCCACGGCGGCACCGGCCTCGTCGGGCAACCCCTCGATCGCGTCGTCGGCCTCGTCACCGGTCCTGGCCGCGCCAGCCGGAGCGTCCGGCTCCCTCGACGGCACCTGGAACGTGGACACGTCGATCGGCTCGTTCTCCGACTTCTCGGCCAGCTTCGTGGGCTACCGCGTGGCCGAGAACCTCGCCAACGTCGGCTCCACCACGGCCGTCGGGCGGACGCCCAGGGTGTCGGGCTCACTCACGCTCCAGGGCTCAGTGGTCACGGCCGCCAAGATCACAGCCGACCTCACCGCGCTCCAGAGCGACAAGCCCATGCGGGACGGCCAGCTCACGCACCAGGCGCTCCAGACCAGCCAGTACCCGACGGCCACCTTCGAGCTCACCACGCCGATCCAGCTGCCGACCGCCCCCTCAGACGGCGCGACCTGGAGCGTGACCGCGCAGGGCAAGCTCACACTCCACGGCGTGACGAAGGACGTGTCGATCCCGCTCCAGGCGAAGCTGTCAGGTGGCGTCGTGACGGTGGTGGGCTCGCTGGAGATCACGTTCGCCGACTACGGCATGACCTCGCCGCAGTCGATGATGGTCCTCTCGGTGGCCGACCACGGCACGCTGGAGCTCCAGCTCCACTTCCGGCACGCGTAGGGCGGCGCGCCGCGCCCGGCATCCTTGCCCGGCCCGCGCAGGCTCTGAGTCGCGCAAGACTCAACCCGCGCCCGGCGCGCCGGGCCCGGGCCCGGCATCCTTGCCCGGCCCGCGCCCGCCTGAGTCGCGCAAGACTCAACCCGCGCCCGGCCCGTGCGTGGGCTGCGCCTCAAGGCCCGATCTGCGGATGGGCCCGCGCTCCGAAGTCTTCGGGATGAGTCTGTCGCGACTCAAGCGGGCAGCGGAACGCCGTCAGAAGGCGCGCACCTGAACGCAGCGCAGAAGGTCAGTCGGGCCTCTTGTAGGCGACCGCGACGCCGCCGATCTTGGCCTCGAGGCCGCGGAGCTGCTCGACCTGCGCGTCCGAGAGCGGGGCCGGCGCGAGCGGCAGCGAGGCGGGCATGTCCCGTCGGGGGTCGCCCGGGGCGTAGACGACCACGAAGTCGGCGCCGATAGCGCGCTCCGTCTCCTCGACGAGCGCGAGGTGGGCAGGGTCGAGCCGTGCCCACGTCCAGGTCTGTCCGGTCATGGGAACCTCCGTCACGTGTGACCTGATCGTACGACCGCGGCGCAACGGGGCTGTCTGTCGGCGATAGCGTCCCGATCCGCCGGTCCGTCCCACGCCGGCTGAGTCGCGTCAGGGTCAGGAGCGCCTCCCGCGCGCACGGGCCACGTCGCGAACCCCCGGCCCGGTCCGGCGCCCGCGCACGCCGCCGCCCGCGGCGAGTCCAGCACGACTCAAGCGGGCGGCGCGCGGCGGGGGTCCCGGGCGGCGCGCGGCGGCGGCGCCGCGAGGGCCCCGGGCGTTAATCGGCGAGCGGCTTCAGGGGCGGGACACTAGCATCGGTGCGTGGACATCACGCCGATCCAGGCCCTCGCCCTGCTCGGGGCCGGCATGGCGGCCGGGATCGTCAGCGTCCTGGTCAGCCTCGCGTCGCTCGTGAGTTATCCGGCCCTGCTCGCGCTCGGCCTCCCGCCCGTGGCGGCCAACGTGACCAACACCGTGGCCCTGGTGTTCAACGCCGCCGGCGTGGCCGTGGGCGCCAGGTACGAGCTCCACGAGCAGCGCCCCACCATCGGGCGGCTCGCGGTGGTGGCGGTTGCGGGCGGGGCCACGGGCGCGGTGCTGCTGCTGGCGATGCCGGCGCGCTGGTTCGAGCTGGTCGTGCCCGTCCTGGTCGCGGCGGCGGCGGCGCTGATCCTCGTCCAGCCCTGGCTCGCCCAGCACGCCCGGTTCCGCCCGCAGGGCGTCACGCCCGCGACGGCCATCGCGTTCTTCGGGAGCGCGGTCTACATCGGCTACTTCGGCGCCGCCGGCGGGATCATCGTGATCGTCGTGCTCTCGAGCGTCATCGACCGCCCCCTGACCCACGTCAACGCGGCCAAGTCGATCCTGGGCGGCGTGGCGAACACGGCCGCGGCGATCGGGTTCGCGCTGTTCGGGCCGGTGCGCTGGGCGTTCGTGGTGCCGCTGGCCGTGGGGCTGTTCCTCGGCGGGATGACCGGTCCGTGGATCGCCCGGCGCATGCCGACGGGGGTGTTCCGGAGGCTCATCGGCGGGTGCGGGCTGGGCGTCGCGGTGCTGCTCGCCTGGCGGACGTACGGCGGGGGCTGACGCGGCGCGGCGCTGCCGGACCCTCAGCGCGCCCCGGCCGGCTCCCGGAGGCCCACGGCGATCTCGTCGGCCCAAGCGTCGATGGCCGGCCAGTCGCGGAAGTCGCCCTTGGGGAGCGCGTCGCGGGCGGCGGGCATCAGGCGCATGAAGTGCTCGGCCATGCCGATCGCCTTGGCGTCGGGGTCGAGGGCTCCGAAGAACACCCTCTCGCCGCGGGGGAGGACCTGACCGCGGAGCTTCGCGAACTCCTTGGGCACCGTCGTCTCGAGGACGTCGCGGCCATCCTTGTCGACGAGGTCCGTACCGACGGGGCCGCTGCTGAACAGCCAGGTGGGCCGATCGGCGAGCAGCTTGCGGTGGTGCTCGACGAAGCTGGTCGCCTCACCGAGCCAGTGGAACATGTAGGCCGCGCCGCCGACGACGAAGGCGTCGTACCGGGCCGCGTCGCGGACCTCCCCGGCGGGGCGCGCGTCCGCGTCGAGGTCATGGCTGCGCAGGCGGTCGGCGATCCGCTCCGCGATGCCGCGGGTGGCGCCGTGGCGCGTGGCGTATGCGACGAGGACGGGCATCGAAACCTCCCTCGGGACGCGGTGTGAGCGTGGCGTTCGGAGGACCAGGGCGCAAGGGCCGGAGTGATCGAGGGCGGCTCAGTCGGCGCCGACGCCGTCGGCGGGCTCGGGCGGCTCGATCCGGAAGACCGGGTAGTCGGCGGCGATCGCCTCGAACTCGGCGAGCGGCGCATCGGGCGCGACCGGGATGTGCGGCCGACCGCCGGCGGCTCGGGCAAGGTACGCCTTGATGATCGGCGCCCGCTCGGCCGCCGGCACCTCGACCAGCCGCACGTCGCGCGGCTCCCCGTGGCGCAGGACCGCCCTGCCGCCCGCCGCCCGCACGTTGTGGACCCACGGCGAGCGCTCGCCCAGCATCGACACCACGTACCGCGCACCGCCGCAGTCCGCGACGACCAGCGGGATCGAGCTCCGGCGCCCGGTCTTGTGGCCGACGGTCTCGAGCGCGACGAAGAAGTCGGGCCCGAGCCCGGCGTTCGACACCTTGACCCAGAAGTCGCCGAACGCCTTGCCGGCCCGGTTCGGGCGGCCGTTCGCGTAGAAGAGCCGGTTCCCCTCCCGATACCAGCGGGTCCGGTGGTACAGCCCGTAGGCGACGAGGCCCACGCCGAGGAGTTTCAACGGGCCCGGGATCCCACGGGCGCGAGCCTTCGGTGCGTGCGGCTGGGGGCCGCGGGGCTTGGCGGGCATGGTCTCCCGACAGTAGCGCATCGACCGGGAAGCGGCTGCAGCCATCGGTCAGCCTGCCGTCTGGGCTGGGTTCGACCAGCCGGTGCTCGGGCCGAAGCCCGCGTTCGTGGCCGGCGTGGGCGTCGCGGGCCGGAAGGTCCGCCACGCGGCGAGGAGCACGGCCCCCACCCCGAACAGGGTGGCGATGGCCGACACGAGGGGCAGCAGCCCGGCGACCCCGAGGACCACCACCCCCAGGACGGCGGCGCGGTACGGGTGCTCCAGCTCGCGGCTGCCGCGCCGCTCGAGGAGCCAGTCGCCGACCCAGGTCGCGGCCACGAGCCAGCCCACGAAGGCGAGCAGCGGCAGGCCGAGGAGCAGCATCGCGAGGCCGATCGGCGCGCCGACCACCGTCAGGGTCACGATCCCGAAGACCAGGGGAAGCGCCAGCGTACCGACGAGGCCCGCCACCAGGACTTGGGCGGGCTCGCGCGAGATCAGCGCCTCGGCGTTCCGCGTCTGGCGGGCGCCGAACGCCGCGAGTGCGAGCCCGGCGACCTCCATCGCCACGAAGAAGCCGACGGTCAGCACGATGAGGAGCGGCACGAGCGCGATCGCAAGGGCGGCGAGGTTGGTGTCGAGCGCGGTGGTCCGGCCGGCGACGACGGCGGTCGCGTCGCGCACGACGTCCCCGTGCAGGGTGGAGACGTTGCCGCTGACCGTGGTGCCCGGGCCCAGGTTCGCGGTCCCGTCCACGACCACGAGGTTGTGTGCGCTGGCGCCGGTCAGCGTGGCCGTCCCGCTGATGACGACGACGGACCGGGCCGAGCCCTCGATCGTGGCAGTGCCGCGGACGACGACGACGGCATCGACGCTCTGGCCGGCCGGGACGTCGACGTTGCCTTCGACGCTGATGATGGTGCCGCCGCCAGACCAAGTCACGGGCTCTGCTGCGAACGCGGCGGGCGCGAAGGCGAGGATGAGGATCGCGACCGAGGCCGCGATCGCGAACAGGCGTCGCATGGTGGGCTCCACCCTCCCGGGCAGGTGCGGTGTGTTGACGCTCGCCACGGTAGGGTTCCGGGCCCCGCCGTCCCAGCCGGGCAGCGGGCATCTTGGGGGTGGGGATAGCCCCACCGCGCCGCGCCACTGTCGCGTTCTCGCGGCGGTTGCTCGCGACCGCTCAAACCCAGCGGGGCCCGACACGCCTGGAAGGACGGGACTACCCTCAGCGAGGGCGTCCTGTCCCTGCCCAGGAGGTGCTCCATGCGTCGCCCGCTCCGCTTCGGCCTGTTCGTCCCGCAGGGCTGGATCCTCGACCTCGTCGCGATCGACGACCCGGTCGAGCAGTTCGAGGCCCTGGTCCGGGTCACCCGCCGCGCGGAGGCGCTGGGCTTCGATTCCGTCTGGCTGTTCGACCACTTCCATACGTACTTCAAGCCGGTCCTCGAGACCACGTTCGAGGCGTGGACCACCACCGCCGCCCTGGCCCGCGAGACCAGCCGGATCCGCATCGGCCAGATGGTCACGGGCAACGGCTATCGCAACCCGGCGCTGCTGGCCAAGATGGCGTCGACGGTCGACGTCATGAGCCACGGGCGGCTCGACTTCGGCATTGGCGCCGGCTGGTACGAGCACGAGTACCGCGCCTACGGCTACGACTTCCCGCCCACCAACGTGCGCCTCCGGATGCTCGGCGAGGCGCTCGAGGTGATCCACGCGCTGTGGCGCGAGCCCTACGCGAGCTTCGAGGGCGAGTTCTACCGGCTCGACGGCGCGATCAACGAGCCCAAGGGCGTGCAGCAGCCGCACCCGCCCGTCTGGGTTGGCGGCGCCGGCGAGCAGGTCACGCTCAAGCTTGCAGCGAGGCACGCGGACGCCACGAACTTCGGCGGGCACCTTGACGACATCGCCTGGTACGCCCACAAGCTCGACGTGGTGCGGCGCCACTGCGAGGCGATCGGCCGCGATCCGTCCGAGCTCATCCACTCAACCAACGTGGAGACGACACTCGTCCGCGAGGGCGATGACCCCGAACTCCTGACCCGCACGTACCGGCGCGACCAGACGCTCGAGCACTACCGCTCGCACGCCGTGGTGGGCGGGCCGCAGGCGGTCATCGACGCGTACGGGCGGCTGGTCGACGCGGGCCTGGACTACATCGTCATATCCGACGTCCCCGGCCTCGCCACGACCGATGTGCTCGACGCCCTCGCCGCTGACGTGCTGCCGGCGTTCGCTGGCCTGCGGGCGGGCTGATCGACGCAGGGCGGACGAGGTGCGCCGATGGTCCGGGCGTGCCGCTGCGCCGCGGTGACCGTGGACGGCGACGCTTGGGCGCGCGGTCCCACGTCTGGCGGCCCCTAGACCACCAGCCAGTGGCCGACCTGGTTCGCTGGCAGACAGGCGTGGGCCGGGATGACGAAGGCGAGGTCGCCGACGCGGAGCTGGGCGAGCACATCGGGCGAGCAGCGGAGGACGCCGTGCTCCTGCGAGAGGCCGCGGACGAAGCCGGCCTCCGCGGGCAGCAGGTGCCAGCCGCTCGGCTCGGCCAGCGCCAGCCTTCCGAAGTTGCGACCGTCGCCGGGGCCCGGCGCCGTGTCGAGCGACAGCTGAACCGACCCGCCGTGGATCACCGCCTCGCCGCGCGCGGGGTACACGCCCACGATCGGGCAGGCGACCGCGAGGGCGAGATCCTCCTCGGTGCACACGTCGAGCGAGAGCTGCTGGATGTCGAAGAAGACGAAGTTGCCGGGCCGGACCTCGTCCACGCCGTCGAAGCGGTTCATCACCGCGCACCCGGGCGTGTCGCCGACCGAGATCTCAAGGCCGCGGACCCCGGTCGATGCCGCCAGCACGTCGCGCGCGCCGGCGAGCCGGACGGCAGTCTCGGCCCAGATGGCCTCGATCGCCGTGTGGTCGGGCGCGTGGTACGTGTTTCCGGCGTGGGTGAGGACGCCGCGAAGTCGATGCTGCCGGGATCGGGCGAGCGCCGCGCCGATCTCGCCCAGCCGGTCGGCATCGTCCCAGCGGGCGCCCGATCGGCCGTAGCCTGCGTCCACGTCCACCCAGACGTCCATGCCCGACTCGACCGCCGCCAACGCCGTCGCTCCGTCCGGCCCCTCGACCACGACGCCCACGCGCACGTGCGACGCCAGGTCGCGGATCGCGGGCAGTGCCCGGGTGACCAGCGGGAAGGCGATGGTGATGTCGTCCCAGCCCGCGTCGGCGAACCTCACGGCGTGCTCGACGGACGACACCGTGATCGCGGTCACGCCGGCCGCCCGGAACCACTCGCCAACCTCGATCGAGTTGTGGGTCTTGAAGTGCGGCCGGAACCGGACGCCGCTCGCCTCCGCCTTGGCCGCCATCCGCGCGATGTTGCGTTCGGCACGGACGCGGTCCACCACGAGCGTGGGCCGGTCGATGGCGGCGAAGCGCCGCTGGTTGGCGGGTGCGTGGTGCGTGAGCGTGTCGGGTGCCATGACGCGAAAGGTACTCGCCCCCGCACGGCCTTTCGGGCCGGGACCCCGAGAAGGGGTGCGTGCGAGATGCTTCCGGTCTCGCGGAAGCATCGCCCTCGATCGACACCATGGCCTTGAGCGCGGCAGCCATGGTGGGAGGGCGCCGGGTGGCTCGGCGCAGGCACTTGGCCGGTCGGTCTTGCACGACCTCACGGCGCACCTGCGTCGAAGGTTCCGCCAGACCGGAAGCATTTCGCACCCGGTGTCTGGCGGGACACTGTCCCCGGGTGTGCGACAGGCGAGGGGATGGGCCCAACAGCGGACGGGGGTTTGGCGGTGCCGGCAGGTTTGACGATGCCGGCAGGTTTGGCGGGCCGGGTCGGGCGCTGCCGCCGGGCCGGAGGCGGAGGCGCGGAGGGGTGGCCAGTCGAGATAGGCTGCGCTCATGCTCGGCGTGTGGCGGCTCCAACTCCTGCGCGAGGTTGGGCGGCGCGGAACGATTCGGGCGGCCGCTGAGGCGCTGTCGATCACGCCGTCGGCGGTCAGCCAGCAGCTGCGGATCCTCGAGGTCGAGGCTGGCGTGGCCCTGCTCCAGCCTGATGGTCGGCGCATCCGGCTGACTGACGCCGGGCAGATGCTGGTTCGCCACGCGGACGCCATCACGGCGGCGATCGGCGCGGCGGAGGCGGACCTCGCGGCGAGCCGGGCCGAGATCACCGGAACCCTGCGGATCGCGGCGTTCCCGACGGCCGCGCGGGCGATCCTGCCGGGAGTCATCGCCCAGCTCGGACAGGACCATCCCCGCCTCACCGTGACGCTGCGGGACCTGGAGACGGCCGAGAGCCTGGCGGCCCTGCGCCTCGACGAGGTTGACCTCGCGCTCGTGGACGTGTACGACGAGGCGACTTGGATCGTGGAGCCCGCGATCGAGCTGCTCGAGGTGGGCTCGGACCCGCTGTACCTCGCGGCGCCCGGGGAGCCCGCGATCGGCGGCCGCCCGACGGAGCTGGCGTCGCTCGCGCACGCGCCGTGGATCATGGACACGGAGGGGAGCAACATCCGCGGCGCCGTCGTGCGCGCGTGCGCGCGGGCCGGCTTCGAGCCCCAGGTCCGCGCCGCCTGCCGCGACTACAGCGTGATCATCGCGCTGGTGGAGGCGGGGCTCGGCGTGGCGATCCTGCCCGGCCTCGCGCTCCAGGACCGGCAGATCCGGGCGCGGATCACGCACCTCACGCCGCCCATGACGCGCCGGGTGCTGATCGCCGTGAAGCCCGGCCGCCGATCCCACCCCGCCATCGCCGCGACGCTCGCCGCGCTCCGCGGGAGGCACCCCGGGCCAACCGAAGATCGTGAAGAATAACTGAACGAGTGAGGTAGGAAGTCGCGCTGGACGCTTCCGGCTCGACGTGGGATGGTGCGCTCCTGAAGACTCGCCACGGAGACCGTCCCATGCAGCTCGCTTCGCGTATGGCGTCCATCGGCACCGAGACCGCGTTCGAGGCTGCGGCCCGGGCGCGCGCGCTCGAGGCCCAGGGCCGCAGGGTCGTCCACCTCGAGATCGGCGAGCCCGACTTCGACACGCCTGCCAACATCCGCGAGGCGGCGAAGCGGGCGATCGACGCCGGCAAGACGCACTACCCGCCGTTCCCCGGCATCCCCGAGCTGCGCGACGCGATCGCCGCCGACAGCGCCAAGCGCCGCGGCTTCGCCCCCGATCCGCAGGACGTGTTCGTCACCGTCGGCGGCAAGGGCGTCATGTACTACGCGATCCTCGCCCTGGTCGACCCCGGCGACGAGGTCATCGTCCCCGACCCGGGCTACCCGATCTACGAGTCGGTCACCCGGTTCGTCGGCGGCACCCCCGTCCCGATCGCCATCCGCCAGGAGAACGAGTTCCGCCTCGACCCTGACGAGCTCGCCTCGCTGGTCACTCCCCGCACCAAGCTCATCGTCATCAACTCGCCGGCCAACCCCACCGGGGGCGTGCTGACCCGCGAGGACCTCGAGAAGATCGCGGCGATCGCCATCGAACACGACATCGCGGTCCTGTCCGACGAGATCTACTCGCGGATCCTGTACGAGGGCGAGCACGTCTCGATCGCGGCGCTGCCGGGCATGGCCGAGCGCACGATCGTCCTCGACGGGTTCTCCAAGACCTTCGCGATGACCGGCTGGCGCCTGGGCTACGCGATCGTGCCGTCGTGGCTCCGGCTCGGCTTCGGCCGGCTGATCATCAACACCGTGTCGGGCGCGACGACGTTCGCGCAGGTCGGCGCGGTGGAGGCCATCTCCGGGCCGCAGGACGCGGTGGACGCGATGGTCGAGGAGTTCCGGGCGCGCCGCGACCTGGTGGTGGACGGCCTCAACGCCATCCCCGGCGTCCGCTGCCTGCGCCCCGCGGGCGCCTTCTACGTCTTCCCCGAGATCTCCGGCACAGGGCTGACCGGCGTCGAGCTTGCGGACCGACTGCTCAACGAGGCCGGCGTGTCGGTCCTGGCGGGCACGGCGTTCGGCGGGGTGGGCGACAACCACATCCGGCTCTCGTACGCGACCTCGCGCGAGAACATCTCCGAGGCGCTCCGCCGGATGCGCACCGTCATCGAGCCGCTCGTGGCGGCGGGGGCGGCCCGGTGAGGGCACCCGCGACCCCGGCCGCGGACTCCGGCGATTCCCGCCAGGCCGGCCAGGCCGGGGAGGCTGAGCGCCTGTTCGCCGCCATCGAGGGCGACTTCGAGCGCTGGGAGCTGCTCAAGGACGTCATCGACGAGTGCATGGACCTCGCGCTCAACGAGCGCCAGAGCGGCCACCCCGGCGGCTCGCACAGCAAGGTCCACATGCTGCTCTCGCTGATGCTCTCGGGTGGCATGCGCTGGGACATCCGCCGCCCGTGGCTGCGGTTCGCCGACCGCTTCGTGCTCTCCGCCGGGCACACCGTGCCCGTGGTCTACACGCTGCTCGCCGTCCTCTCGGACACGCTGCGCCGGCGCGCCGAACTCGACGGCGACGACCGCTTCGCGCTCCCGGACGGCGGCCGCTGGACCGTCCTGCCCGAGGACCTGCTCACGCTCCGCCGCCGCGGCGGGCTGCCGGGCCACGCCGAGATGGCGGGCAAGACGCTGTTCTTCAAGGCGAACACCGGACCCTCGGGCCACGGGATGCCGGTTGCCGCGGGCGAGGCGCTGGCGCTCAAGATCGCCGGGGCCGGCGACGTCCGCGTGTTCGTCGTGGAGGGCGAGGGCGGCCTCACGCCCGGCGCCACCCACGAGGTCAAGAACTCCGCCTGGGGCCTCGGCCTCTCGAACCTGGTGTTCCTCGTCGACTGGAACGACTTCGGCATCGACGGCCGGCCGGCCTCGTCGGTCGTGCCAGGCGGCCCGGACGACTGGTTCGCGCCGTACGGCTGGCGCGTGGCCGGAACCGAGGACGGCATGAGCTGGGCGCCCGTGACCCGTACGCTGCTCGAGGCGGCGCGAGGCGACAACCCCGCCGCCGTGCCGTCGATCGCGTGGTTCAAGACCCGCAAGGGCCGGGGCTACGGCAAGTACGACGCCGGGTCGCACGGGACGCCGTGGCCGCGCCACGCCCCCGAGTTCTGGGCGGTCCGCAAGGAGTTCATGGCCCGCCACGGCGTGGCCTACGAGGGCGTGGACGAGCCGGCCTCCGCAGACGCCGGCGCCCGCCGCACGCAGGCCGCGCACAACCTCGACGTGGCGCTCTCAGTCCTGCGCCGAGACCCGGAGCTGGTCCGCTGGCTGTCCGACCGGCTGCTCGCGATCGCCGCGACCGTCCCGGCCGACGAGCCCGGGCTGCGCCTCGGCGATGGCGGCGCGGTGTTCTCCGACACCCGCCTGTTCGACCCTGCGGCCTATCCGGCCGCCATGTGGAAGCAGCCGGGAGAGTCTGCCCCGAACCGCGCCGGCCTCGCCGCCTGGGCGGGCTGGGTCAACGCCACCGCCCTCCGCGACCACGGCCGCCCGCTGTTCATCGCGGCGTCAGCCGACCTCGCCGAATCGACCAACCTCGCAGGCTTCGGCCACGGCTTCGGCGGCGAGACCGGCGGCGGCTGGTACGAGCGCGACACGAACCCGACGGGCTCGCTGCTGCCCACCGAGATCACCGAGTTCACCAACGCCGGGATGCTGGCGGGCCTCGCGTCCGTCAACTTCGCGCCCGACCCGTTCGCCGCGTTCGACGGGTTCTGGGGCGCGATGAGCACCTACGGCTCGTTCAGCTACCTCAAGTACGGGCCGCTGCGCCTGTTCAGCCAGGTGGCCCAGGACACCGAGCTGCGCATCGGGCGGCTGCTGTACGTCGCAGGGCACTCCGGGCCGGAGACCGCCGAGGACTCTCGGACCCACTTCGGGATCTACGAGCCCGGCGTCATGCAGCTGTTCCCCAAGGGCCGTGTCGTCGAGCTCCACCCCTGGGAGTACAACGAGGTCCCGGTCATGCTCGCGGCCGCCTTCCGCATCGACGTGCCGATCGTGGTCCTCCACCTCACGCGCCCGCCCGTCAAGCTGCCCGACCGGGCGGCTCTGGGGATGCCGTCGCACCTCGAGGCGGCCCGCGGGGCGTACGTCATGCGCGAGTGGCGGGGCGACCAGCCGCGCGCCGGGACGGTGTTCGTCCGCGGCACGATGTCCACGCAGAACCTGGTGTCGCTGTTCCCCGATCTCGACCGGCTGGGCCTCAACGTCCGGGTCGTGGCGGCCCAGAGCGAGGAGCTGTTCCGCCGCCAGGACGTCGCCTACCGGGAGTCGATCGCGTCGGAGGCCCACAAGCTCGACGCGATGGTCGTTACCAACGGTGCCGTCAAGCTGATGCGCGAGTGGGCGTCGGGGCCGGTGGTGGACGAGTACTCGATCGGGCCCGACTGGGACGACCGTTGGCGCACCGGCGGATCGCTCGAGGAGGTCATCGAGGAGGCGCACCTCGACGCGCCGCACATCCTGGCCGCGATCGAGCGGTTCGTCCGTGAGCGCGACCAGCGCCTCAAGCGGATGCGCGCGGCTCTCGACGCAGCCTCCGCGGGGACCCCAAGGGGCTAGCGCGCCCCGCTCCGGTGACGGGCCCCGGTCCGGTGGGTGCCCCGGTCCCACGCGGCCGGGATTCGTCACGGAAGCCGGCGGGATGCGGTCCCCGTCTGTGCCTCGGGACGTCGCCGTACTTGACCTGGAGGCGGGCTGACAGGCGAACTCGCAGGGGCGCGGGCGCCCAACGTGCCGTAGACTTCTGGCGCCCCCGTCGGCTATCCCCCCAGCCGTCGGGGGCACTTCCATGCCCGGGCCAGGGAGGCCGCCGGCGACCGCCCCTCGCTGCGGCTGGGCCGGCGAACGGCAGTGTCACGCTCCAGGGCCCCGGGCGCCACGGACTGCTCCATCTCGCGGGCACGTCCGACGACTTCGTCGTACGGTGAGAGAACACAGTCGCCACGCGAGTGCTGTGCCACGGCACGGGACGGCGGAGCGCTCGCACGCCGACCGACCGCCCGATGGAGGTTCGACCACGATGACTGCCGCGCGAGCCGGCGCTCGAAACGCCAGCCAGCCCACGACTCCCGCCGACGCGGTCGTGTTCTTCGGCGCCACCGGCGATCTCGCCTTCAAGCAGATTTTCCCGGCGCTCGCCGCGCTCATCCGCGACGAGGGCCTCGACGTGCCCATCATCGGCGTGGCACGCTCGGGCGACCTCGAGAGCCTCCGCGAGCGCGCCCGCCAGAGCCTTCAGGCGCACGGTTTCGCCCACGAGGCCGCCATCAAGGCGCTGACCGACCACCTGCGCTACGTCAAGGGCTCGGACGACGACGTGGCCACCTTCCACGCCCTGCGCCGCGAGCTCGGCGACGCCCGCCACCCGCTCCACTACCTCGCCGTGCCGCCCGCGCTCTTCGGCGAGGTCGTCGTCAACCTCCAGGCGTCGGGCTGCTCGACCGGCGCCCGGATCATTGTGGAGAAGCCGTTCGGGCGCGACCTCGCCTCCGCGGTGGCCCTCAACGAGACGATCCACAAGGTCTTCGCGGAGCCCGACGTGTTCCGCATCGACCACTACCTGGGCAAGGAGCCGGTCCAGAACCTGCTGTACTTCCGGTTCGCCAACGCATTCCTGGAGCCGATCTGGAACCGCGACCACGTATCGAGCGTGCAGGTCAACATGCCCGAGGCCATGGACGTCGCCGACCGGGGCGCCTTCTACGACCAGGCCGGCGCGATCCGCGACGTGGTGCAGAACCACCTGCTGCAGGTCGTCAGCCTGCTCGCGATGGAGGCGCCGTCAGGCCACACGCCCGAGGCGGTCCGCAACGAGCAGTTCAAGGTCCTCGACTCCATCCGCCCGCTCGCGCCCGCCGACATCGTGCGCGGGCAGTACCGCGGCTATCGCGGGGTCGCCGGGGTGGCGCCCGATTCGACCGTCGAGACCTTCGCGGCGCTGCGGCTGCACGTCGACACCTGGCGCTGGGCCGGTGTGCCGTTCTACATCCGGACCGGCAAGTGCCTGCCCGTGACCGTCACCGAGGTCCTCGTCGAGATGAAGCGCCCACCGCAGTCCGTCTTCGGCGAGACGCAGCCAGCCGACGCCGACTACCTCCGGTTCCGCCTCTCGCCCGACATGTCCATCTCTCTGGGGGCACGGGCGAAGAAGCCGGGCGAGGCGATGGTCGGCGAGGCGGTCGAGCTCTTCGCCGCGCACCAGCGCGGGACTGAGCGGCCGCCGTACGAGCGCCTGATCGGCGACGCGATCCACGGCGACCAGTCGCTGTTCTCCCGAGAGGACTCGGTCGAGGCCGCGTGGCGGGTCGTCGATGGCGTGCTGGACGACGGGAAGACCCCACCGAATGCCTACGAGCCGGGGACCTGGGGGCCGCCGGAGGCCGTGACGGTGCTCGTGCGCGGCGATCGCTGGCACGACCCGGCCGCGACGCCCGACACCGTCGAGGGGACCGTGCCCGCCAAGGCCGGGGCCGGGGGGCGAGCGACCGTGCCCGACGTCCGCGGCGGGACCGTGCCCGCCGGGCGCGGAGCCGGCGCCGTCCGATGAGCGAGACGGACGGTCTGGTCGACGGCCCGGTCGCGCCGGGAGGGCCCGGCATCGAGCCGACCTGGTCGAGCAGCGACAAGGACGCCGTCGGGACGTCGCATTACTCGAGCCGGGTGTGGTTCACCATCGGGCGCGGCATCCTCAACGAGGTCTACTGGCCGCACGTGGACCGGCCGCAGATCCGCGACCTCGGCTTCATCGTGGCCGACGACGCGGGCTTCTGGAGCGAGGTCAAGCGGGACGCGTCGCACGACGTCCACGGCGAGGGCGACGGCGTGCCGGCCATCACCGCCGTGCACCGCCATCCGCGCTACGAGCTCACCCTGCGCATCATCGCCGACGACCACGCGGACGTCGTCCGGATCGAGGCGCGGCTTGACGACCTCCGCGACGCCGACGACCCGGGGCGCACGGCCCGCCCCCTTCGCCTGTACCCGCTCCTCGCGCCCCACCTGGGGTTCAGCGGTCGCCACGGCCGGGCCTGGGTGGGCACCCACAAGGGCCGGCCCATGCTCTTCGCCCAGGACGGGCCGTGGGCGCTGGCCCTCGCCTCCGACCCGGCTCCGCTGCGCCAGGCGGTCGGCCACGTCGGCGCATCGGACGGCTGGCAGGACTTCGCGGCCAACGGCCGGATGACGTGGACACACGCCCGCACGGACGCCGGCAACGTCGCCGGCATGACCGAGATCGCGCTCGATGGCGGCCGGGCCCAGATCGCGCTCGCGTTCGGCGGCCGGCCCGAGGAGGCCGGGCTCGAGGCGTCGGCGGCGCTCGCCGGTCCATTCGAGGACGCCTGGGCGGAGTACGTCGGCAACTGGCACGGCTTCCTGCGGACCGTGGTCGACCCGCCCGCCGACCTGCCGCAGGCGGACCGCGACCTGTATCTCGCCTCGGCGTCGGTGCTCCGGGCGCACCAGGACCGGACCCTTCCGGGCGCGACGGTGGCCAGCCTCTCGATCCCGTGGGGCAACACCCGCAACGACATCGGCGGCTACCACCTGGTCTGGGCGCGCGACCTGGTCGAATCCGCGGGCGCCGTCGTCGCGCTGGGCGCCGCCGCCACGGCCCGGCGCACGCTGGCCTACCTCGTCGCCTCGCAGGAGCCGGACGGCCACTGGCCCCAGAACCAGTGGGTGGACGGCGTCCCGTACTGGACCGGCCTGCAGCTCGACGAATCGGCCTACCCGCTGCTGCTGGCCGGGGCGCTGCGGACGGGCGCCTCCCACATGCACGGCAAGACGGGTCCCCACGCCGAGGCGTTCCAGAATCTCGTCGCCCAGTCGGCGCTCGACGCCATGATCGCCCGCGCGGCCAGCTTCATCGCGCGGACGGGCCCGGCCACCAGCGAGGACCGCTGGGAGGAGACCGCGGGCCTCTGCCCGTCCACGCTGGCGCCCGTCGTGGCCGCGCTCGTCGTGGCCGCGGACCACCTGCCGGAGCCGGCCGCCGCCTACTGCCTCGAGCTCGCGGACGACTGGAACGCCTCGATCGAGGACTGGACCTACGCTCGCGGCACACGCCTGGACGCCGCCCACGGCGTCGAGGGCCACTACGTCCGGATCGCCTCGCCCGAGGTGCTCGCCGGGGCGCCGATCTCGACGCCCGTCGCGATCCGGAACCGGCCGGCCGAGACGTCGATGGTCCCGGCCGACGAGGTGGTCGGGACCGACTTCCTCGCGCTGGTCCGCTTCGGGCTCCGCCGGCCCGACGACCCCCGGATCGTGTCGACACTCGCGGTGGCCGACGCGCTTCTGCGCACCGAGACGCCGAGCGGGCCGGTCTGGCACCGCTACACCGGCGACGGCTACGGCGAGCACGAGGACGGGAGCGCGTTCGACGGGACGGGGATCGGGCGGGGGTGGCCGCTTTTGGTCGGCGAGCGCGGCCACTACGAGCTCGACGCCGGTCGCGACGCCCGGCCCTACCTCGAGGCGATGCGGCGCATGGCGTCGGGCGGTGGGATGCTGCCCGAGCAGGTCTGGGACGCGGCGCCGATCCGCGCGCGCCGCCTCGCCCCCGGCCGGCCGAGCGGCTCGGCGATGCCGCTGGCGTGGGCGCACGCGGAGTACGTCAAGCTCGTCCGGTCGATTGCGCTCGGCCACTCGATCGACCGGCCGGAGGCGGCCTGGCGGCGCTACCACGGCGTCGCCCCGACCCCGACGCGGGCGACGTGGCGGTTCACGGCTGCACGACCCTCGATGCCCGCGGGTCGCACCCTGCGCCTGGAGCTGATGGCCCCGGCCCGGGTCCGTTACTCAACCGACGGCCGCCAGCACTGGGCCGACCTCGACGCCCGCGACACGGGCCTGGGCGTCTGGGTGGCCGACATCCCGGGCTCGAACCTCCTGGCGCCCGGAGCGGCAGCTGACTTCACGTTCTGGTGGCCGGACGCCGGCCACTGGGAAGGGCGGGACTTCCGGGTACGTGTTGCTTCCGGGGGGCGATGACCGTGGGCCGCGCGCCCGCATCGGCGGCGCCTCGTCGGCGGGTACGTCGCGACGAGGAGTCGGTCGGATCCGCTGTCAGAAGAGGGCGACCCGACGATCGGGTCCACCCCGGTCGCCGGGTCATCAAGCGCTATCGAGTGGCCGCCCGGAACCTCACCGGGTCGTGAAGAACAGGTCTGACGATCCCACCGGGCCCGGCGAGCGGCCGA
>JAJXUG010000090.1 GCA_021783095.1 Chloroflexota bacterium | reverse complement strand
CTCTAGAGACCTCATAGCAGTAGCGGAGCGCCCGGCACGGACGAGAGCGACCAGCCCCGCTCGAGGAGCGACCCGTCGTACGCCGACCTCCGGCGCGAGGTCGAGCGCCTGCGAGCCGAGAACACGCGGCTGCGCGGCCTGGTCGGAACACAGGACTCCGACCCCGGGCCGCGCGTCCCGTCCCCGCCCGTCGCGGCGCCGGCCCGGCCGACCCTGTCGGAGGCGGACGTACGCCTCCGGGAAGTGCGCCTGGGGCTCCGACCCCAGGATGAGCATCCCCGCGACGGTAGGCACGAGCTCGCCGGCACGCTCCACGACGAGGCCGCGGGCCTTGAGGGCCCGCTCGCCGTCCCCTTCGGCCCGGATCGCGGCCAGGTACCGGCGGACGAGGCCGTCGTCGAGAGGAGGCCCGACCGCGCGTACCTCCCCCTGACGGATGCTGTGATCGAGGCGCACCTCTCAGGCCGCCTCCACGTCGGGCTGTGGGCGTTGGCGGGCCCGCCGACGAGGGCCGGGCTCCAGCCCGATTTGGAGGCGCGCGAGCTCTCGACGAGGTCGATCGGCCACCAGGAGCTGGCGACGTCCACCTCGGGTTCGTGAAGGGGCTACCCCCGGCGAGTGGCGGGGCCGTCATCCGACGACCCGAACCTTCACACCGAGGGTGTCGTAGAGGTGGCGCGCCCGCGCGTCGCCGGACACGAGCGGCCGGCCGTGCTGGCGGGCCGCCGCGCCAACGAGCGAGTCATAGACCGCGCCGCCGGAGACGCCCAAGTCCGCGAGCTCCCGGCCGAGCGCGGCCGCGGACTCCTCGGCGAGGAACACCGACGCCGGGAAGTCGTGGGCGAGCAGAGCGGCGACGTCGGCCGGCGAGCGGCGGAGCCCGCCGGGCAGCCGCGTCAGCACCGAGTACGTCTCGAACCAGGCGTGGCCCGCAAGGCCGAGGCGGCGGCCGCGGACGGCCTCCAGGGTCGCTGCGTGCGCCTCGTGGTCCTCGACGACAAGGGCAACCGCCGCGCTCGTGTCGAGCAGCAGGACCTCGTCGCGCTCAGCGTCCATGCCGGTCGGCGTCGAGCAGCCCCCGCACCGCCGCGGCGGTCAGCGGCGTCCCGGAGGCCGGGATGACGAGGAGCTTGCCGTCCTCGCGGAGCCCGGTGCCTCCGACCGGCTCGATCCGGATCGCGGCCCCGTCGATCTCAACTTCCACCTCGCCGCCGCCGGCGAGCCCGACCCGCTCCCGGAGCGTGCGCGGGATGACGAGACGCCCTGCCCTGTCGATGGTCGTCTTCATGCCATTCAAGTTACCACTGTTGTGGTACGCCGTGGCGACAGCAATTCAGGGACGCGGAGGTGCACGCGCCTGTTCGGGCCGCGTCAGCCGGCGGCCGCGCGGGGCTTGACAACCTTAGCTGTAGAGTGCATAACTGCACCACGCATCAAAGTGAGACGAAGGAGTCAAGCCATGACGGACCAGACGAAGGAGATGGACGACCTCGAGTACCTCGCCAGCTACGACGCGAGCCTCTACGCGCACCCCTCCGTCGCAGTCGACGTCGTGCTGCTCACGGTGGCCGGCGGCGCCCTCCGAACGCTCCTCGTGCGCCGTGACAGCGCGCCCCAGAAGGGCCGCTGGTCGATCCCCGGCGGCTTCGTGCGCATGGACGAGTCGCTCGACGAGGCAGCCGGCCGCGTTCTCCAAACGAAGGCCCGGCTCGAGGGCGTCTTCACGGAGCAGCTGTACACGTTCGGCGATGTGCGGCGGGACCCCCGCACGCGCGTGATCAGCGTCGTCTACTACGCGCTGGTCGAGCCGGAGCGCCTGGCGCGGGCGGTCGAGGCGCCGGCCGGGCCGACCCTCGCACTCGCCGAGGTCGCCGTTGCCGCAAACGGCCGCGTCCACTCGGTCGAGGCGCGGGCCGCCGACGAGGCCCCCCTTCAGCTCACCTTCGACCACGGCACGATCCTCGCCACGGCGGTCGAGCGGGTGCGGGGCAAGCTGGACTACGCGCCGATCGGCTTCGAGTTCCTGCCGGACACCTTCACGCTGCTGGAGCTGCGGCGCGTCCACGAGGCGATCCTCGGCCGGCCGCTCAACAAGGACAGCTTCCGGCGCAAGATCCTCGACCGCGGCCTCGTCGAGCCCACGGGCGAGCGGGCCACCGGCCTCGGCCACCGGCCACCCGAGCTGTACCGCTTCGCGCGGCCCGGGGGCTCTGCCAGCTGAGGCGCGTTGCGTCCCGACACCACGACCTCCCAGGGCGCCGTCCCCCGCCCGCCAACCCGAAGGGGTGACGCCATGACCGACTACCCGACCCTCAACGACCACTCCGCCTCCATCCGTCTCGACTCGCGCCTCGCCGGCGCCGTCTGGGGCCACCTCGCCGGCGACGCCGTCGGCGTGCCGTACGAGTTCGGGCCCGCGCGACCGCCCAGCACCGTCGAGTTCGGCGCGACCGGCACCCACGACCAGCCGGCCGGGACGTGGAGCGATGACGGGGCGCTGATGCTCGCGCTCCTCGACTCGCTGCTCCAGCCCGGCGGGTTCGACCCCGAGGACCAAGGGCACCGGGCCCTCGCCTGGCGTCGTGACGGCGCCTACACGCCCGACCACGACGGCGTGTTCGACATCGGCAAGACCACTCGAGAGGCGCTGCGCCGACTGGCCGGGGGCTCCCCGGCGACCGATGCCGGGCCAGCTGGCGACCGCGACTGCGGCAACGGGTCGCTGATGCGGATCCTGCCGCTGGCGCTGGTGGGCCGCGAGTGGCCGCCGCTCCAGCTGATCACGGCGGCGCACTCGGCATCGCGCGTCACGCACGGCCACCCGCGCTGCCAGGTGGCCTGCGCCGTCTACAGCGTCGCCGTGGCCGGGCTGCTGCGGGGGCAGGGGCCGGAGGAGGCCCTGGCGTGGGCCTTCGCCGAGAACGAGCGCCTGCACCGCGAGGAGCCGGGCCACGACGACCACGCCGCGGCGCTCGAGGAGCTGCGGGCGTACCCCAAGAGGACCGGGGGCGGCTTCGTCCTCGACGCGTTCTGGTCCGCCTGGGACGCATTCGCCGGGGCCAGCGACTACGAGGACACGGTCCGGCGCGCGATCGCCTACGGGCACGACACCGACACGACGGCCGCGATCGCCGGCGGCCTCGCCGGGGCGCACTGGGGCTGGGACGGGATTCCGCTCGCCTGGCGGCGCGGGATGCGCGGCCGCGAGGTGGCGACGCCGCTGGTCGACCGGCTCGTGGCGGGCGCCGGGGTGCGCACGTCGACCCTCAGCCCGCTCCGCGTCGACCGGCTCGACCTCGGCGGGACGGCGCTCGAGGGCACCGGCCGGGTGGGCATCACATTCCTGCCCGGCAAGAAGCGGCACGGCTACTCGGGCGAACACTGGCGCGACCTCGACGTGGACCTCGCGACGCTCCGGGGGCTGGGCGTGGACGCACTCTTCCTCCTGGTCGAGGACCACGAGCTCGACTGGTGCCGGGTGGCCGAGCTGCCGCTGGTGATGACGGCTGGCGTCCCCGAGCTCATCCGGTTCCCCGTCCACGACCCCGAGACGCCGCTCGACCCGCTCGCCTACCGCAGGGCCGTCGTCGACCTCGTGGACCGCATCCGCGACGGGGGGTTCGTCGCGATCGCGTGCCGGGGCGGCGTCGACCGGTCGGGCATGACCGCCGCCTGTCTCTACCGCGAGATCGGCCTCGGCTTCGACGAGGCGATCCGCCGCACGCAGGCCGCGCGGCACGGCTCGATCACCCGGGAGACCGAGCAGGCGCTGGTCCGGGCGTGGCCGCCGACGGAGCGGTCGTGACAGCCAAGGTGGCACGGCCGGCCGATACGGTCTCGATGGCGTCAGGAAGGGGGCCAGCATGAACGAACAGCAGGTACGGGACCAGGTCGGGAGCGCGCTGCGCTCGGTCCGGCCGCTGGTGACGATGTCCCGGGAGGGGCTCGTGATCACCGCGCTCGAGTGGGGCGTCGCCCGGGATGCCGCGTACGAGACGGCGTCGGTCGCCGCCGGGGCGGGAGACCTAGAGCTGCGGGAGCAGGGCGCGGGCACCGTCCCCGCGATCGAGGCCCTGACGAAGGCGAGGCCGGTCGTCCTGTTCGCCGGCGACACGGTGGTCGGCGGCAGGCAGAACCGGATCATCAACGTCTCGGTGTGGCTGCCCGCCGCCACGGTGACGGCCATCCCGGTCTCCTGCCTCGAGCTCGGGCGCTGGAACCAGGGCTCCCGGTTCCAGGCGGACCGCAAGGTGGACTACAGCCTGCGGGCGATGATGAGCGACCAGATGGCCGAGGTCGCGGCGATGGAGGTCGCCGACGCCGGCGGGCCTGGCGCCGGCGCCCCGCGCCGTCGCTCGCATGCGGCCGACCAAGGCCGGGTCTGGGGCGAGATCGCGGCCCGGGAGCAGCGGTTCGGCGCCCGATCCCAGACGGCCGCGCTGCACGACCTCTACGCGCACGAGGCGGCCGATGTGTCGGACGTCGGGCGCGCGTTCCCGTGCCCCGTCGGCGCGGCGGGCGTCGCGATCGGGATCGGCGGCCGGCTGGTGGCTGTTGAGCTGTTCGACGCCACGGCGACGCTCGCCGAGCAGTGGCCGCGTCTCGTCGAGGCGGCGGCTTCCGCCTACGCGGACCATCGACGCGCGGTCGCTGCGGGCGTCACGGCCCCGTCCCAGCACCGGTACCCCGACGAGGGCGCGCTCGGGCGGATGCTCGGACGGGCCCTCGCGGCGGCCGCCGGCGCGATCGTCGGGCCGTCTGTCGGCGAAGGGTTCGACGTGCGCCTGGCGGGCCACAAGGTCCGCGGCGGAGCCCTCGTCGTGGGCGACCACCCGGTGCACCTCGAGCTGTTCCGCGTCGCGGAATGACCCGGGAACCAGGGATCAGGCGGCTGCGCCAGCCTCAGGCGCGGGCTCGAAACCCCGTCTCCCGCCCCACTCCCCTCCCCGGCCCCGCCGAGTGTGGCTCTGGGCGCATCCCGTCAGGCGAGCGTCTCCGGGTAGACGCTGCCGACCTCGAGGACGTCCCAGTCCGCGCCCCGGCGGCCGATGGCGATGCTCACGGTCCATCCGGGACGGGCCACGGCGCTCGCCGCCTCCGGCACCGTGATCGGCCCGGCACCGCCGAGAGACCAGATGCGGCCGGGTGCGACCCGCTCGATGACCAGGTAGTCATCGACAACCTCCTCGTAGGCCGGCGCTGCGCCGCGGACGGACCAGCGCTCGCGATCGGCGACCGGGAGGTTCTGGTGGCCGTAGCCGTTGAGGCCCTGCCGGAGGAGGTCGAGCGAGCCCGCCGCCTGCCGAACCCGCCGCTTGGCCAAGGCGAGCTGCGCGAGGTAGGCACCGATGAGGCCGTTGACGGTGCGGCGCGCCGCGGTGGTCACGCCGGAAGCCGTAGCAGGTCGCGCCGCGCCCGTTCGGGCAGCGTGGCCGCGGCCATGCCCAGCAGGACGAGCAGCCCGCCCGCGATCTGGAGCGCCGATGGACGCTCGCCCAGGAGCAGCACCGCGAGGATGGTCGCGGTGATCGGGTTGAGGAGCAGGAACGCCGCAGAGCGCGACGCCGGGATCCGCCGCAGGCTGGCCACGGTCAGGATCGGGCCGAGCGCGGCCACCACCGCCATCCAGCAGACCGCCGCGAAGGCAGTGACCGACGGCGAGGACGGCGCCAGCGACGCGGGGTCGGTCGCGAGCAGGAACCCGCCCAGCACGAGGGCCGTGAGGGCGCAGTTGGCGAGGGCGACCGTCATCCCGTCGAGCCGGTACGGCCTCGACCAGCGCCGCGTCAGGACCAGGTAGAGGGCGAACGAGGCCGCCGCGAGGACGCCCCAGCCGATGCCCGCGAGGTCGGTCGCGTCGGGGGCCAGCTCGGCCAGCATGGCGGTGCCGACGACGGCGAGGACGAACCCGCCGAGCACCCGCGGGCTGATGCGCTCGGGCAACAGGGCGGGCGCGATGACCGCGGCCAGCACCGCGTACAGCCCGGCGACGAATGATGCGATCGCGGCCCCGACGTGCGCAACAGCGAGGTTCATCGAGGCGAGGAAGACGGGCCCGCCTAGCGTCGCCAGCGCCAGCAGGTGTGCCGCTCGAGCCGCGGAGCTCGGGGCGTCTGGCCGGCGCGGCTCGGCCGTGGCGGGCAGCCCGTTCGCGACCCGCCCGCCTGGATTCCGACGCGTCAGATGGACGGCAGTCAGCGCCAGCGCCGCGAGGAACGCGCGCCACGCGGCAGCCGATATGGGCCCGAAGGCGTCGAGCGCGAACGCCGTGGCGACGTAGGCGGAGCCGAAGCCAATCGCCGCGAGGGCAGAGAACAGCTCGCCGAGGTGCCGTCGCGCGCCGATCCCGTCCTCCACCCAGCGTCCTCCTCGCCCGGCGCCTGCCGGATGCCAGGCGTCCCTCGGCCGAAGCGGTCAGAATCGCACGGCCTCGCACCGGTTGGAGCGGTGCGACGCGCGCCGAGCCCCGCCAACCACTCCCAAGGTCCCGTCTCCGACGTCGCTCGCCGGTGGCCGCCCGGGGCCCTCGCCGCGCGCCGCCCGCTGAGTCG
>JAJXUG010000048.1 GCA_021783095.1 Chloroflexota bacterium | reverse complement strand
GTCCGGCACGACTCAGCGGGCGGCGCGCGGCGGCGGCGCGCGGCGAGGGCCCGGGCGGCGACCGGCGGGCGGCTTCAGGGACGGGACGCTGGCCCCGGCGTAAACGACGGGGCCTCTCGACGGTCGCGGTATCGTCGCGGCATGCGTCTGCCGTTCGAGCCCCCGGTCGAGCCTATGCTGGCCAAGGCCGCGTCCGCCCTCCCCGACGGGGACGGCTGGCTGTACGAGCCCAAGTGGGACGGGTTCCGCGCCCTCGTGTTCCGAGACGGCGACGAGACCTACATCCAGAGCCGCGACCTCAAGCCGCTCGACCGCTACTTTCCAGAGCTTGCCGAGCCGTTGCGCGCCCAGCTCCCCGAGCGCTGCGTGCTCGACGGCGAGGTGGTGATCGCCCGGGGCGGGGCGCTCGACTTCGAGGCGCTGCTGCTGCGGATCCACCCGGCGGCGTCGCGGGTGCGGATGCTGGCGGCCGAGACGCCCGCGTCGTTCGTGGCGTGGGACCTGCTCGCGCTGGGCGATGAGGACCTGCGCACGGCGTCTCAGGGCGAGCGGCGGGCGCGGCTCGAGGCGGTCCTGGGCGCCGCCGCCCCGCCGGTCCACCTCACGCCGGCGACCCGGGACCGAGCGCTGGCGGGCGACTGGTTCAACCAATTCGAGGGCGCGGGTCTCGACGGCGTGGTCGCCAAACGGCTCGACGGCACGTACCAGCCGGGCAAGCGGGCGATGATCAAGGTCAAGCACGAGCGCACGGCCGACTGCGTCGTGGCCGGGTTCCGTTGGCACAAGAACGGCCCGGGGACGCACGTCGGGTCGCTGCTGCTCGGGCTGTTCGACGACCAGGGCAGGCTGCACCACGTGGGCGTCACCTCGTCGTTCACGTGGGAGCGGCGGGCGGCGCTGGCGGACGAACTGGCGCCGCTCCGCGAGGGCGCGCTCGAGGGCCATCCGTGGCGCGAGTGGGCGGACTGGGCGGGCTTCGGCGAGGCTGACGCGTCAGGTCAGCGCATGCCCGGCGCGACCTCGCGCTGGAACCGCGGCAAAGACCTCTCGTGGGAGCCGCTCCGCTGCGAGCGCGCGGCCGAGGTCGCCTACGACCACCTCCAGGGCGACCGCTTCCGCCACGCCACCACGTTCCGGCGCTGGCGCCCGGACAAGGCCCCCGAGGACTGCCGCTACGACCAGCTCGAGGAGACGGCGCCGTACGAGCTGGCGCGCATCTTCGGCGGGTAGGGGGCTCAGGCTGCGGCGCAGGCCCGCGGCGCCGACGCGGCCGTGAAGCGCCGCGCGTGAGATACTCCGCCCGTGGACCTCGACCTCTCCGGCGAGCACGCGTCTCTCCGCCAGACCGTCCGCGCCTACATGGCCGCGGAGGTCGCGCCCGTCGTGGACGCACACGAGCGCGAGCGCCGGTTCCCGGTCGAGATCGTGCGGCGCATCGGCGAGATGGGCTGGCTGGGCATCCCGATCGCGGAGCGCTGGGGGGGCGCCGGGATGGACACGCTCGCGTACGCGGTGGCGATCGAGGAGATCGCCCGGGTCTGGGGTTCGCTCGCCCTGATCGTGGCGGCGCACACCTCGCTTGCCTGCGGCGGTCTGGTGCTGGGCGGGACGGACGAGCAGCGCGACGCGTTCCTGACGCCGATGGCGAGCGGCCAGGTCATCGGAGGGTACGGGCTGACGGAGCCGGGCGCGGGGTCGGACGCCAGCGGGACACGGACGACGGCGCGCAGTGACGGCGACGGCTGGGTCATCGACGGCGCCAAGCGGTTCATCACCAACGCCGGCCAGGCGGGCACGTACGTCGTCGCGGCGCGGACCGGGACCTCGACCGACGGGCGGGCGCAGGTCGGGGCGTTCGTCGTCCCGGCCGACACGCCGGGCTTCTCGGTCGGCCGGCTCGAGGAGAAGCTGGGCCTCCACGCCTCGGCCACGGGCGAACTCCACTTCGACGGGGTGCGCGTCCCCGAGGGCAACGTCCTGGGCGACCCCGCGGGCGGCTTCCGACTGTTCCTGCGCATCCTCGATGGCGGGCGCATCTCGATCGGCGCGCTGGCCCTGGGCCTCGCGCAGGCCGCGCTCGACGCCGCGATCCCCTACGTCCGCGAGCGCAAGCAGTTCGGCCGACCGATCGGCAGCTTCGAGGCCGTCGCGTTCCGGATCGCCGACATGGCGACCGAGATCGAGGCCGCGCGCGCCCTCGTCTACCGGGCAGCCTGGCTGCGCGACCAGGGCCGCGACTTCGGGCTTGCGGCAGCGCAGGCGAAGCTCTTCGCCTCGGAGGTGGCGTCGCGGGCGACCAACGCGGCGCTGCTGAGCCACGGCGGCTACGGCTACGTCGACGACTATCCGGTGGGGCGCTTCCTGCGCGACGCGAAGCTGACCGAGATCGGCGAGGGCACCAGCGACATCCAGCGGCTCGTGATCGCGCGGCAGGTCCTCGACCTCCGGGTGTCGTAGGTGGGCGTGCTCGAGTCGCGGCTCGACCCCGCCTCGGACGAGGCGCGCGCCAACGAGACGTCGATGCGCGGTCTCGTGGAGGAGCTGCGGACCCAGACCGCAGCGGTGGCCGGGAGGGGAGCGGCGGGCGATGCCGAGGCCATCTCGCGCCACCGCTCGCGGGGCAAGCTCCCCGTGCGGGAGCGGATCGTGCGCCTGCTGGACCCGGGCGCGGCGTTCCTCGAGCTGTCGCCGCTCGCCGCCGGCGGAATGCACGACGACGCGGCGCCAGGGGCGGGGATCGTGACCGGCATCGGGCCCGTGGAGGGCCGGCTGTGCGTGATCGTCGCCAACGACGCCACCGTGAAGGGCGGCAGCTACCTGCCCGAGACCGTCAAGAAGCACCTGCGGGCCCAGGAGATTGCGCTCGAGAACCGGCTGCCGTGCCTGTACCTCGTGGACTCCGGCGGCGCCTACCTGCCGCTCCAGGCGCAGGTGTTCCCCGATCGGGACCACTTCGGCCGGATCTTCTACAACCAGGCACGAATGTCCGCCGCGGGCATTCCGCAGGTCGCGCTGGTGATGGGCTCCTGCACCGCGGGCGGCGCGTACATCCCGGCGATGAGCGACGAGACGGTGATCGTGCGCGGGACGGGGACGATCTTCCTCGGCGGGCCGCCGCTGGTGCAGGCGGCCACCGGCGAGGTGGTGAGCGCGGAGGACCTGGGGGGCTCGGCGGTGCACACGCGGGTCAGCGGCGTCGCCGACCACGAGGCGCTCGACGACGAGCACGCGCTCGCCATCGCCCGCTCGATCGTCCGGCACCTGGGCCGCCGCCCGCCGACCCCGCCCTGGGAGCGGCTGGCCCCGCGCCCGCCGGCGGTCGACGCGCTGGGCGCGGACGGCTCCGCCGCCTCGCTGTACGCGTGCGTCTCGGCCGACGCGCGTCGCTCGGTCGACGTCCGGGAGGTCGTCGCCCGCCTCGTCGACGGCTCCGAGCTCCACGAGTTCAAGGCCGACTTCGGCGAGACGCTCGTGTGCGGGTTCGCCCACATCGACGGCTGGCCGGTCGGGATCCTCGCCAACAACGGGATCCTGTTCTCGTCGTCCGCGCTCAAGGGCGCGCACTTCATCGAGCTCGCCGCCCAGCGCCGCGTGCCGCTGGTGTTCCTCCAGAACATCGCCGGGTTCATGGTCGGCCGCGAGGCGGAGGCGGGCGGGATCGCGAAGGACGGCGCGAAGCTGGTGACGGCCGTCGCCAGCGCCGAGGTGCCGAAGCTCACGGTGCTGATCGGCGGGTCGTTCGGGGCCGGCAACTACGCGATGGCCGGGCGCGCCTACGGGCCCCGCTTCCTGTGGACGTGGCCGAACTCGAGGATCTCGGTGATGGGCGGGCGGCAGGCGGCGCGGGTGCTGTCCACGGTGCGCGGCGCCTCGCTGCCGGGCGGCGCCTGGGCCAGCGACGTGGAGCGGGACGCGTTCGAGGCGCCGATCCTCGAGCGCTACGAGGCGGAGGGCAACCCCTACTACGCGACGGCCCGGCTGTGGGACGACGGGATCATCGACCCGCTCGACACGCGGCGCGTGCTCTCGATGGGGATCGAGGCCGCGCTCGAGGCGCCCATTGCCGAGACCCGGTTCGGGGTGTTCCGGATGTGAGCGGCCCCGGGATGGGATCGTCCTCCTCGCCGGCGCCCGTGCCCCTCCGCATCGAGCGGGCCGGACCGGACGGCGTCGTCGCCCGCGTGGTGCTGGCGCGGCCGGAGCGGCGCAACGCGCTCGATGCCGCCTCGATCGCCGCGCTGGGCGAGGCGTTCTGGTCGCTTGCCGACGAGGCGCCGGCCACGCTGCGTGCGGTGGTGCTCGCAGGCGACGGGCGTGCGTTCTGCGCCGGCGCGGACATCGCCTGGATGCGCGCGGCGATGGCCCTCTCGAACGAGGAGAACGTCGAGGACGCACTGGGCCTCGCGGACACGCTGGCCGCGATCGACGCCTGCCCGGTCCCCGTGGTCGTCCGCGTGCAGGGCGCGGCGCTGGGCGGGGGCGCGGGGCTGTGCGCGGTGGGCGACGTGGTGGTGGCGGAGGCGGGCGCGCGGTTCGGCTTCCCCGAGGTGCGCCTGGGGCTGGTCGGCGCGACGATCGCGCCCTTCGTGGTGCGGCGGATCGGCGTGGGGGCGACGCGCGCGCTGTTCGCCACCGGGGAGCGGGTCGATGCGGCCGAGGCGCGGCGGATCGGGCTCGTGCACCACGTCGCGGACGGGGAGGCGGCCCTGGACGCGACGGTGGACCGAGTCGTGGCCGACATCCTGGCGGGCGGCCCCGAGGCCGTCCGGGCGGCGAAGGCGCTCGCGCGCGAGGTTGCGGCCGCGGCGGCCGGCGGGCAGGAGGCGATGCTCCGGCTCGGCATGCGGACCGCCGAGGTCCTGGCCTCGCGGCGCGCGTCGGCGGAGGCGGCGGAGGGCCTGGCCGCGTTCGAGGGGCGTCGGCGTCCGTCCTGGGCCCCGCCTGAGGGTTCCGAGTGAGGCGGTCGCTCGCCGGCCTCCCGCCCGAGGACCACGCGTGAGGCGGCTGTTCATCGCCAACCGCGGCGAGATCGCGCGCCGGATCGCGACGAGCGCGGTGCGCCTGGGCGTCGAGCCCGTCCTGCCGGCGACCGCAGGCCCGGGCGCGGTCGACCTGCTTGACGCCGCGGCCGTCGTCGCCGCGGCGAAAGCGTCCCTCGCCGACGCCGTGCACCCGGGCTACGGGTTCCTCGCCGAGAGCCCCGACCTGGCGCTCGCAGTGATCGGCGCCGGGCTCACGTGGGTGGGCCCGTCACCGGAGGCGATCCGCTCGCTGGGCGACAAGGCCGCGGCGCGGACCATCGCCCGAAGCGTGGACGTGCCCGTGGCGGCGGGCGAGGAGCCGGCCGACCAGTCGGACGCGTCGCTCGCCGCGGCCGCGGCCCGCATCGGCTACCCGGTGCTGGTGAAGCCCGTGGCCGGCGGGGGCGGCAAGGGGATCCGAGTGGTCGAGTCCGAGGTCGAGCTTGCCGCCGCCCTCGCCACTGCCCGGCGCGAGGCGGGGCGGGCCTTCGGCGACGAGCGCCTGCTCCTCGAGCGCTACGTCCGCGACGCCCGCCACGTCGAGGTGCAGGTCCTGGGCGACCTCCACGGCTCGCTCGTCCACCTCGGCGACCGCGACTGCTCGCTCCAGCGGCGGCACCAGAAGCTGCTCGAGGAGGCACCCGCTCCGGGCCTGGCGGCTGACCTTCGCGCCGCGCTCTGGGCCGCGGCCGTCCGCCTGGCGACCGCCGTCGGCTACGCGAACGCCGGCACCTGCGAGTTCCTCGTGGGCGGCGACGGGTCGTTCGTCTTCCTGGAGATGAACGCCCGGCTCCAGGTGGAGCACCCGGTGACGGAGCTCGTGCTCGGGCGGGACCTCGTCGCGGACCAGCTCGCGATCGCCGACGGGTCGAGGCTCGACGAGCTCGGGCTGACGCAGGCGGTTGTGGAGGAGCGGCTGGTGATCGGGGGGCATGCCGTCGAGGTCCGCCTCAACGCGGAGGACCCGGCGCGCGAGTTCCTGCCATCGGCCGGCCGGGTGGTGGCGCTCCGCTGGCCGCCGGGCGCGGCCGCGTTCGGGCCCGTGGGCGACGCGCGGGTGCGGGTGGACGCCGGCATTGCCGAGGGCGACGAGGTGGGCGGTCGGTTTGACCCCCTGCTCGCGAAGCTGATCGCCGTGGGCGCAGACCGGGCAGAGGCCCTCGCCCGGCTTGGCGATGCACTCGACGGGACCGAGGTGCTCGGCCTCGCCACCAACCTCGCGTTCCTGCGCCGCCTGGTTCGGCTGCCGGTCGTGCTGGACGGCCGTGCCCGCATCGAGACGGTCGAGGCGGACGAGGACGTGGTGGCGGCGGCGAGGGGCGATGGCGGCGCGGAACCGCCCGAGTGGTCCTGGCAGACGGCCGCTCAAGCGCTGGCAGGTTCGGCGGGTCCGCGGGGCGCCTGGGGCGGGGGCTGGCGCTCGAGCGGGCCGGCGGTGGTCAGGCTGGCGGCGTCGTGGGGCGACGGGGTCGTGGAGCGCTCGGTGATGGTCGAGGACGAGCTGGCCAGCGCCGCCAGTCCGGTCGCGCTTGATGGCCCGGTCGCCAACGTGTCCGTCGACGGAGCCAGCGTCGCGTTCCGGGTGGCGCCGCCTCCGGACCTCGCCGCGGCCGCCGCTCGCGCGGCCGCCACGTCGCCGTCCGGGGGTGCCGTCGCGGGCGTCGTCCGCTCACCGATGCCCGGGATGGTCGTCGCGGTCCACGTGGAGCCGGGCGCTGTTCTCGCACCCGGCGACCCGATCGCCACGGTGGAGGCCATGAAGATGGAGCACGTCGTGCGGGCGCCGGGCCCGGCGCTGGTCCAGTCCGTGCTGGTGCGCCAGGGCGATCAGGTGGAGCGCGGGCGCGTGCTGGCGAGGTTGGCCCCCGTCCAGGGCCCGGGGACGCCGTCATGAGCGGCGGGCGAGTCCGGATCTACGAGGTCGGCCCGCGCGACGGCCTCCAGAACGAGGCGCGTGTCATCGCCACGCAGGACAAGCGCCGGTTCATCGAGGCGCTCGTCGCGGCGGGCCTGCGCGAGGTCGAGGCCACGAGCTTCGTGCGCCCGGACCGCGTCCCGCAGCTCGCCGACGCCGATGCGCTGCTGCCGTCGCTCCCCCGCGTCGACGGCCTCCGCTACCCGGTGCTCGTCGCCAACCGCGCTGGCCTGGATCGCGCGGCCGCAGCCGGGGCCGACGCGATCGCCGTGTTCACGGCCGCCACCGACGGCTTCGCCCGCCACAACATCGGCATGGACGTGGCCGCGTCGCTGGCAGCCTTCGCGCCGCTGCTGGTGGAGGCCGGATCGCGCGGCTGGTGGCGCCGCGGCTACGTGTCGACGGCCTTCGGCTGCCCCTACGACGGCCGGGTCCTGGCCACGCAGCCCGTCGAGGTCGCGCTGCGCCTGCTCGAGCTCGGCGTGGACGAGGTGTGCTTCGGCGACACGATCGGGGTGGGCGTGCCCTCGCAGGTGGCGGACCTCACGCGGCTTGCGCTCGACGCCGGCATCCCCGTCGAGCGGATCGCGTACCACTTCCACGACACGCGGGGGACGGCCCTCGCCAACGTCGCTGCGGCGCTGGCGGCGGGCGCGCGCACGTTCGACGCCTCGACCGGGGGCACGGGCGGCTGCCCATACGCTCCCGGCGCGGCGGGCAACCTCGCCACAGAGGACCTCGTCTACCTGCTCGACGGCGAGGGGTACGAGCATGGCGTCTCGCTCGACGGGGTGCTGGAGGCGGCCCGCCTGGTGTCGGGGCTGCTCGGCCGATCGCTCGCGTCCAAGGTGGGGCAGGCGGGCGGCTGGCAGCCGCCGGAGGCGACCTAGACCGCCGACCCGGTCAGCGGCCGGCGGCCGCGTGCAGCGCGGCCATGGCGCTCGCCGCCGACGCGCCCGCGTCGGTCAGGACCACGCGGTCGAGGATCGCGGAAGCGATCGACTGCGTCCGGCTGCCCGAACCCAGGGACTCGAGCAGGTCGAGGATCGCGGCGCTCGACGCGTACAGCCGGTCCGCGGGGACGCCCAGGGCCGCCATGTCGACGCGGAAGATCCTCGCCGTGAGCGGCGTGCCGCTGCCTGGCGGCGACTCGATCGTCGTGGCGGGCGTGATCCCAGGCGCGTGCACGAGCCAGTCCACCATCGAGGGCGTCGCCGTGTCGATGCCGGTCACGTACACGATCGCGACCGGCTGCGCGAGGCGAAGGTTCCTCGAGATGAGCGACGCCGTGAAGACGAGGTCGCCGTCCTGCCGCGGATGGCGGTCCATCACCACGAGGTCGTCGACCGGTTGCCCGCCCACCAGGATGCCCAGGGGCGCGGTCGCCGAGTGGGTCCCGATCGTCGCCTGCAGGTGGCGGAGCCGGAACGTCCCGCCGATGACCATCGCCGTCTCGTTCGCCTGGACGGCCCCGAACATCACCGTCGAGCCGGCTGGCAGGTTGGCGTTGAGCCACGCCGCGACGTCGTTCGCGAGCGCGAGCCGCGAGGTGCTCGGCTTTTCGAGCGCCACGCGGGCCGAGACCGCCCCGAGCGTTCCCAGCGAGAGCACGCCGACGAGGAGGACGGCCAGCACCGAGCCGTCGCGCAGGGCCGCCAGCCCGCGAGCGCCGACGCCCGCGCCCGGCCGCGCCGGGGCCGCGCCGTCCGGCCAGGCGCGCAGTCGAGCCCGGGCCGGCACGGACGCGAGCAGCGTGCCCGCACCGCCGCCGGCGACGATCGCGATCGCGACGCCCCGGATCGACTTCGACCAGGAGGTGGCGATCCCGCCCGTGGCGAGGTGGAGGTCCGCGACGAGCGCCACGCAGGCGCCGAGGGCCGCGCCCGCCACGAGAATGGCCCTGTCGTGGCCGCGGATCCGCTCGGCGACGAGCGTCCAGCCGCCGGCGCCGAGCGCGACGAGGATCGCGAGCTCGGCGATGTCGTTGCGGGGCGGCTCACCGAGGACGGCGACCAGGAACACCCAGGTCGAGCCGGTCGCGAGCGCCGTCAGCAGCTCCACGGGGCGGTCGTCGCCGCGGACCACACCCGCCAGCAGCGCGAGGCCACCGGCCCCCGCCACCGCGACTGGCCACAGGTCAGACGTCCAGGTGCGGATCCAGCGGGCCACGTTCGGGAGGTCGAGGAGCGGCCGCCCCGCCTGGACCTCGGAGCGCGAGAAGGCGAACAGGAAGGCGATCATCCAGGCGACGGTGAGCACCGTCGCGACGACGTGGGCGGCCCGCCGATCGGCAAGGCGAGCGTCGACCGCCGCGTTGACACCGCGCAGCCGCATCGCCAGGCCCGAACCGCGGCCGGCCGCCTCGCTCCGGCCGAGCCAGCCCAGGACCAGCAGGGCCGCCCCGAGGAGCACCAGCACGGCCGCCAGCGGGAGCATCGCGCTCGAGGGGAGGCCGAGCGCGAACACCTTGCCCGTCTTGCCCGCGTACCAGGCGAACCACCAGGACACGAGCGGCACGATCAGCAGGAGCACGAGCCCGGCGCCGCGCGCGATCCGGTCGGCGGGCCGCCGCGTCGCGATGGCGGCGAGGAACGGCGCCGCCAGCAGCACCAGGGACGCCTCCTTGGTCAGGAACGCCCATGCGAACAGGGTGCCCGCGAGGATCCCCCGCCGGACGAGGCCGCTCTCGATGGCGGACCAGGCGACGGCGAGGTACAGGAGCGCGAGGATGCCCTCCGGAACGTCGAGGCGAGCGGTCCGGGCGAGGCCGAACAATCCCAGCCAGTCGGCGAGGACCAGCACGGCAAGGAGGGCGGCCAGGCGCCCGAAGCGGAGCGCGAACCGCGCGGCGAGCAGGAGGACGCCCGAGCCGGCCGCCGCGTTGAGGAGGTACCCCCACGTCCAGACGTCGAGTCCGAGGGCCACCTTCGGCGCCGCGAACAGCATCGGCCAGAACGGGGAGTGCGGCAGGAAGTTGTCGCCGAACGCGGTCACGGGCCCGCGCCCCGCGAGCGCGTTCTGCCCGATCGCGAGGTACTTCGCCTCGTCGAACGACGGGAACGGGTGCGGCAGCACGAGCGAGAGGAGCCCGTACACGACGGCGATGGCGACGACGGCCAGCAGCATCGGCTCGCGGAGCCAGCCACGGCCGGTCTCGGAGGCGCTGGTGTTGCCACCAGCGGGTGCGGGGGCAGCGGTGACGGTCACATGACCCTCGATAGGCACGGGTGGGTGCGAGCGTACATCCCTCCCGCTCCTGCGGTCCGGCGAGCGGGCGCGAGGAGGCCGTTGATGACGGCCGTGATGACGAGCGCGTCGATCGGGTTGATGCCCAGGAAGTTGATGGCTGCTCCCAGCACCGTCGCGAGGGCGATGACGGCGTAGAACTGGGGCGCCTTCGTCTGCGGCCGGTCGAGCCCGGACTTCCAGCCGAACGCCTCCGACACGCCGTGCGCGGCGGAGCCGGTGCGCACCGGGATCGCGCCGTGGGCGGTCGTCTTCCGGCATCGGGCGACGATGTCGACTGCGGCATCGAGTCGACGGGTGCTCGCGCCCCGTGCTCGCACCCGTTTCCGTGTCAACGGGCCCGCGCTCTCCCGACGGCCACGTGAGATGATCTGGCCCGCGGCCTCATCCATCCGCCCGGCTGCACACGGTGAACTGTGTTCGAGACGCTCCTCGTCATCGTTCTCGCGGGGCTCGTCGGCCCCCTCGTGGCCGCCGGTGGGCGCCCGCTCCTGCCCGCGGTCGTCGGCGAGCTCATCGCGGGCGCCGTCCTGGGCAGGACCGGCTTCGGCATCATCGACTCCGGTTCGCCGACGAATGCATTCCTGTACTCGCTCGGCTTCGTGATGCTCATGCTCGTGGCCGGGTCGCGCGTCCAGCTCCAGGGGGCCGGCCTCGCTGGCGGCGCTCGCGCCGCCGTCATCGCGTTCGTTGTCGTCGTCGTCCTCGCCGTCGTTGCCGGTCTCGCGATCGGCGGGCTGCTCGGGCCGTCTGCGCCGATCGCGCTGTTCCCGATCCTGCTCGCCGGCAGCTCGGCCGCCGTCGCCTTCCCGATCCTCGAGGAGCGCGGCCTGCTGGGACCGAGGATGGCGATGCTCCTCGCCTGGATCCCGCTCGCCGACGCGGTTACCGTGCTGCTGATGCCGCTCACGCTCATGGGTCCCGAGCGGATCCCGGGCGCGCTCATGGGCGACGCCGTGATCGTCCTGATCACCGTCGCGGCGCTCGCGGGCGGACGCTGGATCGAGCGGTCCGGCTGGGAGCGGACGCTCAGTGCGCGCTCGCGCTCCCGAGGCTGGGCGCTGCAGCTGCGCGTGACGCTGCTGCTGCTGCTCGTGCTCTCGATCGTCGCGGATCGGACGGGCGGCTCGACGCTGCTCGCGGGCTTCGGCGCGGGCCTCGTCCTCGCCCAGTTGCGCGAGCCGGAGCGCCTCGAGGTGCAGCTGTCCGGCATCGCCGAGGGATTCTTCGTCCCGGCGTTCTTCGTCCTCCTCGGCTCCGAGCTCGACTTCCGAGCCCTCACGGGCGCGCCCGCGGCGATCGCGCTCGCGCTGGCGCTGGCGGTTGCCACTGTCGCGATCCACGTCGCGGGCGCCTGGGCCGCGGCGCCCGAGCCCAAGGTCCCGTTCGGGCTTGCCGCCTCTGCGCAGCTCGGCCTCCCCGCCGCGGCCGCGTCGCTCGGGCTTGCGACGGGGCACCTCTCGCCGGCGGTTGCGGCCGCGATTGTCGCCGCTGGCTGCCTCACGGTCGTCCCGGCCTCGATCGGCACGAGGCGGCTGGCCGATGCCGTCCAGGGACCCGGCGCCATCCCGCGAGCCGCCGCCGCGAAGGAGGGCCGGGCGTGAAGCGCGTCGAGGGTGCGATCGCCGCGATCGACATCGGCAGCGACACGATCCACCTCCTCGTCGGTGTGCCGTCCGGCCCGCCCGACGCCGGCGTCGTGGAGCGCGTCGAGCAGCGCGGCGAGCTCATCGAGCTCGGGCGGCGGGTCGCGCGGAAGGGCCAGATCGGCGAGCGGGCCGCCCGCGAGCTCGAGGCGCTCCTCCTCGGCTACGCGGCGGTTGCCCGCAAGCGCACAGACAGGGTCGTCGTCGGCGCAACGGAGGCGCTTCGTCGCGCCTCGGACGGGCCTGCGCTCGTCGAGCGGCTGGGCCAGAGGGCCGGCCTGGCGGTGCGGGTGCTCTCGGGGGAGCGCGAGGCGCAGCTCGGGTTCGCCGGGGTGGCGCATCGTCTCGACGCTGCGGGGCCGCAGGTGTTGATCGATTCCGGCGGCGCCTCGACGGAGTTGACCGTCTGCGATGGCAGGGCGGCGCTCGCCTCCGCCTCCCTGCCGGTGGGCGCGGCGCTGCTCGGCGCGTCGCTCGTCGGCGATCCGCCCGACGCCCTCTCCTGGGCGCTCGGCGGCACCCTCATCGGGCAGGCGCTGGCCGCCGCCCCGGCCGGCGCGCCTGCGCGGGCATTCGCGACCGGCGGCTCGGCGCACAACCTGGCGGGCCTCGAGCGGACGAAGGGCCGCGAAGGGCTCCAGGTGCTCACGGTCGCCGCGCTGCGTCAAAAGGCGGCGGAGCTGCTCGCGGTGCCGTCCGCGAAGCTCGCCCGGCGCAGCGGCGAGGATCCGAGGCGCGTCGCGATCCTGCCGCCCGGGCTGCTCATCGTCGCGGCCGTCCTCGACCACTACCACCTCGATCGGGTGACCGTCGTGCCCGAGGGGCTGCGCGACGGCATGATCCTCGCCGCCGCGGCGCTTGGAGACGACTGGTGGCGCTCGGAGGGGACAGCCTAGCGGCCCCGGCTACTCGGTCCTCGTCCGCCGGGCGGCCCGCCGCTGCGCCACCGCCGTCTCCCAGGCCGCGCGCTCCTCGGGGGTCACGCTGGCGAACGGGTCATAGTCGGGGTCGAGCGGCTCCTGCTGCGGGCGCCGCTCCTCGGGGACGTGTGTCAGGTTGACCCGCAGCCGGTACCAGAGCGAGGAGCGGCCGCGCATCCCGTCGGTCAGGACGTCTGCGGGCTCGAGGTGGGCCGCCGCCTCGGGGTGGCGCGCCTTCCACCGTTCGAAGCCGGCCTGCACCTCGGCCCTGGACGCGGCGCGTGCGATCTCGATCACGGGGATCGCTGAGCGGCGGCGGCCCGTGGGCGTGGGGCGGGTGCCCGCCCAGTCCTGTGGCAGCCCGGCGTTGCGGTCGCCCGCCGCCACGGCCTTCGCCCGTGCATCGGCCACCTCGGGCGGTGGACCGCCGTCCTTGCCGCGGCCCTCGTACTCCGAATCCTCGCGGCGCTTGCGTGAAGGCTGGACGCGCGGCGGCTCGCCCGCCTGCTTGGCGTAGTTGGGTGGCCAGGGCGCGTCGCCGAGGCCCTCGGCCTCGTGGCGGGCAGAGAGCTCCAGGAGCGCCTCGAGTGAGCCGACATCCTCGTCGATGCCGGCGCCCGCGTCGCCGCGCTCCGCGTACAGCGCGGGCACCGTGGCGAGCGTGAAGTCCTCGGCCTCGACCAGGGGAACCTCCTCCCAGCGCAGCGGGAACGAGACGCGCGCGTCGGGCAGCGGCCGGACCGAGTACGCCGAGGCGACCGTGCGGTCCTTGGCGTTCTGGTTGTAGTCGAGGAACACCCCGTGGCGCTCCTCCTTCCACCACTTCGAGGTGGCGATCTCGGGCGCCCGCCGCTCGACGTCGCGCGCGAGCGCGAGCGCCGCCCGGCGCACCTGCGGATACGTCCAGCGTGGCTCGATCCGCACGTTGATGTGGATCCCGCGCGAGCCCGAGGTCTTCGGCCAGCCCACCAGCCCGACATCGGCCAGGGCATCGCGGACCACCATCGCGACGTCACGGATCTGCGACCAGGGAATGCCCGGCACGGGATCGAGGTCGACGCGCAGCTCATCGGGGTGCTCGAGGTCCTCGGCCCGGACGGGGTGCGGGTTGAGGTCGAGGCAGCCGAGGTTGGCGACCCACGCGAGGCCCGCCGCCTCATCGACGACGATCTCGTCGGCCGTGCGCCCGGAGGGGAACGTGAGCGTGGCCGTGCGCATCCACTCGGGCCGGTTGTCGGGCGCGCGCTTCTGGAAGAACGGCTCGGACTCGGCGCCGTCCACGAAGCGCTTGAGCGCCATCGGCCGACCCCGGATGCCAGTCAGCGCGCCGCCCGCGACGGCCATGAAGTAGCGGACGACGTCGAGCTTGGTGTGGCCGGCGCGGGGGAAGTACAGCTTGTCCGGGTTGGTGATCGTGACCTCGCGGCCGCCGACCTCGAGGATCTCCTTGCGGAACGCCATGGGCCAATGCTGCCACGGCAGGGCAAGGGTGTCGCAGGGACCGACGCCGCCTGCGACGAGCGTCTTCCGACCGATGGACTGGACGACCTGGCCGTCCTGGTGGACCCATGGGCGCCACAACGGGTTGTGGCGCCAGCGTCGGGTGGCAGCAGGTGAAGGTGAAGATGGCGGTACCGAGGCCTACTGGGCGCGGGAGCGGTCGGGCGCCAGGGGTGACGAAGGAGGCGCGAGACCTCAGGCCGGCACCGGCATGAAGGTCGTGGCCACCAGGACCAGCGACAGCAGGATCAGCAGCGCCGTGCACACCCAGCCGATCGTTCCGAGCACCGGACCGCTGGCGAGCGGTCCCATCAGTTCCCTGTCTGTTGCGAGCCGCATCACGAACACGAGGATGAACGGCAGCAGCAGCGCGTTGAGGACCTGTGACAGGAACATGACCTGGACCAGTGGCAGGCCGGGGATCATGATGAATAGCGCGGCAAACCCGACGAAGAACGCCAGCAGCGCGTAGAAGACCGGCGCCTCGCGCCAGTTCCAGTTGACACCGGTCTCCCAGCCGAAAGCCTCGCAAGTCGAATAGGCGCTCGCCATCGGGACGACGCCGAGGCCGAGCAGCGATGCGCCGAGGAGGCCGACCGCGAACAGGATGGCTGCCGCCGGTCCCGCGAGCGGCTTGAGGGCGACCGCAGCGTCGGCCGCCGTCTGGATCTGCGTCTGCCCGGTGGACCACAGGGTCGCCGCGCAGGCGATCACGATGAAGGCCGCGATGAGGTTGGTCAGGAACGCGCCGAGGAAGATGTCAGCCCGACTCGCGCGGATCTCATCTGGGCGGGTGCCCTTGTCGGCGACGTAGCTCTGAATGAATCCCTGGCCCCAGGGGGTGATGGTCGTGCCAACCGTGCCCACGACCGCCAGCCAGTAGACGGGCGACGACGTCAGCCGTGGCACGACGAGCGAGTTGGCCGCGGCCGCCCAGTCGGGGTGAGCAAGGATCGCCGACGCCGCGTAGCCGATGGACACGAGGATCCCGACGCCGACGAAGAGGTATTGGACCCGGCTGTACGAGCCCAGGGCGATGAACGCGACGACGGCGACTGCGGCAACGAGCGAACTGATCTGGGGCGCGACGCCGAAGATCTGGAGCGCCGACCCGATGCCCGCGAACTCGGCAACGGTGGTGCCCAGATTCGCGATCAACATGAGGACGGCTGCGAACGCCACCCATCGCACTCCCCACCGCTCGCGGATGAGGTCCATCAGCCCCTTCCCGGTCGCGATTCCGAGGCGGGCTCCGACCTCTTGCGTGAAGAACAGGACGATCTGCGAGGCGAGGATGACCCACAGCAGGGCGTATCCGAACTGGATCCCGGCCAGCGAGTACGTCGTGATGCCGCCGGCGTCGTTGTCGGCGAAGCCTGAGACGAGGCCAGGGCCGAGGACTGCGAGCGCCGCGATCAGCCGGACGCGCCAGTGCGGCAGCCGCGGGAACGGCCGGACGACGCTGGGGCGTCGGCGGCGGCTGCGCGTGGCCGTGTCCGCCGGTCGCGCCTCGGGGCGGTGGGGGAGCCCGACCATGCCCTACCCCAGCCTGCTGAACACGCGGGGGAGCCGCTTCTTCCAGGCAGTTGGGATGACCGTGTCGAGGGCGTCGTCCACCGTGACGATGCCCATCATGACCCCGTCGTCGTCCACCACCGGGACCGCGAGCAGGTTGTAGTGCGCCACGACCTCGGCCACCTCGTCCTGGTCGGCGTTGACGTTCACCGCCTTGGGCTCGCGGATCATCACCTCGGGGACCGGCGTCTCGGGCCGGGCGACGATCAGGTCGCGCAGCGAGATCACGCCGGTCAGGCGTCCCTCTTCGTCGAGCACGTAGACGTAGTAGATCGTCTCGGCGTCGGGCTCGAGCTCGCGCAGCCGGTCGATCGCCCCGCCCGCCGTCATCCGCTCCTCCACGGCAATGAACTCGGTGGTCATCAGGCCGCCCGCCGAGTCCTCGTCGTAGCCCAGCAGCTCCTGGACCTCCTCGGCCTCCTCGCGCTCCATGTGGGCGAGGATCTCGTCGCGGGTCTCCTGGTCCAGGTCCGCCACCAGGTCGGCCGCGTCGTCGGGGCTCATCTCCTCGAGGATGTCCGCCGCGCGCTCCGGCGTGAGGTCCTCCATGACGTCGACCTGCGTCTCGGGCTCCATCTCCTCGACCACGTCGGCCAGCGCCTCGTCGTTGAGGGCGGCTAGGACGCCGGCGCGGTCACGCGGGGCGAGGTCCTCGATGATCGAGGCGAGGTCCGCGGGGTGGAGCTCCGCGAGCTTCGCGTGCGGGACGCGCAGCCGGACCGACGCGATGGTCGAGTCGAGCGGGTCCACGTCCTCCCAGTCGATGTAGCGCTCGGGGATGGACGAGTTGACGTTCTTCGCGAGGCGGCGAAGCGGGCCCTCGACGCCCAGCCGGCGCAGCAGCCCGGCGGCGCCCACGTCGACGGCGACCAGCCGCAGCCGCCCCTCGACGTTGTCGAGGCTGACGTCGTTGACGCGGATGACCTTGCGCCCCTCGATGTCCACGATCTGCTTGTCGAGCAGGTTCGCCTTGAGCAGGATCTCGTTCTCGCGCTGGCGGAACTTGCCGATGTCGATCGTGCCCACGCGCAGGCTCGCGCCTCTCTCGTCGAAAGCGCTCACGTCGGACCACGGGATAAAGATGCGGCGTCGATCGGTGCGCACGACCAGCCCGGTGACAGGCGGGTACTTGCCCCCGATGGCGACGATCAGGTCGGCGATCGTGCCGAGGGGCTCACCAGAGGGGTCGCGCACCGGCAGGCCGATGCACCGGCTCAGGAAGCGCATGGTGGCCACCTTGCTGGACGGGGTCCGTCCGCCAGCGGTGGCCGGGCCGGCGCGGTTCGCCGGCGGGCCGTCAGGAGGCGGGGGGGACCTTGCGGGCGCCGGCGCGCTGGCCGGCTGGACTAGGTCCGTTCTCCACGGGGGGAGGATTCCTCGTGCGGCGCGTGAACATCCCGAGGGCGTGCCTCGGGAACACGCGGAGCGTAGCCCGCGGGACGGGGTCGGGTCAAACACGAAAAGCCGGCACGGCTGCTCGTCGCGAGTCAGCGCGCCGCGCCCCCCGTCGCGAGTCAAGCTCGCCGCGCCCCTCGTCGCGAGTCAGCTCAGACTCACCTCCGGGTGCCGCGAGCACGATCCGCGGCGCAAGTCCGGGGGATCGGATGCCGGCCACGCTGGCTGAACGTCGAGATGAGTCTGTGGCGACTCACCACGGCCAGGGCCCTGCCGACGGGAGCCCAGGTGAGGCCGGACGCCGACGCGTCTCGGAACCTCCGCGAGGGCCTCGCCCGGCACTTCCACGGGCGCACCCGTTCGGCTCTGCCCATCGCGCGCTCGGGCCTCGTACCATCGCGGCATGCGCACGATGCGAGTGGCCCTCGTCCAGTTCGAGGCCCGCGACGATGTCGCGGACAACCTGTCCCGCGCGGCCGCCATGGCCGCCGAGGCGGCGGTCGACAGCGACCTCGTGATCCTCCCCGAGTACGTCCAGTTCCGCGGCTCGGCCACGGGCTACCGCGCTTCCGCCGCACCGATCCCGGGACCCACCACGGCGCCCTTCGAGGTTGTCGCGCACGAGCACGGCTGCTGGGTCCTCGCCGGGTCCCATGCCGAGGCCTCGGGCGACGCGACCCGCCCGTACAACACGGCCGCCCTGTTCGACCGCGCGGGCGCCCTCGCGGCCACGTATCGCAAGCTGCACCTGTTCGACGTCAGGGTCGACGACGGGCCGTCCGACAACGAATCGGCGCGGGTGACGGCTGGCGACCGGGCGGTCGTGGCGAGCGTCGACGGTGTCGGGCTCGGCCTGTCGATCTGCTACGACCTGCGCTTCCCGGAGCTTTACCGCGCGCTCGCGGGCGCGGGCGCCAAGCTGCTCGCCGTCCCGGCCGTGTTCACCGAGCGCACGGGTCGAGACCACTGGGAGGTGCTCCTCCGCGCCCGCGCCATCGAAAACGGCGCCTGGGTGCTGGCGGCGGCAGCCTGTGGGCACGGCGGCCCAGGCGCGATCCCGGCCTGGGGCCACTCGATGGTCGTCGACCCGTGGGGGCGCGTGGTCGCGTCGGCGGGGTCTGGGGAAGCGATCGTCCGCGCGGAGATCGACCTGGGTCTCGCCGACGCTGCTCGGCGCCAGATCCCGGCGCTCGCGAACCGGCGTCCCGACGCACTGCCGCCGATGCGCGAGGTGCATGTCGTCGCCACCGATGTGGCTGCCCGCTGAGTTCGCGAGCGAGTCAAGGCTGGGGTCCGCGGCAGCAGCACCCGAGTCACGCGACGCCCGTGAGCGAGGGCTTGGGTCCCGGCCGGGTCAGCCCGAGGCCGAAGCCGCCGGGGGGTCCGGGGTCGGTGTCGGGTCTGCGGAGGGCGGCTCGAGGGGTTGTACGTCTTCGCTGGTGCCGGTGTCGGTGCCGGGGCCGTCGCGCCGGCACGCGTCGGCTCAGCCGTTGCCTCGGGTGGAGGCGTGGGTGTGGGTACGCTCGACAACGGCGCAGGGGCGGCCGACGCGACCGGGTCCGCCGGCACCGAGGCGACGGGCGTGGCCGAGGGCCCGTTGACCGCCTCGGCCGCACCGACAAGCCGCGCCTAAGCGAAACGTGGTCGTGCGCTAAGAGCTCTTCGCCACCATGCCGCCATGGACGAGCGAGAGCGACGACGAGCCAGCCGGCGGCGACGGGCCGGCAAGGACTACCCGGCCGAGGACCTCGGTAACGGCGTGGAGGTGGCGACGGCCGAGGCGGTGATGCGCGCGGTGGGATCCCTGCCGCGGGATCTGGACTGGGAGGAGCTCGCGCCATCGGTGATCCCGGTGCTGCCGCGGCGTCGGCCGATGCCGCCCGCGAGCGGCGAGCCGTTCCGGGTCACCCTCCCGCCTGGGATCGCGACCGGCTTCGGGATCGACATCGGGCCGGCGTTCCTGATGGTGGGCACCCAGCTGATGTCCGGCTGGCCGATGAAGCCCGCCGACCTCGTGGCGCGCGCCCTCGCCAATCTGGGCGACCGGATGCGCGTCGTCCGAGCGCGCGACCTCGCCGGAATCGAGATCGAGGGCGTCCCGGCACGCGTGCTCCAGACCGGCCTCGGCTGTGCCTCCGCGCTGGTGCTCCTGCCCGACGAGCTGCTCCGGATCTTCGGCCCGCGAAGCCAGTGCCTGCTCGCGCCGATGCGCGATCTGGTGGTCTCGCTCCCGCCTGACGTGGACCGCGTCTTCGCCGCATGGCTCAACGAGGAGCTGGCCGCGATGGACCCGAACGGGCTCGCGGTCGAGGCGTTCATGCTCGAGCACGGCCGGATCCGCCAAGAGCGCCTGCCCTGGGCCGGCGCCGGCCAAACGCTCACTCCCGCCAGGGCCTGACGGCCTCCGGGTGAACCTGCCACGACGAGGGCGACACCAAATCGGCCCGCGGCGCCTCAGGGTAGTGCCAGGCCGGCCGTCCGCGATTGGCATCGCGGTGATGCCGTCCTGGGGGCGCTGCGTCCCGGGCCGAGCCGCCCGGGACGCAGCTCACGTCTTCGCCCCGCACGGTTTGCCCCCCTGCTCGACACTACGGGCATGCCCCCGACCCCACCGGCCTGCGCCGGGTGACCCACGCCCCCGCGCCCCGGCGGCGGCTCGGCAGCCTCGTCGTCGACCCGACCCCGCTTCGCCTGGACCGCGACTTTCGCCTCCTCTGGACGGGCCAGGCGATCACCACGGTCGGCCGGATGGTCACCTCGGTGGTCCTGCCGTACCAGGTGTACGTCCTCACCGGCGACCTGCTGATGCTCGGCGCCCTTTCGCTGGTGCAGCTGGTGCCGATCCTGGCGTTCGCGCTGGGCGGGGGAGCCATCGCCGACGCCGTGGACCGCAGGCGCCTGCTGCTCGTCACGCAGCTCGGGCTCGCTGCATCGAGCGTGGCGCTCGTCCTGCTGGCGACACTGCCCGCCCCGCCGATCCTTGGGATCTTCGCCGCCGCGTTCGTCCAGGCCGGGTTCGGGGCGGTGGACCAGCCCGCCCGCGCGTCGGCCCTCCCGCGTCTCGTGCCCGCCGAGCGCCTCCCGGCCGCGATCGCGCTCAACCAGATCGTGTTCAACGGGGCGGCGGTCATCGGCCCCGCATTCGGCGGCATCCTGCTTTCGCTCACTAGCGTGGCAGCGTGCTACCTCGTTGACGTGATCACCTTCGGGGCCGCGATCACTGCGGTCCTGATGATCCAGCCGATCCCGCCGCACCCGTCCGCGGTGCGCCCGAGCCTCAGGGCCGTCGCGGATGGCCTCCGGTTCGCCCGGCGCCGCCGCCCTGTCCTCGCCACGTTCATCGTGGACATCAACGCCATGGTCTTCGGCTCGCCGCGCTCGCTGTTCGCGCCGCTCGCGCTCGACGTGTTCCACGTCGGCGCGGCTGGCGTGGGGCTCATGTCCGCGGCGGCGGGCCTCGGAGCGTTCGTCGCCTCGGTGCTGTCCGGCTGGACGGCCCACGTTCGACGCCCCGGGCTCGCGGTGCTGGTCGCGGTGGGGTTCTGGAGCATCGGCATCGTGGGCTTCGGCCTCGCGACGTTCAGCTTCCCGCTCGCACTGCTGTGCCTGGCAGTCGCGGCCGGCGCCGATGTGTTCAGCGCGGTCCTCCGCAGCTCGATCGTCCAGCTGCTGACCCCCGACGCGCTCCGCGGCCGCGTCTCGTCGATCCACACGCTGGTCGTGACCGGCGGACCGAGGATCGGCGACGCCGAGGCGAGCGCGGCCGCCGCCCTGCTCGGCACGCAGCTCTCGGTCGTCACGGGCGGGCTCCTCTCGCTCGTGGGCGTGGTGCTGCTCCGGTTCGCGATGCCCGAGTTCGCGCGGCTCGACATGGCCGAGGCGACGACGGCCGCCGCGCACGAGGAGGCGGACGACGCGGCACGCGACGCGAGGGCTGCCGCAGCGGCGACGGAGGCCCTGGCCGAGCTCGAGGAGGTCGAGTAGCCGGGCGTTCCGCGCGCCACCTCTCGACTCGGTCTGCTCGGCGGCGCAGGGCCCGCCCGCGGTGCACGGAGCGGCCCTATGGGCGGACGAAGCGCAGCACGGGCCGCCACGTGCCGCACTCCGCGGGTCCGCCGTGCGCCCGGGCGCACGAGCCGGCCCGCTCGTCGGGTGGAACGCCGACAGGGCCGCTGGGTGCACGTGCCGTCTGCCGCCCGCCGCACGGGCCGCCCGCGGCGCCGGCGCCGGAGCAGCACCGCACCGACGGCCCTGGGGCGACGACTCCACGACGTGGCGCGGGAGGCAGACCAGCTGCGGCGCGGGCAGCGTGGATGGGTGCATCGACGCCCGACCGGGTGCGGCGGCACTGGTCTGGACGCCCCTGGAAGCGAGACCGGGCGCGAGGCTAGCGCTCGGTGGTCGCCAGCCCGCCGTTCTCGGAGCCGTCGAAGTCGGGATCGGAGCGCCACACCGCCTGGACGGCCGAACCGAAGGCGCCGACCGCGAGGACCAGGCCGAGCAGCAGCAGGGGCAGCACCGCGATCGGGAGCGACTGGTCGGACCGGCCGGGCACCGTCCCGAGCACCAGCCCCGTACCGGCGAGGACGATGCCGAGCGCGAACGCGGAGGCCCGCTTCGCCCGTCCCGGGTGCCGACGGATGAGGTCCGCCGCGCGGTCGATGATGTCGGGCTGGAAGTCGTCGCGTCCGTAGCGGTCCCACGCTCGCGCCCCGCTGCCGCCCGTGCCGATCAGGACGACGAGCCCGATGAGCAGCAGCGGCAGGTTGACCACGAGCCCCAGCGGCGAGTTGCTGCCGTTCCAGCTGGGATCGCGCGACCCGACCACGAACGCCGCGGCGGCCACGATCACGCCGAGGACCGCCATGGCGACGTGGCCGATGAGGAGCGGCCGGACCGAACGCCTCCGGACCTTCGGCCCGCGGACGGGCTGGGCTCGGTACAGCCCCACCCAGGCGCTGGCCACCCGCCCCAGGAACCCGAGCACCAGCAGCAGGAGCAGCCAGGGGATCAGCACGATCAGCTTGCCCCAGTCGGGCGTGATGATCGGCGCGAGCAGGGACAGGACGCCGTTCCAGAAGCTGTCCAGCGGGCTCATCAGGCTGCCTCGGGGTCCATCTCGAGGTTGCGGAAGACGGTGGCGGCCGCGAACAGCACGAGGCCGATGGGCACGGACACCAGCAACGTGATCAGGATGCCGTCCACCAGGCCGGGCCGGGGGGTGACGATGAGCCCGATGCTGCCCGACTTGTGGATGCTGCACGAGAAGACGCTCGCCACCGGCGAGTCGGCCGCGATCGTCAGGCTGCCGCCTGGCTTGATCGACCAGCCGCCGAGCGTGTGGGTCACCACGTCGTCGTTGACCAGGATCAGGCGGTCGCCCTGCGTCAGGGAGATCTGCGACGGGATGGCGCTGGGCTTGCCGGCCGCGAGGAGCGCCGCGGTTCCCTCCGGGATGGTGAGCTGCACGTCCCGCGGCGGCGCGACGATCTCCGATCCGAAGGCGGTCCACGCCACGGCCACGAGGATCGCGCCCATGATGAACCCCGACACGAGCGACCCGCCCAGGACGCGCGCCGAGAACCAGCCGGGGAGCCGGTGACGCAGGCCCCGGGCGAACCGGCCGGGAGCGAGGTGCAGCTCCGCCGTGGTCACAGCAGGTACAGCATCGGGAACACGATCACCAGCCACATCACGTCGACGAAGGTCCAATACCGGACCACAGCCGTGACACCCCAGTGGTCGCCGGGGCCGAACTGCCCCTTGCGGATCAGGTTCGCGGCCAGCAGCAGCCCGATCAGGCCGGTGACCAGGTGGAGCACGTGGAGACCGGTCATCGAGAAGAACGCGGTGCCGAACGGCGAGTTCTGGCTGAACTCCGCAGTCCTCCACTCGATGCCCACGCCGCCGATGAAGACGATGCCCAGCAGGCTAGCGAGCAGCAGCGCGGTGATCGCCCGCCGCCGCTTGCCCTTCGAAATCGCCCCCGTGGCCTGATAGCCCAGCCAGGACGAGGCCAGCAGGATGAGCGTGAGGCCGATGCCCAGCCCCAGGTTGACCGCGCCCTTGTCCGGGCCGTTGAAGCCGTTGAGGTAGAGCCGGGCGGCCGACATCGCGAAGAACAGCATCGACTCGGAGGCCATGAAGACCCACAGCCCCAACCGGTTGATCCCCGGCCGGTCGTGCTCCTCCTCGTGGTGGGCGAGGTGGGTCTCGGCATGGTCGGCGACGTGGAGCTCGTGCTCCTCGGCGACCAGCGGCATCGTCGTCACGCCGTCACCTCCTCATCGGCTGCGCCGGTCAGCGCGAAGACGGCGTGCGGGCGGCCGCCCGTGCCGTAGCCGTACGGCGACCCGACCACGATCGGCGTGGACGGGAAGTTCTCCACCGGGGGCGGCGATGAGATGAGCCATTCGAGGGTCCGCGCCTTCCACGGGTTGGCCTCGGCCCTGGGCGCGTTCTTGGACAGCAGCGTCCGCAGCACGTTGATCACGAACACGAGGAAGCTCAGGCCCAGGAACCAGGCCGAGATCGAGATGAACAGGTTCACGTTCGCGAGGTCGTTCTGATAGGTCGCGATGCGCCGGTTCATCCCGTGCAGCCCGGCCCAGAACATGGGCAGGAACGTCAGGTTGAAGAAGATGAACATCATCCAGAAGTTGAGCTTGCCGAGGCGCTCGGAGAGCATCCTGCCGGTCATCTTCGGGAACCAGAAGTAGAAGGCGGCGAACAGCGCGAAGATCTCGCCGCCGATGATCGTGTAGTGGAAGTGGGCCACCACGAAGTAGGTGTCGTGGAGGCTGATGTCGGTCGGCACGTCGGCGAGGAAGATGCCGGTCACCCCGCCGATCAGGAAGTTGAACACGAACCCGAGCGCGAACAGCATCGGTGTCGTGAGCCACAGGCGGCCCATCCACACCGTGCCCAGCGCGGACAGGAAGATCAGCCCGGTGGGGATCGAGATCAACTCCGTGGTGACCATGAATGGGCCGAGCAGCGCGTTGGGCATGCCCGACACGAACATGTGGTGCGCCCACACGATGCCCGACATGCCCACGATGCCGATCAGCGCGGCCACGGCCCACCGGTAGGCGAACAGCGGCTTGCGCGACAGGTGGGCGAGCACCTCGAGCGCCATCCCGAAGCCCGGCAGCACGAAGATGTACACGGCCGGGTGCGAGTAGAACCAGAAGGTGTGCTCGTAGAGCAGCGGCGCGCCGCCCTGGCCCACGAAGAAGCCGGTGCCCACGATGCGGTCGAGGAGGACCATCGTGAGGCTCGCGGCGAAGAACTGGGTGAAGAACGTCGCGAGGAAGGCCGCGGCGAGCACCGACCACACGAAGATCGGCACGCGCCCCCAGCCCATGCCCGGGGCGCGCATCTTGACGATCGTGACGATGAAGTTGATGCCGCCGAAGATCGACGACAGGCCGAACACGATGATCGCCAGGTTGAACATGACCTGGCCCGACGCGTTCTTGACCGACAGCGGCGGGTAGGCGGTCCAGCCCGAGTCCCAACCGCCCAGCAGCTGCGACAGGAACAGGCTGGCGATGACGACTGGGACCATCCAGTAGCTGAGCGAGTTGAGGCGCGGGAACGCCATGTCGCGAGCGCCGATCATGATCGGCACGAAGTAGTTGCCGAACGAGCCCATCACCGAGGCCACGGCGACCGACACCATCGCGATGCCGTGGAAGCTCATGATCCGGTTGTAGGTGTCCGGCGACAGGAGCGTGTTCCCCGGCTGCGACAGCTGGGCGCGCATGGTCATGGCGCCCAGCCCGGCGATCAGCAGCACCACGATGAACGTGGCCAGGTACTGGATGCCGATGACCTTGTGGTCCTCGCTGACCGTCAGGTAGCGGCGCCAGTCAGTCGGGACCCCCTTGGTCCGGTAGCCGAGCCAGCCGCTGACGGTGGACTCCCAGAAGCCCACGCCCAGCAGCCACCCGAGCGTCCCGAAGACGAAGGCGACGGTGACGATCTGCTCTGTGGAGGGCATGGTGCCGTTCGCGGACGGGGTGCGGTCGAACGGGTCTGCGCCCATCGCCGACCGGATCGCGATCGCGATTCCGGCGCCGATCAGGCCGCCGATGACCGCGAACAGGAGGCCCCGCAGGATCGGGAAGAACCCGGTGATCCTGGATGGGCGGCTGGTTGCCGGCAGGACGCCGGCGGCAGCAGTGGTCATCGTCACTTCACCGTCAGGGTGCCGGTCATGGTGGTCGGGTGCGCCTGGCACACGAATTGGTAGGTCCCGGGCGGGAGCGCGGGGACGTTGACCGTGGTGGAAGCCGGTCCAGGCTTGAAGTCCGTCGCGTAGGTCTTGCCGTTCGCCGTCAGGGCGAAGTTGTGCACCGTGCCCGGGTCGTTGTTGTTGAAGGTGAAGGTGATCGGCGTGCCGGCCTTCGCCTGGAGCGTGTTGGTGGCGAACCCGGACGTGGCGGCGCCGGCCTTCGCCTCGATCGACACCGGCTGGCCGCCGCCGGCCGGGGCGCCCTGCTGCCCGCCGCCGTTGGCCGCGATCCAGCTGGCGAACTCGGCGTCCGTGACAACCCGGACCGGCAGCTCCATGGTCGCGTGATTGAGACCGCACAGCTGCGAACACTGGAGCCGCAAGCCGCTGTCGGTGCTGTAGTCGCCCGTGCCGGTGGGCGTGAAGGACATGTAGGTCGTCAGGCCGGGGACCGCGTCGACGCGCAGCCGGAAGGCCGGGATCCACACCGAGTGGATGACGTCGAGGGAGGTGATCTCGAAGCCGATCTTGCGGTTCACGGGCAGGACGAGCTCGGTGGTGCTCTTCGCCCCGGACTGCGGATACGCCACGCTCCACCGCCACTGCTGGCCCTGGATGCGGACCACGACGTCCGGCTGCGCATCGAGGTGCACGACGCTCGGCAGCTCGGTGAGGCCCGGGTAGACCATCACGCCCAGCGCCATCGCGGACGTGACGACGAACCACGCGAGCGGGAGCCGGCCGCGGCCGGTCAGCGGGGTGCCGTCGTCCTCGGGCTGTCCGCGGTGCCGGAAGGCGAACACGCTGTAGCCGAGGACGGCGATCACGAACGTGAAGACCGGCACGGACATGGTCAGCAGCGTCCGGAACGTCGCATCGATCTCCTGACCCTTGTCGGAGAACGTGGCAGGCTCGAAGGCGACCTGAGCCAGGATCAGGCCGGCGAAGGTCAAGACCAGCCAGACCAGGCCCACGATCGCGACATGGCGCCTCACGAGGGCACGACCTCCTCAGGGAGCCCGACAGTGGGCTCATGGCGTGGACGGGAAGCCAAGGCCGCCGTTCCCTCGTGCGGCCAGGGGGCCCGGAACCTGCGAACCGCTACAGGCCATTCGGCCTGTCCAAACGGCCCGCCGAGGATATTACCTCCGGCCCCCAGAGATCGGGAAATCGGCCCATCTGTTCCGACAATCGACCGGCGGCCCAACCTGCACGAACCGAGCGGTGCACGGGCGCGCCGACGGTCCTCGTGCTGCCTCCCCAGGCCGCCGATGCCCTGGCGATGGGCAATCCCACCGCGGCATCGAGCATCACGATGGGGTCGCTGTACGCTCTGATGGGTTTCGCGATGCCTTCAGGCGCATCGGGATCGGCCGCCGTGTTGCCGGCGCTCGCGATGCTCAGAGCCGCGAACGAGGCCGCCGCCTTCCAGGTCGGCACGCCGCTCCAGGAGATCGGCGTCCCGTCTGGCGGGACGGGGTCGTCGCTGACGAGCGCGCTCCTGTGCCTTGGCAACCTCGACCCGACCACCGAGCTCCAGCGATTCAGCGCAGGACTCAGCGGCGACGCCGTGTCATCGCGCGAACTCGGCGGTTGACGGGAGCCGTCCAGCGCGCCGCGCGCCGATCGGCTCGGTGCCGATCGAGCGCACGGCTGTCTGGGGTCATGGCCCAGGGCGTCGGGGCCCCAAGCCCCGCGACGATCAGCTGGCGGGAGGGACCGACGGCGGCTCGGCGGGCGTGACGGCGGGGGTCTCTGCGGCGGGCGCCTCGGCCGGCAGCGGCGCGGGCGGCGCGGGAGCGGGCAGCGGC
>JAJXUG010000089.1 GCA_021783095.1 Chloroflexota bacterium | reverse complement strand
AGGCGATGCGGCTGTGGTCATCGACCACGACGTGGACCAGGTCCCAGCCGATCCGCCCGGGCGATCGCCAAGGACCAGGCGCTCGGCGTCGAGCGGCGGAACGCGGCGACGTTTGGAGGAAAGTGCGCAAGACTGGTCGGGGCGAGAGGAGTCAAACCTCCAGCACCGACCTCTTTGTCCCGCTCCGCTGGCGCCTGCAATGCCGTGTGACGGGCGCCTCAGCCCCAGAGCGTCGAGATCGGCGCCGCGATGAGCCGGTCGCCGAGGCGGTAGGCGCGGGGGCCCGTGTGGAACACGATGCCGGCGGCGAACTCCGCGTCGTATCGGTCCCGGAGGCCAGCGAGGTGGCGGGCGGCGTCCGGTCCCGGCGCAGCGTCGGCCTTGACCTCCATCGCGACCAGCCGGCCGCCCGCGAGCTCGGCGAGGAGGTCCACCTCGAACCGGCCCTGCTGCTGGCGGACGTGGGAGAGCCGTGGGCGCACGGCCGACACGGCGAGCTCGGCCCGGAGCTGGGCGACGACGAATGACTCGAGCAGCCGGCCGAGCAGGTCGCCGCTCCTGAGCACCAGTCCTGTGTCGAGCCCGAGGACTGCACCGGCAAGCGCCGGTTCGACGAGGTGGCGCTTGGGCATGAGGACCAGGCGCTTGAGCCGGTTCGACGTCCACGCCGGCAGCGCCTCGACGACCAGCAGGTTCGACAGCAGCCGCTCGTAGGCCTGGGCGGTCCTGCGGTTGATGCCCGCCGCCTGGTACAGCGTCTGCTCCTCGACGATCCCGGCGGTGCTGAGCGCGTAGGCCTCGAGGTAGCGGCGGAGGCGGGCGGGGTCGCGTCCACCTTCGACCTGCTCGGCGTCGCGCGTGAGCAGGTGGAGCACCACGTCGCGCCGCCCGGCCCGCCTCGGGGCGTCGACGAGGTCGGCATTCGTCGAGCATCTGCGTCGACGGCGACCTGTCCCCCGGACGCCCCGACAGGCTGGCCGGCTGCTGGAGGGTCGGGGGCCGCGACCGCCAGCCGTGGGGCTGGCCACGTCCCACGACCTCCCGGCGCTCGGCTGGGCGACCCACCACCAGAGGGTGGTCGCGGCGTCCGCGTCCTCGGAAACGGAGCTCGTTCGCTGCGTGGCTCCCTGCCCGCGCAGTTGCCGAGGCGCGCCCCCGCTTGCCGCGAACCGGGCCGCCAGGCTGGGCTGAGCGGACAGCCGAAGCGCTGGCCAGACCGACGTCGGCAGCACGAACGGAGGCGCGCAGGCTGGCGAAGGGGGCGGCGCCTAAGGCCGGTCGGCCTCCCTCAGTCGCCGCCGTCCCCACCGTCGCCGTCGGAGCCGCCACTCTGGCTCCCGCCGTCCTCGCCGGAGCCGTCGTGGCCGCCGCTCGGCGCGGATGTCGAGCCGGTGTGATCGCCCCTGTCCTGGCCCTGCGCGTCCTCGTCGTGGCCGTGCGTCGTCTCGGTCGCCTCAAGCGTCTCGGTCGCCTAGGCCGTCTCGGTCGGCTCCGGGGAGAGCTGCTCCGCGCTCGACACGGTCCGCCCGTCGAGCGGTGCCGGCCGCGCCGCGATGCGGGCGGTCGCGAACGCCGCGCCTGCCACGAGCAGCACAGCGACGCCCGCGGTGCTGCCCGATCTGACGATCCTATTCATCGTGATGCCGCTTCGCCAGGCTCCGGCTCCGCCGGCCAGGTGCGCAGGAGGGCTCGCGCCCCGCCTAGCCTGGCGCAGCGCGAGTCTGCACCCCGCCGCGCGACTCAGGAGTCGCAGACCAGCGTGGCCTCGCCAGATGCTGTCTTGGCGGCGTCAGCGGGGCCATCCCGTCCTTGCCCGGTCTGCCGTTGCGTGCCCCGACCACTCCGGTCAGGGAGATCCCACCCCACCACACTGGACCACGTGACCCCGGCGTCGGCGTCGAGCTGCGGGGCCAGCAGGGAGTCCGGGATGCGACCGCTGCGCCGCTCGCCGTCCTCGGATGCCGCCGCCGAAGCTCTGGAGTCGATCACCCGCCTGGGCAATGCAGCCCGTTCGAGGGCAATGGGAATCCGACTGCGGAGGAATCGGTAGCCGTACTGAGCGCAAGGCCCGTCCCTCCCGAACCGTCGTCCACGAACAGCGTGAATGGCACTCGCGAAGGAAAGGACCGAGTCACCAGAGGCGCGCAGTTGGCGGCGTCGATGACCTCGACTCCGACCCCATTGTCGGGCGTCGAAACGTCGATGGAGACGGTGCCGCGCTCGCCGGATCGGAAGCCAGCCATTCGCCCAGCGACGTCCGTCGTCATCGACACAACGACCGACTGGTGAGATCGATTGACGATCGTGATGGACAACTCGACGACCGAAGCGGCTGGCGTCGTGGCCAGGGAGGCACTCGGCCCGGTGCCGCCGGCGGACGCCGCCGGATGAGGCGATGATGCAGTGGGAGCGCCACACGAGGAGACGGCGATGAAGACGCCGAGAATGGGAACCAGCACTTTGCGGACCGGCCGGCGGGCTCGCCGCCGGCCGGTTCCTCGGATCTCGCATGAACGAAGCGACATTGCGGCGAGGACCAGGAAGTTGCGCATCTCAGGGCACGGTGTTGACGTCGTAGCCCGTCGTCGATTCGATGATGGCGATATGCGTGTAGATCGGATAGATCGTGCCGCTTATCGTGACGTAATGCGTGTGCTGCCCGGCGGCGATGTCGTACGCGCCATACGTGTTGTAGTGCGCCCTCAGCACTGGTCCGCCGCTGTCGCCAGGATGCCGTGTGTAGCTCGCGCGACGCATGTGTGTCAGAGGTACGGATACCCCCGGTCTGTACGGGTCTGGCATCGAGAAGCTCCGGTTCGTCTCTAGCAGTGTTCCACCACTGCTGCCGGTGACCGCGCCATTTGCCAGTACCAGCTCGCCAACAGTATCGCCGCCCGACGGCTCACTCCCCGCGACTGGGCTCAACGTGCACGAAGTGCAGCCGGCACTGCCATACAGGTAGTAGGCGCCCGCCGTGGATGAGGAGATTGGGATGGTCTGGATGTCCACGTTCGTCCCATTGCGGAAGTAGTTGGCCGCCGTGGTTCCGATTGTCGTGCCGCTTGGGGACCCTAGGTGCCACGTCGCTGTCTGGCAGTGGCCGCCCGTCCAGAGCACGTAGTTCCAGATGCCGTTGTAGTACTTGCCCGTGAAACCTGATGTGCACTCGTCGTACGGACCGCTGCCGAAGATGGCTAGTCCCGCTCGCCATGGCGGGCCGCAATTCGTTCTCCCGCAGGTATCCCCCGCAACGGGACTTCCTACGTCCACCCTGACCATTCCTGCGGGGAAGTGTTCTTTGATCGCCTCTTCGACCGTCGCGTCGGCGTAGGAGACCTCAATGGCGAGCTGATTGTCTTCGAGGTAGGTGCCAACCGAATAGAAGGTGGTGCCAATCGACTCGTAGAACTTCGAGTCGGCCAAGATGCTCTCGTGCAGCGCGTCTAGTTCCGCCTCCGTCCAACGCACTTGGTGCAGCTCGAGAATGGCTCCCTGGGGCACCAGGGCGGCGATCTCCTTGCCGACGCTTGCGACGTCGCGGGTGAGGCCCACGTTCACTACCGTCGCGTCGCCCACCGTGCTGCCTCTCGGGTAGCTCAGCCAGGTGCCACCCCAGATGTTCGCGTGCTTCAGCTCGTAGGCCTTCAGAGGGGCCAACTGACTTTGGATCTTTACCCGCTGAAGGAGAAGCGCCTCTTCGTCGGACGTAAGCGGGATCCCAAAGAGGCGAGACGGCGGGGTCGAGAGGGCCAGACTCGCGAGGAGGCTGGGGCTGGTATCGAGGCCCATCTCGGTTCGAAATCGGATCGCCTCGGAGTCGGGCCCAGACTTGTCCGCAGGAGCCGAGACGATCGGCCCTGGTTCTAGGGCAGGACTGGTACCACCCGCAAATCCCGCCGCGGGCAATGCCAGCGTGGTGACCAGTACCATTGCGAGCGCGCAAGCAAGCCGCGTCTGGGAAGGGCAAGCCTTCCGGAAGCGGTTCTCGTCCGAGGATTGGGGGCTCTCGCCTCTTGTTGGCGCGCTCAGCGCCGGCGGCTGAAGACGCTTCAACATGGACAATCCCTCCCTTGCCAGCGCCCTGGATCGATGCGGTGCCGCGATCCGCTCGTCTGAGCTTCACGCGGGGGAACCGACACATGCCGCGGTGGGCACCATCCTTGCTGGGGACCGCCCTGGCGGTGGCTTCAGCCTGCACCGAGGGGGCAGCTTGGACAATGGGGTGAAACCCTGTCACGGTCCTCCCGGGTTCCTCCGGGTGGACAAGGTAGGTGGGACGACCTCGGTGCGGTGGATCGGCCCATCCGACATCGAGGCAATGGCTGCCGACGACGCAGCGAGGTCCGCGGGACTGCTCGCCTAGACGGCGCGCCACGCCTTGCTGCGACCGACGCGCGTGGTCACACGCAGAACGCCAGCGGACGCGTGCGGTGGCGCCGCTGCCTCCGGCGGCCTCCCGGCCGCGCGCGTCCGACCTCGCATTGCCGGTCGCCTGCGCGTCGTCCGAGGCGTCGAGCTTGGTGAGCAGCCCGATGAAGTGCGCCTGCTGCGCGGACTTGGCGGTCGTCGTCGTCTTCTTGGCCGCGGTGGTCTTGGCCGCGGTCGTCTTCGCCGCGGTCGTCTTTGGCGCGGGCTTCTTGGCCGTCGTCTTCGTGGTCGTCTTCTTGGCCGGCGAGACGCCGGTGTCGGCCAGCACGTTCAGCGCCATGTGCCCGTCCGGGTCGACGAGGGTGGCCGGGTTGGCGTTCGCGTAGAGGTAGCGGATCATCGACAGCGGGCTCATGGCGGAGCCCGCGGCCGTGTCGAGGCCCGTGAACGCGCCGAGGTCCGGCGCGGCGGGCCCCCGCCCTCGCACTCCTGGCGGCGCCCACGACAGGCCGACGGCAAGCACTCATCAGTGGGGGGCGGCACGAGGCTGCCCGAACGGTGCTCTGACCCACCACGCCCGCGCTCGCTGCCGTCGCGGCAGGCACCACCACGGCCGCCTCCGAGCCGCGGGCCGACGTCCACGCGCCGCGGCCCGGCGTGGACATCGAAAGGCCGCCCAGCCAGCGGCACGAGTGCTCATCCTGAACGAGCCCGCCCTTCCGGCCGAGCTCGAGTCGCTGACGTCGAGAAACGGGTTCCCCGTTCAGGACTTGTGGGCCTCCCAGAGGACCTGGTCGGGCGGCTTGACGCCGCGCGCGGTCGAGCAGGCCCAGGCCCCCGCGGAGCTCCGCTGGTCCGACGCCGCCCGCGACGCCTGGGAGGACCTGTACCTGCAGCTCACCCTCGAGCCCCGAGTCGGCCAGTACGGCTCGCTCGTCGCCCGGTCCGAGGCCCAGATCGTCCGGCTGGCCCTCGTCTACGCGCTGCTCGACCGGTCGCCCGTCGTCGACGCGGCGCACCTCGCCGCGGCCACCGCGCTGTGGCGGTACGCGGAGCGCTCGATCGCCCACGTGTTCGGGCGCTCGACCGGCAACCGCCATGCCGACGCTCTGCTGCGGATCCTGCGCGACGGCTCGCTCGGGCGCGAGGCGGCGAAGCGCGAGCTGGGCATTCGGACGGCCGCTGACCTGCAGGACGCCATCGACCTGCTCCGCCAGATCGGCGCGGTCGAGGCGGTCAGGGTCGCCCGGGCCGGCGGCGGCCGGCCGGCGGAGGTCCTCCGCCTGGCCGGGATTACCGCGCAAACCACGCAAACCACACCGGTGCCCGCGCAGGGAACGGGGTCATGAGAGTGCACGGGAGCCGTGTGGTTTGCGTGGAAACGTGCTCTTGCGCGCTTGTGCGCGGCCCTAGCGCGGTTTGCGTGGTTAGCGTGGTTACCCGCCCGGGGCCGCTCGCGGTGTCCGCGGCGCGCCCGGCCCTCTCCCCGCGCCAGGAGCAGGTGCTGCTCCTGCTCGGCGACGGCCTGGGCCTGGGCGAGATCGCCGCGCGCCTCAGCATCTCGGAGTGGACCGTGCGGACGTACCGCGACGAGGGCCGGCGGCGCCTCGGCGCCCGCACGAGCGCGCAGGCCGCCGTCCTCGTCCGCGAGCAGCGGGAGCAGGCGCGATGACCGAGGCCCCGCGCCCGGCCCCGCCCCGGACGGACCCGCTCGCCGCCGCCCTCGCGTTCGCGGTGCGGGAGGCGATGCGCCTCGAGGCGGAGCGAACGGCCTTGAACCCCGCGCCCGGCAGAGCAACTGTGTCCGGCATGGGCGCCGACACCGAGAGGACCGTCACCCCGGACGGGCTGGTCGCATGACCGCGCGCGCCCTGCCCCGCTCGCTCGAGGACCTCCGCGGCCGGCGCGCCGCGCGCTGGGTCCGCGAGAGCACGGCCGGGCAGGCCGACAACTTCGGCCCCGACGCGCAGGCGGAGCAGCAGGCCCGCGCCATCGAGCGCTGGGGCCTGCTCGACACGGGCGCCGCCTGGCAGGTCGCCCACTCCGGACGGACGATCGCCGCGACCGGGCAGTGGGCCGAGATGCTCGAGGGGGCGGGTCGGGACTGGGACGTCCTGGTGGTCGGCTACGTGTCCCGGTTCGCCCGGGACCTGCGCACCGCGGTCAACGCCCGCCACGACCTCCACGCCCGGGGCGCGGTCATCCTGTTCGCCGACGAGCGGGTCC
>JAJXUG010000047.1 GCA_021783095.1 Chloroflexota bacterium | reverse complement strand
GCTTGTCGCCGGCCCGGTGCTGGCGGCCGCGGGTCCTCGCCTCGCGCTCAGCCCGGCGCGTGGAGCATCGGGGACAACGGTCACGATGACGATGGCCCACTGCGCCGCACCGCAGCTGTGGCTTGGACCGGGCGGCGGGGCCACCGATAGCCCGGGAACAGTCGGCTACATCGTCTGGGCGAACAAGGCCTCGCTATCCGCCACCTATGTGCCAGCGAGCGGATGGACTGCCAGCGGGACCACCGGGACGTGGACGGCAACGTTCCAGACATCCGGCTACGCGGGGCCGGGCAAGTACACGGTCAATGTTCCGTGCGGTTTCCCCACGACCGTCACCGCGACCTTCACGGTCCGGTAGGCCACGCCGGCGTGACTGGGGCCGCGAGCCCGCGGCCGGGCAGGCGGACGGCCGCGGCGACCGGCTAGGACTGGGACGTGCTGGGCGTCGGCTACGCCAGCCGGCTCGCCCGCGACCTGCGGACCGCGGTCAACGCGCGCCACGCCCGCCACGCCCCGGGCGCGGTCATCAACGGGCCGCCTGCGCGGCCTTCCGGGCCGCCGCGCCCAGGCGGCCCCGGGCGGACGGCGAGACCGTCGACCCCCGGGTCCGGGGCGAGCCGTGCAGGGCCTCCGTTCACGAGGACGCCGTCGGCCCGGCGCTCGGGCACGTGGCCGTCTCGGCGAGGCTCACGGCGGCCGCGGTCCAGCTGGCGGCACCGCACGAGCCCGGGGGGCCGGACGCGCCAACCAAGGCCCGGATCCGCCGGGGGCGCGAGCGGGCGGCCGTGCGGTTCGCCAGCGGCGCGGGGCTGGGGCGCGGCCTCCGGGCCCGGGGTCCTGCACGTCCCGGCAGGTGGCGGTCGGGGCAAGGCCTCGCACCCGGGCGACGCCCCGGAACAGGAGGCCCTGAGCACGGAAGAGGGTCGGCCCGGTCGGGGCGAGAGGCATTGCCCCGCGACCACCGACCTTCCCGTCACGATGCGGCTCGCCGAGCCGTGTCCCGTGGAGTGGTGGACTTTGAGCGATCTGTCGTGATCGTCAGCCCCCACGCGCACGACTGCCGTTCGGCACCCGGGCGCCCTGTGGCCCACCCACGTCAGTGGGTCTGGGGGGGCCACTTCGCAACAAATGATTCTCGGGTATCGGCCCTCGGGTCCGTCGTGTGACCTGATCCACGGCTCACCAGGGACGAGCCAGACTTCGAGCCGTAACCTCACTGCGGAGGTGGCGGCGCGCCCGATCGCCACCGCATGGCGCCATGGTCCCTGGACCATTGGCGGCCCCGACGGAGTTCGCACTGCGGCAAAATGGTCAGACCGGGATCCGCATGCGGTTGCCAAGAACCAGCCAGCCGTATTGGGGGGCTCGACGAGGGAGCGGCAGAGGAGGTTCGGCATCACCGCGAACGGCTCCGCCCAGCTGGGCGATCAGGCTCAGCGTCCCTGCCCCGACTGTGGGCGCCCGATGGTGCTGCGAACCGCGCGGACTGGCCGTAACGAAGGCCACCAGTTCTGGGGCTGTTCCGGCTTCCCGTCATGCAGGGCGATCGTTGACCTCGATAGCGGTGGCGACCGAGCCGGCTCCGTCGCCGTGCCCCAGCGCGTGGCGTGGTCGGACTACGGTCGGCGACCCGGGTGGCTGAGCTTCTACGCGCCTGCGGGCGGCCGGCTGCGCGCCTGGGATCCGCTGGGCTCCGAGCGTGTGCCCGCGACCGTTCGGCGCTCGCTGTCGCAGGCTGCCTTCTTCATGTCGGAGCACGAACCCCCGCCTCTCGACGAGCGGGTGCGGATTGCCCTCGACGTCGTCCGCCGGCTCATGTCGCGCGGCGATCGCCCGCCGGTCGACGGCATCGTCGAGTCGTGGATCCTCGAGCAGGCCGGGCTCGGGGCCACCACGGATCCAGCCCGGGACCCGGGCGACCTCTCACGGCGCCTGCAGCCGAGAGCGAAGGTACCCGCCTTCGACGCCGTCCTGGCCGCCGCGACCTGGCGTGAGCCGTTCGAGCTCGACGCCGAGGCCCAGACCGCCAACCACGAGCCGATCGTCGACGCCTCCGGCGAGGAGCCGTTCTACCGCGCCGCCACGCATGGCACGCTCGGAACGGCAGCCGGCCACTGGATCACGCCGCAGGCGGCCCTGGGGCCGCTCACCGGCTCGAGCGGCGACCACCGCCGAGCCGACTTCCTCGTGTGCCATCCGCTCGCGGACCCCTGCATCGTCGAGGTCGACGGGGCGCAGCATCGGTACGCGACCGAAGTCGACCGAGACCGCGACCAGGCGACGGCCGCGTCAGGAGTCCGAACGATCCGCGTGAGCGGGCTGGACGATCCCGGGCTGGCCGCCGAACGGCTCCGCCTGAGCATCCCGGACGGATCGACTCGCCAGCCGGCAAGCACCTTGACAGTGGTCTGGGCGCCCGCGGTCGCCGCCCGGATCGCGCGCGCCGTCGTTGAGGCCATCGCCGCCGGATGGCTGCGCGGTCAGACGTGGCGATTGCGCATCGACGAGCCCATCGGCATCGCGGACGTGGCCGTGCAGTCTGTCGTCGAGATCCTCGCCGCAGTTGCGCGGGTATGGGCGGCCGGCATGGCCCCGGACGCGGTGAGCGTCGAGGTCGACGGGAGCGTTGGCGTCCTGCGGCGCGATGGGACCGGCTACAAGCTCGAGCGCGCACCCCACGACGCCACGCCCGCCGACGTCCAGATCCTCGTTGAGCCTTTCGCTGGCCCGTGGCATCGACTGCCTCCCACCACCGACACACCGACCATCGTCGTCCGAAGTGCCTGCCTCCCGGTCGAGCTCCGGGACGGACAGTCGTTCGGCGCATTCGCTCGCCGGGTGCCCGACATCGATGCGGTCGACCGCGCCGCGCTCACGCGGATCCTGCAGGCGGTCTTCGCGAAGCGCGAGTTCTACCCGGCGGGTGCTGAGCATCCGCGCGGCCAGGAGGTCGCGATCCGGCGGATCCTCGACGGACGCGACACGGCGGTCCTCCTGCCGACAGGTGCCGGCAAGAGCCTGATCTACCAGATGGCGGGTCTGCTGCTGCCGGGCGTCACCGTCGTCGTCGACCCGATCATCGCGCTGATCGACGACCAGCTCGAAGGGCTTGCGGGCCAGGGGATCGACCGTGCCATCGGTATCACCGGCGACGACACGCGGGCTGGTCGGACGGAGGCCAAGCTCAACGCGATCAGCGCCGGCGACGCGATCTTCAGCTTCGTCGCGCCGCAGCGGCTCCAGAGCCGGGCGTTCCGCGACGCCCTGCGCGGCCTGGCGGTGTCCACCCCGATCAGCGTGGCCGTCGTCGACGAGGCGCACTGCGTATCGGAGTGGGGCCACACGTTCATGGCCGCATACCTCGGGCTTGCGCATGCCCTTCGCGATATCGGGCGCGACCGCGGCAACGTGCCGCCGCCGGTTCTGGCGCTGACGGGCACGGCGTCCCGCTCGGTGCTGCGCGACATGCTCGTGGAGCTGGAGATCGACAGGTCGGACCCGGGCGCGATCGTGGTCCCCGCCGACTTCGACCGCCCGGAGCTGTCCTACGAGGTCGTCACGTCGGGCGAGGACGAGGTCATGGCGCGCCTCGTCGGGACCATGCGCTCGCTCCCGGGTCAGTTCCGGCGAGATGCGTCGTCGTTCTTCGCGCCCAACGGGCCTGACACGTTCTCGGGGATCGTCTTCCTCCAGACGGTGAACCCTTCGCGGGACCGCCCGGATCTGGGTGTTCTGAACGTTCGCGATCGGCTGCAGGCGAGCCTCGGGATGCCGGTGGGCGTCTACGCAGGCGGCGCGCCGAGGGTGTTCAGGGGCGACTGGGACGAGGAGCGGCGGGCCAATGCCCGCGGGTTCAAGCAGAACGAGCTGCCCGTCCTCGTGGCCACGAAGGCCTTCGGCATGGGCATCGACAAGCCGAATATCCGGTTCACCGTCCACGTTGGGATCCCCGGCAGCATCGAGGCCTTCTACCAGGAGGCCGGCCGCGCCGGGCGAGATCGCCATCCCGCCCACTGCGTCGTCGTCCACGACCCCGGGGACGGCGGGTTCTGGGAGTGGGCGCACGGCGGATCCTTCAAGGGCGTCGACGCCGACGTGGCGGCGATCGCGCGAGCCCTCAGGACGATCGGCGAGCTCGACGGACGGCGACGCTGCGACATCCCGCTCTCATCGGCTGATGGCACGCGGGACACCGAGGAGCGCGCCGTCCATCGCCTCCGGCTGCTGGGCGTCGTGAAGGACTACACGATCGACTGGGGCGGCAACAAGCTCGAGCTGGTGCTCGGCGATGTGACGCCCGACAGTCTCGACGCTGCGCTGATCGGGTACATCAGACGCACGCAGCCCGGGCGGGTTGCGGCCTTCGAGAAAGTCCTTGAGGCAGAGCCGAAGGATGGCCTGGCGAACCAGGTCCTCAGGAACGCGCGCCACCTCGTCTCGTTCGTCTACGACACGGTTGCGAATGCTCGCGTCCAGGCGCTCGCCGGGATGCAAGAGCTCGCCGAGCGTGCGCGTACCGACGACGACATCCGGGGCCGGATCCTCCGGTACCTCGAACTAGGTAGGGTCGCCGGGGAGCTCGAGGCGCTGATCGACCAAGAGCCCTTCCGCTTTGACGCGTGGCGCGACCTCTACTTCCGGCTGGACACCGTCGACGACGGGCGCGAGTGGCGCGGGGCGACCACGCGCTACCTGGAGAGCTCGCCCGACCATCCGGGTCTCCTCCTCGGTCGTGCCCTTGCCGAGGCGATCGTGCCGGAGGGGGACGTCAAGCTGTTCTCGTCGAGCCTGGCCGGGGGTCTCGGCTCGGCAGTCGCCCGCTATGACACTTCGCCGGAGGAGGCGACCGCGTTCGCCGAGTGGGTTGTCAGCTGGCTCCACGAGCGGAAGCCGGCCTGGTCTGCTCTCGCGATGCTCGTCAGCGAGCGCAGCCACACCATCCGCGCCGACACCTGGCGAGATGCCGTCGAACGCACTGTCATCCGGGACACTCGCATTGCTGATCCCCACGAGCTGGCCATGGCCTACGCTCGGATCCAGGACCGCTACGTGACGTCGCTGAGCGCAGCGGCCACACAGGCAAGGGAGATGTTCGAGGAATGACCGACGCCGCACCGCTGACTTTGGACGACGTTCGGCTCCGCTTCCTAGAAGCGCAGTCCCAGCTGGCTGACGCGGGCTCGGCCGTGGAGGCGATCCGCCAGTCGTCCGAACGACTCGGCGCCGCGCGCGAAGGTCTGGTCGATGCCGGCACAGAGGTTGCCAAGCTTGCCGAGCGGTTCGGGACCGTCGCCGACAACCTCGCGGAGAACGCGGATCGCCTCCAGCAGGGCGTCGAGGCCATCCGCCTCGGTGACCCGGCTGCCATCCGGCACGAGATCGAAGAGCTCGACGCGGCCTTCACGGCAATGCAGGGGGTCTTCGGCGAGAGGCTCAAGGCGATCGAGACTGCCCTGGCCAAGATCGCGGCGTCGTCGCAGGCGGAGCGGCGAGAGCGGCTCATCACCGCGGCGGTCACGATCATCGCCGTCGTGATCGTCGGCGTCCTTGTTCTGGTTCGGTAGGCGGGCCGCGATCGAGGAGCGCGCCGTTCAGGGTTCCCGAACCGGGAGGATTGCCGTGTACCCGAACGAGGTCGACGACGAAGTCGAACAGCGATGGACATCGTGCTGGAAATGCGACGCGCCGATCAACTGGGGCTGGCACAGGTGCAACCGCTGCTATTGGGCGATCTGCCACAGGTGCCATGCGTGCCGACGCCCGATGGCGACGTCCAAGTACGGGCGTCGCGGTCCATGCCCGCGCGAGGTCCCGCTCTTCGCCGAGACGCTGAGCCTCCGCTGGGCGCGCGACCACCTGAACAACAAGATCGATTGGGCGCTGCACGGGCGGAAGGGGCCGACCCTTGTCACGCCGAACGCTGACCCGAGCGTGGAGTGGCTCACCCGGCTGCGCCGCGACTTCCGGCTCCCCGGCCTCGTGATCACCACAAAGGGGCTGGACGGCAAGTACGGCGCCCAGATCCACATCCCGATCGCCTGGGATCTCCTCCACAACCCACGCGCCGTGGAGCTTGTCGCCCTGGCGCTGGAGCATCAGCCCGAGAAAGGCGTCGCCCTCACCGCGGGAACGGACCGGCTATCAGCCCGGATGAACGACACGGCGAACGCGTTGGTCGCGGGCCAGATGTACGAGTCCTACTGCACTCTCACCTGGCCGGTCCTCGACGACCTCGAGGACCACAAGCAAGGCTGGGCAGAGCTCATGGTGCCGGCGATCTGAGCGTCGCCGCAAGCAGTCGCCTCGCGCCGACCTTGTCGAGGGCCTCGTTCCGCCGCAGGCAGCTCCCGCTCTGGATGCAGGCAGGGCACCCGTCCTCGCACCCGCAGTCCGAGATTCGTTGCGCCGCGGCCTCGATCACCTCGTCCAGCCGCTCGAACAGCCGCTCGGCGAGCCCGATCCCGCCCGGGTTGCGGTCGTAGACGTACGCCACCGGCACGCCCTCCACCTCGGTGTGCCCCTCGAGGTCGCCCGGGTCGCACAGGACGACCAGCGAGCCGAGCGATCGGACGAGGTGCTCGAAGGCGTGGAGCGCGGCTCCGTCGGCTCCCTCCGGCCCAGCGAGCCGGATCCCCACCGTGTCGAGCTTCGTGTCCCGCGGACGCTCGAGGGCGATCGGAGCGCCGATCCGCCGTTTCGTCGCCTCGTTGATCTGAACGTAGTCCGTGATCCGATCCACCGCGGCGAGACCAACGAGCGTGACCTCGACCTGCCCGAGTCGCTTGGTTCGTCGCGCCGCACCCGAGAGCACCATCCGGTGCCCGAGCGGATCAGTCAGGAGGCCCTCTCGGGAGGGCTCGAGCACGATGATCTTCTGGAGGTCGTCCACCCTGGTGACGCGGAACGGGTCACCGTCCTGCAGGTAGATGGCGCCCTCGTGGGCCTCGCGCGGCACGTACCTGCTCTCGATCTGGCCGATCTCCTGGCCCCGCAGGAGCAGCGCGTATGAGCCACCCTCGATCCCTCGAAGCGACACTTCGTCAGGCCTCCCATGACCTGTCGCGGCCACCCATCCTCGACGCTCCGCCACGACCCAACCGGCCGTCGCCGCGACCTCGACTTGCGCCAGAGCCTCCTCGCCGTACAGGTCCGACTCGCTCCGGCGGAGGGTGAGCTCCTTGGCGGCGCAGGTGAGCTGCCGGGCCGCGATGGCGGGGTTCGCGACGTCGGAGACCGCATCCTCGCATGCCGCGCCAACAAGGCGGTCGGGGTGGACCGCCAGGTACTGGTCCAGCGGGTTCTGCGACGCGACCATCAGCACGAGCGCACGCTTCCCTCGTCGCCCGGCGCGACCTGCTTGCTGCCAGAAGCTCATCGTGCTGCCCGGGTACCCGGAGAGCACGGCGACGTCGAGGGAGCCGATGTCGATGCCGAGCTCCAGGGCAACGGTCGAGACCACGGCGCGGATCGAGCCGGTCCGCAGGCCGCGTTCGATGTCCCGCCGGACGTCCACGTCGTAGCCGGCCCGATATGAGCGCACGACGCCGAGCAGGTCCGATCGCCCGCGGGCAGCCAGCTGGCGGTCGATGTCCCGCCGGATCCGCTCGACGGTCCGGCGCGCCCGGGCGAAGGCGATGACGCTCTTGCCGGCCAGCATGGCCGCGACGACGAGATCGCCGGTCGTGTCCTCGACGGACTCGTAGATGACAGCAGTTGGGGTCGTCTGCTTGATCGGCGGCTGCCAGATCACGATGTCCCGGCCGGCGCGCGGAGACCCGTCCTCGCTGATCAGGACGGGCGTCCGGCTGGTCAGCGTCTCGACGAGCTCCACCGGGTTGGCGATGGTGGCCGATGCCGCGATGAACTGCGGTCTCGCGCCGTAGTGCTCGGCGATGCGGAGGGTGCGGCGCAGGACGTGCGCAACGTGCGCCCCAAAGACCCCGCGGTACGTGTGGGCCTCGTCGATGACGATCCAGCGCAGGTCCTGCCACCAGCGCGCCCAGGCCACGTGGTCCGCGAGCTGCTGGTAGTGGACGATGTCGGGGTTGGCGATGAGGATGTTCGGGGGGCGCGACTTGATCGGGCCGCGCTGCTCCTCGGGCGTGTCGCCGGTGAAGACCTCGGCCGTCACCTGCGCAGCCAGCGGCCCGAGGAGCTCCCGCAGGCCGGCGAGCTGGTCGTTCGCCAGGGCCTTGGTCGGGTAGAGATACAGCGCCTTCGCTCCCGGGTCGCGGAGGATCGAATCCACCACCGGCAGGTTGAAGCAGAGGGTCTTGCCGCTGGCCGTCGAGGTCGTGACCACCACATCGTGGCCCGAGCTCGCCTCGTCGAAGGCACGCGCCTGATGGGAGTACAGGCTTGCGATCTGACGCTTTGCGAGCCTCTCGGCGAGCAGCGGATGGATCGGGTGCTCGGTGGTCAGGAACTTGGCCACGACGGGCGGTTGGGGCCTCAGCGCGAGCACCTGGTCAAGCGTCGCCGTCCGTCTGAGGCCGGAGGCGACCTCGGTCAGCAGGGACGGCCACTCAGACCGGCTGGCGCTCGACCGCCGACTCGAGTTCACAGGTGAGTTGAGTGTCCGTCCAGACCGGCAGCCGACCGCGCTGGCTCGGCTCCGGGCGGATTCGCATGCTCGCGCAGCGAGTGGCTGGACACGCGTGGGTCACCCACATGGCACGAAGGGCCCACGCGGAACGTGGATGTCACTTCATGGCCCCGAGTATCGGCAAGCCTAGAGGGCTCGGGCGAGCAGCCCGTCCACGGCGGTCTCCACCACGTACTCGGCGGGCGACTCGCCCGTGCGAAGCGCCTCGAAGTGACGGGCGCCGCACTTGATCTTCGCGTCCTCGATGCCGCGCAGATCGTCCGTCCACAGTCCGCCCTTCGTCTCGACGACGAAGTACAGCCGATCGCCGTCCTCCGTCGCGACCAGTACGGCCCAGTCCGGGTTGTATCTACCGAGCGGCGTCGGGATCGTGAACCAGCCCGGGAGCTTCGCGTAGACCTTGATCGCACCGTTCCTCTCGAGGGCGGCGGCGAAGGTCCCCTCAGCGTCCGAGTCGTACACGACTGACTCGTAGACGGACTTCTCCGCGTCGAGGAGCATGTTGCGCAAGTAGCCAGTCAACTCCTGCTCCTCGAAGAGCTCCTGGGCGTAGTAATCCGCGTCACCGATGCGCTGGTACTTGATCCCATCGACCAATGCGAGCCGCTTCCGGCGGTTGATGGCCTCCGAGGCGGTGTCGATGAACTCCTGCGGGTTCCGCTTGAAGTCGTCGAGGCGCCCGCTGTCCACCAGGATGCGGACGATGGACCGCCGGGTTAGCTGTGTCCGGTCCTGGAGTTCGGTCAGGAGGTCCGGGAGCTCGATGTCCTCCTCGCGGATGACCACGACCGTCGCCCCGGCAAGCTCCTCCGCCTGCACGCCTGCCTTGCCGATCGTCAGGCCGGCCTTCGTCCACTGGAGCCGGGTGAAGGCGATGTGCGGCGCCTCGCGGAGCGCGGTTGTGCAGTCCGCGATGAGCGCCTCGTTGTCGAACGCCACGCGGTACGTGGTCTTGAACTTGACCCGATCCCAGAGGGCTTTGAAATCCTCGCCCTGGAGCACCGCTTGGCGCGGTCGAACCGGCCGGCGCTCGTCCGCGTTCTTGACCTCAAGTCGACCGGCGAGCTTGCGAAGGATCCCCGCGACCTGGTCAGCCTGGTCCGCAAACTCAGGCGGGATCTCCACCGTGCCTGCCTTGAGCGCCGCGCGGAGCGAGTCCTGGACCTTGCCGTGCGCATCGATGTATCCGACCTGCCGAAGATGCGCCCAGATCGCCTTGGACGCATCGACGCCGAGCGGGGCTGCCTGGCCGTCCGCGCCCGCCACCGCGATGGACGCGAACTGGTGCGGCTCCACGATGCCGAAGCGGATCCCGGTGTCCTCCTCGATCTCCTTCTGGAGACCCGAGGCGAAGTCCTCGTACGACTCTGTCGCCACCACCGTCAGCGTGTTGACGTCGAACCCGCGGACCCGCTGCCCCGCCTGGTTGACGCACAACCGAAGCCCCCGCCCGATCGTCTGCCGACGCTCGCGCTCCGTGCGGATGTCCCGCAGGGCGCAGATCTGGAAGACGTTCGGGTTGTCCCAGCCCTCGCGGAGCGCGGAGTGGGAGAAGATGAACTTCAGCGGCGTGTCCAGGCTGAGGAGCTTCTCCTTGTCCTTCATGATCAGGTTGTAGGCGCGCTCCGCATTGTCGCGGTTCGTCTGGTTGTTCTCGTCGGTGTCAACCGGCACACCCTTGCGGTCGATCGAGAAGTAGCCCTCGTGGACCGTCGCGGCCTCGTGGGTCAGGTCCACGCCCTCGAACAGCGTCCGGTAGTCGGGGTGCGCAGCGAGGCGCCGGTACTCCTCCTCGAACAGTTGCGCGTAGATGCCCTTGGCCCGGTTGCCATCCGCGTCCATCGCCCGGTACCGGTCCACCGCGTCGATGAAGAACAGTGACAGCACCTTGATGCCCTGCGGGCGCAGCCGCTTCTCCTTGTCGAGGTGCTCGCGGATCGTGCGGTTGATCATCAGCCGCTGAACGGCGGTCGCGTCGACGTCGCCAAAGGCCTCGCCCGGTCGCAAGTAGTGCTCTCCGCCCGGAGTCCGGAGCTCGAGGTGCTGGCTGCCGGTCGCCACTCGGATCTCGCCGACTAGATGATTCGCATACTGGGGGCGGCCCGTCGTCTGCTCGAGGTCGTCCCCGTCCTGGACAACCTTCTCCATACGCTGCACGCCGTGGAGGGTGAGCACGTCCAGCTCCACGCGGGCCGTGATCGCCCCCCGCGAGTTCGCCACCGAGATCAGCCGCACGTACGCCTTGTTGAATGCCCCCTCGATCGTGGCCGAGGCCACCTCGATCTGCTTGACCAGCTTCCGCTCGTAGGCATCCACGGCGTCGAGCCGATAGACCATGTGGTGCTTGTCCGCGTGGGTCGCCGAGTAGCGGAGCGTGCAGAGCGGGCCCATGGCATCGAGCGCCGTCTTGCCCGCACCCGTCAGGCCGCCGTCGACGCTCTGCGGCTCGTCCACGATGACGATCGGGGACGTCGCCCGGATCAGGTCGATCGGCTTCTCGCCGTCGGTCTTCTCGCTGTCCTTGTAGAGGTTGTTGACGTCCTTCTTGTTGATCGCACCCACGGTGACGACCATCACCTGGATGTGCGGGCTGGTGGCGAAGTTGCGGACCTGCCCGAGTTTGGACGAGTCGTACAGGAAGTACTCGAATGGCGTGTTGGCGTACAGACCGCGGAAGTGGTCTTCCGTGATCTGGAGGGTCTTGTAGACGCCCTCCTTGATCGCGACCGACGGGACGACGATGACGAACTTGGTGAACCCGAACCGCTTGTTGAGCTCAAAGATCGTGCGCAGGTAGACGTACGTCTTGCCGGTGCCGGTCTCCATCTCCACCGTGAAGTCACCCGACGCGAGCACGGCGCTCGGGGCGAGACCGTTGCGGATCTGGACATCCGCAAGGTTCGCGAGGACTTCGTCGTCGAGGAGCGTGAGGCGGTTGCCGATCCCCAGGTCACTCTCGGCCAGACCCAGCCGCAGCTGCTGGTCGCGCCCGCCGGACGTGACCGTGAACTCCGTGCGGCAGATCTCCTGACCCCGAAACAGGTCGCAGGCGGCCTCGATCGCGTCATGCTGGAAGTCGAGGTCGGATTCGAAATGGAGCTTCACGAGCAGGGCCGCCACGGCGAGGGGCCGAGCCCGCGGGACCGTCGAGCGGCTCGCCGAGCCGGGAAGCCTGAACGGCAATCGCTCGCGCGTCCCGGTGCGAAGTTCAGGCACCCACCCACTGAGGCGATCAAGCCGCGCGGGTCACTGGTTGCGCCGATCGCGACCACTACAGACTCCGGACGCGCAGGAGCCCGCGCTGCGCAAGGATCGCGGCCAAGTTCGTCTTCGCGACGTCGTCCTCGAACGCGCTGTCCCGGAACACGCAAGTCGCCTCCCCGGCGGGGGCGAGCTCTGTGAACCATGCCGCGATCCCGTTTGCCAGCTCCTCAACATCGGCGCGGCTGATCCGTGCGGCGAGGCAGACCAGAAGTGCACCGCCGCCAACAGCGTGGACCTCCTTGCCCGCGATGTCACGGCGTTCGATGGGTACGCACAGGTCGAGTCCAAGCTTCAGGAGCAGCTCATAGAGGATGTCCTCCTCAGTCCGGTCGCCCTTCAGATGCTCGACCGCGGCCTCGAGGGTGCCCTCCAAGTCGTGGTCTGGATCCCAGGCCTGGATGTTGGACGAATCCAGCCTGAACACCCGGAATCCCGTGTCGCCTGAGAGCAGTGGATCCGCGCCTCGCACCGCTGCACCCGCTCTGCGGAGCCGCTCCTTCGTGAGCTCGGCGATAGTGCGCGGAACCCCCAGCGAGTCACAGTACTCCGCAGCTGCCCGTTGGGCGGAGTCCTCGATGTCAAGGCGCTCCGGCAACTGCACGAGGGTGTATCTCCGATGGCCCCCATCGGCGGCGTTCTGTTGCATCACGGCATCGCCGGTGGTGCCTGAGCCAGCAAAGAAGTCGAGGACGATATCTGCGCCGCCGGTCAAGATGGCTGTGATGTAGCCGAGCAGCTTGGCAGGCTTCGGATTGTCGAAGATCTGCGCCCCCATGAGTGCCGCCAGATCGGTCTTGCCCGTGCGAGTCCGTCCAAAGCGGTCCTCCACGAGGAGACTTCGCGGGATCGCTCCATCCTTGCGATAGTTCTTCGTGTAGACGTATCCGTCTTTGAATACGAGCTCCGCATGACGGGCAGCGACGGTCTCCTTGCCCCACCGCCAGCGCGCGACCTTCTGAGCGGGGTTGCGGTGCTCGACCCGATATACGGCGCCATCGGGCCCAATGATTGGAAAGTCGAGGCTTGGTACATAGCCGAGACTCTGTTTGTCCAGCCGGTCGAGAGCGTACTCGCCGTTCTCGTCGCGCTGGTTGTAGTTCGTGGTGACCTCGGCGCCCTTGTCGATGTGAACGACTGCCTCGTCGATGGATCTTGCGTATACAACCAGGTACTCGTGGTCAACCGCGACATGACGGCTGTCGTTTGCGCCACCGCTCTTGCTCTTCCAGATCAACTGGCAGATGAAGTTCTCGCCACCGAAGACCTGGTCCAAGACCAATCGCAGGTGGTGAGACTCGGAGTCATCGATGCTGGCCACCAGTACGCCATCCTCCCTGAGGAGGCTACGAGCCACCTTCAAGCGGGGATACATCATGTTCAGCCAGTCGGTGTGGTACCTACCCGAAGCCTCAGTGTTTGTTGACAGCTTCCGTCCGCGGTCGTCGACTTGGCCCGTTAGCTCCAGGTAGTTCTTGATGTTGTCCCCGAAGTCGTCTGGATAGACGAAGTCCTTTCCAGTGTTATACGGCGGGTCGATGTAGATGAGCTTGACCTTGCCGGCGTAGCTCTTCTGGAGGAGCTTCAGGACCTCGAGGTTGTCGCCCTCGATCATCAGGTTCTGCGTGGTGTCCCAGTCCACGCTCTCCTCGAAAATCGGCCGTAGGGTTCCGGTCGAGGGAGTGAGGGCGATCTGGCGCGCGCGGCGCTTGCCGTGCCACGTGAGCCCGTACTTCTCCTCGCGATCCTCGACAGCGTTGCCCAGCAACTGCCGGAGGACGTCGAAGTCGATCCTCCCCTCGACCAGTGCCTCGGGGAACAGCTCGGCGAGATAGGCGACGTTCCTGCCGAGGACGTTCTCGCTCTGAGTCTCGGGGTCGCCAGGAGTGATCTGTTGCACGTTGGCCTCGTTCATAGCTTGGTGCGGGCCTCGCTGAGCGTTGCCCGCAACCTGCCGAGTTGCTGATTCAGTTCGACTTGGCGCGAGACCTGCGTCTCTCTCGCGGCGATCTTGCGCAACCGGCCGATCTCGGCTTCGGCGCGCTCGTATTCGGACGTCGCGGCCCGCCTGGCCTCAGCCTCCGGAGCGGATGCGAGCATGCTGAAGGTGCCCGTAAGTCTCGCAGCTACCAGTGCCACCAGCGTGTCAATCCAGCCCTGGTACAGCGTTCGCATCGATGTCCGGGGCTGGCGACTCAGGGCCATTGCGTTCTGGAATGCCGACAGCCACGCGGCGTCTGCCGTGTCGTCGACCGAAACCCACACGTCGTCGTCATCCAGAACCATCTTGCCCGCCTCACCGAGCGATCGCCTCTTGTGGGCGGCGGACAGGCCGACTTGACGTTCGTCGTGGAGGATCAAGAGGACGGGATACGGGATCGCCCGGTGCACGAGGTTCGCCAGCCTCGCCGGTTTGGCCGCGTTTCGGACGGTCATGGACATGACGGCAATCTCGAGGTACTCGCGGATCTCGTCGACGAACGCCGGGATCCCGACTGTAGTGGGCTTCAGGGCAGCAACCCAGACGACCGAGTCGATGCCTTCGGTGATCAGCCGCCGATCGGCAGCCGTCGGCGCCCCGTTCTCCAGCAGCAGCTTCTTCGGGATGCGCTTGTCGACGCGCGCGGGCGCAGGCAGGTCCAGAGCGGCGATCAGCTCATCGGCCCTCACGCGGCGTCGTCCTGCAGCACGACGAGGAAGGCAAGCACCTCGAAGTCGTTGATCCCCGCGAATTCGCCCTTCAGGCCGTGGGTGCCGCCGCCGCTGAAGAGGCTCGCGACGGCTCGCTCCTCGGCCTTGCCCACGACCGACGCGACGGCCGCAGCGAGTAGCTCCTGGGTCGATCGCATGTCGGCGCCGCGCTTGGTCGCCCGGTCGAAGCGTGCACATGCGCCGTCGTCCGTGAGATCGCGTCCAACGCAGAGGCGCTTCAGGCGGTCCAGGAGTCGCTTGGCCTGCGTGTACGGCAGGACGACCGCGCCATCGTCGCCCACGTGGACGAGGTAGATCGGCGCGAGCGGATAGCTGTCCTCAACCCGCGGCTCACCTGTGACTCGCTCCGATCGGAGGCAGAAGACCACCCCTGGCTCGATGTCGGCGTCCTCTGCGGTCGTGACGGCGAAGGTGCCGAGCGGCAGCGACTCCGCCACCCCAGGGTGCGTCTTGGCGTACTGGGCCATGTCGATCCTGAAGTCCGTCAGGGTCAGGTCCGCGATCGAGACCCCGGTGGAGAGGTCCTCGAGGTCGATCACTGCGTCCTGGAGCTTGAGCAGCTGCTTGCGGCGGTACTCGAGGTCGTTCATCTGGTCGCCGGACTGCTGCTCGATCAGGTTCTCTTCGCCGGTCGCGGAGACGTCCAGGAGCACCATCCGGCCGCTGACGCGCTGCTCGAGGTTGATGTACTCCTCGAGCTCCATGTTGGGCCAGAAGTTGACGAGCTGGATCTGCTGGTTCGGCGAGCCGATCCGGTCGATCCGGCCGAACCGCTGGATGATGCGGACAGGGTTCCAGTGGATGTCGTAGTTGATGAGCCAGTCGCAATCCTGGAGGTTCTGGCCCTCCGAGATGCAGTCCGTAGCGATCAGAAGATCCAGCTCGCCGTCTGTGGCGAGGTCGGGAGGGCGCTCCATCGATCCGGGCGAGAAGGCGACCAGGATGGAGCCCAGGTCCCGGCGGAGCCCGGGAATGGTCGTGCGGTTGCGGCCGGCACCGGTGACCAGGGCGCTCTCCAGCCCGAGCGTCGCCTTCGCCCACGGCGCCAGCTCGTCGTAGAGGTACATCGCCGTGTCCGCGAAGGCTGTGAAGACGATGATCTTGCGGTTGCCCGGGTTGATGGGGCTCGCCTGCTTGCGCTCGATCATGTCGCGAAGGGCATGCAGCTTGGCGTCTCGTTTGGCGTCCACCTGGGCGGCGGCGGCGTGCAGGGTGGCCAGCCGGTTGCGATCCTCGATGAGGTCCTGCTTCCAGCGGACGCGGTCCACGTCCTTGAGGAGGACCTTGACCTTGCGGCCGACGAGCAGGCTCTCGAAGGCTGGGTCCTCGATGTCGACGTCATCGATGTCGATCTCGTCAACCGACTCCGCCTCAGCCTCGATCCGCGCCAACGTCGCCTCGACGTCTTCGAGCTGGCGGTGGACGGTCAGCCCGAACGAGGTGACGGAGCTCTCCATCCGCTTCAGGATGTTGACGCGGAGCAGGTGGATCAGGCTCTCCTCGCGGTCGGCCTGGCGGAAGACCCGTTCGCCGCCCTGGACCTTGGTGCTGTACTTCGCGTCGTAAGCGGCCTGCTTGCCGGGGAGGACGTACCGGAGCGGGGCGTACGCGGCCAGGTTCAGACGGCGGATCTCGAGGTTGATGTCCTTGATCGGCCGGAACTGGCCCGCCCGGTCCACGTCCGCCTTGATGTTGACCGGCCTGAGCCTGTCGGGGAATCGGCCCGTCTCGACCGTCCCGTAGTAGCGCTCGATGTGCTTGCGGGAGCGGGCGATCGTGACCAGGTCGAGCAAGGTGAAGTAGTCGAAGCCGAGCATCTCGATGAGGGCGGTGGCGGTCTTCCCGGCCTCGTCGAGGTCCAGCCAGCGGTTGAACTGGCGCTGCGCGAGGCGCGTGGTGGCCTCGATGCTCGGGATGCCGTGGCCGATGAACGCGGTGTCGTCGCCCTCGGTCACGAACGCGATCTGGTTGCGGAGGTCCGCCAGGCGGTTGTTCACGGGCGTCGCCGAGAGCATCAGCACGCGCGTGCGCACGCCCTCCTGGATGATCTTCCGCATGAGCCGGTCGTAGCGGGTCTCGCCGCCCGCCTTCGGGGTCAGCTTGTTGCGGAAGTTGTGGCTCTCGTCGATGACCACCAGGTCGTAGTTGCCCCAGTTCACGTGCGCCAGGTCGATATCGCCCGACGCCCCGCCGTCGCGGGACAGGTCCGTGTGGTTGAGGACGTCGTAGTTGAAGCGGTCGGGCGCGAGGAAGTTGCGCCGGTCGTTCGCCTTGTAGATGGTCCAGTTGTCCCGGAGGCGCTTGGGGCAGAGGACGAGGACGCGGTCGTTGCGGAGCTCGTGGTACTTGATGATGGCGAGGGCCTCGAACGTCTTCCCGAGGCCGACACTGTCCGCGATGATGCAGCCGCCGTACCGGTCGAGCTTGTCGAGCGCTCCAACGACGCCGTCCCGCTGGAAGCGATACAGCTTCTTCCAGACGACGGTGTCACGGATCCCGGTGGCCGAGCGGACGATCCGCTCCTCGTCCAGATCCTCGCCGCGGCTCGCGAAGAGGTGGTGCAGAACCAGGGCGTAGATGAGCGAGGGAGCGCGGTGGGCCGCCATTGCGCGCAACTCGGCGAGCAGCCGCGCGCGGTCGTGACCGGCGCCTGAGATGCCCGCCCACTGGGTGTCGAACCATCGAGCAAGGGCCAAGCTCTCGGCGGGGTCTACGGTCGACTGGATCAGGCTCAGCGGATTGCCGGGCGCAATGCCAAGGCCATCGGTCGTGAACGGCGTAGCCCCGAGGATCGCGTACGTCGGATCCCCGGCCGCGTCGCGTGCGATCACGGCGCCCTGTGCAATCGCACTGCGGGCGGCGAGCACCTGGGCGCGTTTCTCGATCCAGTCTGCCAGCTGCTCTGCCAGCCAGCGCGTAGCCAGCTGATTGCGGGCGCCTCGATCACCGGCGGATCCGGTCAAGCCGAGATCGGTCCCCTCATCCGGGAGGATGATTCGCGCGCCGGCGAGGTGCTGCAGCTGGTCCCGCAGCTCAGCAAACGCGAACACCGACAGCCCCGGCGTCATGACATCGATCATGGCCCCGGTCTGCAGCCAAGGCGTCAGCGAATCGATCACCCGGTCAGTGCCGGCGTTCGGAACGATCCTCATGCGGCGGGAGTGTCCCCCTGAGACCCGCGTGCCCCGGACACGGCGCCATTCGCGACCTCGTCACCGATAGTAGCGACCCAAAGGCATCCCGTTCTCGTCGCTGGTGATGCCGACAGCTCGTCGCAGGCCCCCGAGGCTTCCGCGAGACGACGCTTGCCTATCCGCGGAGCGCCTCGTCGATCATCGGCGCCGCGAGCGGCCACAAGTCCACCATCCCGTCCGCGATGGGCGCCAGCCAAGCATCGGGGTCCTGCCACCACGTGGCCGACTTCGGGACGAACTGAACGATCGGCCACACTCCGTCTCCGGGCTTGTAGCCGGCAGCCCGCGCGGCGGGTGACCCGCCGGCGATGACCCTGATGGCCTGGCTGGCCGGACCGTACGTCGGGTCTCCGGTGAGGAAGAAGATCCCGAACTTCGGGCGAGAGCCGCCGAACGGGTCCACGCCGGACTCCCATTCGAGGGTCACGCCAACGCCGTGGGGCCAGTTCGGGCGTCGGACCATGATCCGCTCGTATTGGCGCCCCTGGTTGTGCCAGATGGTCTCCACGGTGCTGTCGATCGCGCTGATCCGCTCCTCGATCACGGGCAGCAGGCCCCCGAGCAGTTCCCGGGTCGCCGCCACGACCTCCTTCTGGATCGACGCCCACGCGAGAATGTCGTCGCGGTGTCGCAGGAAGAACTGGGTGCGCTCGTCATCGAAGGGGTTGCTCATGTCGGCTCCGGGCTATGGGCGGCGCTGGGCCTTGAGGGTGGCGAGGTACTGCATGGCGCTGGCGCGCCCGGTGTCGCCCGGCCTCTCGGGCGCCCCATCGAGCGCGCGGTCGAGGGCCCGCTGCACCTGGGCGTAGCCGAGGGAGCGCCAAGCCGCGCGGGCAACGTCCGAAGTGGCGGTCACGGGCTCGCGGGCGCTGGGGGTCAGGAAGACCCACCGCGTCTCGACCGGGTCCTGGGCCCACGGCCAGTACAGGCGCTCGCACTGGTCCGCCTGCTCGCCCGCGTCGAGCTTGTTCTCCACGACGACCACGAGCGACTCCAGGGTGATGACGAGGTCGGCGCGGGCCTCGACCGTGAGGCCGGTCGCCTCGCTGACGCCCGAGCGCGGCCACTCGAGGGCGATGTCGACGGCTCCGTCGGTGTCGATCGCCTCGCCCGGCCAGGCCTCGGCCAGGAAGGCGCACAGGAACCGGTCGCCCAGGCCGTGGCGGCCGCTCGGGTTGAGAAGCCAGCCGATCAGGCGGCTGTGGAACAGCTCGTCGCGCTGGCGGCCGAGGATCGAGAGCAGGTCGCCTGGGCCCGAGACCCAGTTTCCCGACGCGCGAATCGCGGCGGCCTCGGCCTGCAGGGCTCGGAAAGCATCTTCGCTCGGCGCGGCGGGCGCCCGAACGATGGCGCGCCACTCGCCTGCCAGCTCGGCGAACCGCTCCTCCAGCATCAGCCCCTCCTCGCGGTTGATCGTAGCGACCGCTGGGGTTGAATGGGACCCGGAAGGGATGCCGAGGCGCCGCGAGGCCAACGTTGATGATCACAACCGTCTCGCCGCCGGCGGGAGCGCCTTGTCCAGCCTCGCCCCGAGCCCGAGGATGTCCGATGCCGAGAGCACGGCGGGGAGACCCAGGATGTGCTTCGCCAGCTCGCCGGGTCGAAGGACGCGAACGCCGCCGACCGACCGCACGCCGACCCTAGCTCGGTGGACCACGATGAGCGGTGTGACCGCCAGCGGCGCCACGATCTGGCCGACCACCTCTGCCTCCCGCAGCGCCTCCTCCACAGCTCGGGTTCGACGGCCAGCCCTGGTGAGCACGTCGCCGCGGGCCCTCACATCGCCCTGGTAGCTCTTGGTCTCGACAACGAAGACCCCGGACGGGCAGATCACGATGTGGTCGATGTTGGCGCCCGAGCCGGGGATCCGCCGATCGTGGAGGACAACCGCGCCCAGTGGGGTCAGCGGCTCGAGCAGGGCCGCCGTCTCCGCCTCGCCGCGAGCGCCGGTGTCCCAGGAGGCGGTCGTCTGGACCACCGCGAGCGGCGCGAACGCGATGATGAGTCCGAAGAGGCCGAGCAGCGCCGCCGTCGCCCAGTAGGCGGGAATCCAGAGCCACAGTGCGAGGCCGAGGGCGGCCAGGCCAACCCCGACCAGCCGTGCCCGGCGACGCCTCGCCGGAAGGCCGGCCTCGTGCCTGGCGAGGCGGCGCTCGTACTCGGCCGACGCCGAGCCACCCGCCGCCGCTGCCGCGTCGGAGGCCGCCACGAGAGGCGGCGGGGGCGGCTGCGGCGCGGGCGGGCGGATGCCGCGGCACGCCGGGTAGCGCGAGCACCCGTAGAAGCCCGCGCCGTCCGACCGGCGCTTGCGCTCGACCATCGTCGCCCCGCACGTGGGGCAGGCTAGGCTGTCCATCTCGTCCCCCTCGGCTGTGGCCCGAGTATGCCGAGTCTGAGGGTGCGGGTTGCCTGGCGGGCGCGTCAGCCGGGCTGGACGTCGCGAGCCAGAGGCGAGAGGAACACAACCACGCCGGTCGTCAACGCTTGTTCCGCCCGTACCAGGCAAGCTGTTGCCCAAGACCGAGCCCCGCCGTCGGGAGATCGATCGTGGCGCCGGCCGCCCGGAGTCCGGCCGCGATCGCGGCAACATAGTGGCTGCCGGCGTGGACCTCGAATGTGTACCCATCGAGACTGCCGAGCTCTGCACGCAGCTGTCGGAGCACGCGCTCGCCCCACGATCGCCGGTCGGCTGCGCTCATCCGGTTGAGGGTCCGCTCGTAGTCGCGCAGGTTCGTCATGGGGGCGACGAGGCCGTGCTCGGCGGAGAGGATCCACCACCGCACCCCCGTTGCCTCCACATAGGCACGTCGCTTGAGGAAGAGCGGGGAGACGTAGAGGTCGCGCGCCGGGAAGGTGCCCTTGCGCTTCGTCTTGACGCAGCCGACGAGGGCGATCCGCTCCGTCACGGCCGCTGCGCCTTCGGCTGAGGTGGTCGCGGGCGCCCGCGACGCAGTGCAGTCAGCGCCGTCCGCACGGGGCTCGGCCCCATCCCTTGCAGGTTGAACGGCGTGTCGAGACGTCCCCCGACGCCAAGCGCCCACACCTCGATCTCCGCACGTTCGTCGCCGCAGGTCTTCCCGTGCGAGTGCGTCCAGCTCCGCCCGTCGGCAAATGGCCGGTTCACTGTTCGGCAGCGCGCGCGGTGGAGGACGCCCGCCAAACCGTGCGGCGCCCGGTTGATCGAGCCAAGGTTGGCCGACCTTTGCCGAGGCGATCGAAGTCCACAGATCATGGCAGACCCACCAAGTCCGCCTCCATCGGGCACGGCCCGGAGCGTCCCTGGCGATCAATGAACCACGGCGCTCGACAGCCCCCGCAGATGCAGACGAGCCAGCCGCAGGCGGAGCAGGGTGGATTGAAGCTGTCGTGAACCGGTGTGTGGCACTTCCAGCAGACATTGCTGTACGCCAATGGGTTCGCGATGCTGGCTCGCACGGCATTTTCGACCCGGACCAGTTCATCCGGCGTTGGCGAGGGCCGCCCGAGGCGGCTGCGGATCGCCGTGACGATTGCGATCTGACTGCTCACCGCTGCGTCGAGCTCGGCGTCCCGTCGGGCCTGCTCCCGGCTCGCGAGTGCTGCTGCCTCGAGCTCTTCCTCCTGCAGCCGGCGCGCCCATCGTTCGTCGTTCACGGCCCTCACCGTGTCCGGCCATGACTCGAGGCCTCGCAGCGATCGGGCCGCCGAGAGTTGGCCGGATGCGCGTGAACGTCTGCCCATTGGGAACGTGGCGAGTACGTCCTCGACGAGCTCGATGACCTTCGGATCGCGCGTCGGCGAGATGAGGGCGACGGCGACCGCCTGAAGCTGCGAGCTGTCTGACCGAAGCCACAGCGAGACGCCGCGAAGCAGCTCGCCCCCGATCTTGCCGGTCTTGTCTGTCTCGGCGAGAAACTGCTGAGCGCCGTCCGCGGACTGAAGGAGCGTGAGGTCTCGTTGATCGAACGGCCCCTTCCCATGCAGGAAGCGCGTCGTGCAGAACTGGCCGGAAACGAGCACAACGCCGACGCCATGGCGCGCGTGACACACGATGTCGCCCTTGGCAAGCTCGGCCGCGGCCCCGGGGCCTCTCTCGGCACACGCCCCGCCCTCCGTCACAGGACCGTCGCCTCGTCCACGACGCTGCAGCACGGCAGCACGGGCTCAAGGAACATGGACGGGGCCCCCGTGTGGCAGAGAAGCAGGCGATCGCGGGCTCGGCTCATCGCCACGTACAGGAGTGATCCCTTCGCCACGATCAGGTCCTCGTCGTGCCGGTCCCCGGCCGGGAAGCTCGCGTCGAGGTCGGGGAGGAAGACCCGCTCGAACTCGAGCCCCTTGGCGCGGTGGAAGGTCCCGACCTTGACGCCCGGAGCGGCACGGCCCCGGTAGTCGGTCAGCGCAACGGATCCGATGCCGGCCTCAAGCAGCCGGCGGCGCCACGCGTCCGCCTCGGCGTTCGAGTAGACGAGGATCGCGCTGCCGTCGATTTCGGGGTCGTCCGGGTCGAGCTCGCCGGTGATCCAAGCGGTCTGGTCGGCCCTCGTCTGGAAGGCCCGCACCTGGGGCTTGGGCCCTGTGCGGACGGTGCTGGTGGCGAGGCTGCGCAGGCCGTCGTCGCCGAACTCTCGAGGGGAGAGGTACCGCCCGAGCGCGCCGACAGCCCTCATGATCTCGTCGGTCGAGCGGTACGAGACCGAGAGGGTGAAGGCGCGCCCGCGGACCTCGAGCCCGAGGTCCGCAAGCCGCCAGCCTCCGGCGTACACGCGCTGGCCAGAATCGCCGACGACGAGGATCCGGCCATGGCGGCCGCCCTCGAGCATCTCGAGCAGGAAGCGGAGACCGGTCTCGGTGATGTCCTGCGCCTCGTCCACGACGACGGCCGCGTACCGCCTCGCCGGCTCCTCGCGGACGGCGTCGAGCGCGGCGGCTAGCAGCTGGTCCCAGGTCATGATGGGCTCGTCCGCGTCGCCACACGCCGCGCGGTACTCTCCGTACAGGTCCCAGACGAGCGCGCGAGGAGCGGCCCCCAGGCTGTGCTCCCGTCCGAAGCGGTCCAGCTCGAGATAGGCGTCCAGGCTCGCGACGCCACGGCCCTCGATGACCCGGGTCACCTCGTCGAAGAGGTAGTCTTCGGTCAGGTGGTACCTGTACCTCAGGGCCTCGAACCGGCCCGCCGATTCGTGGAGGCAACGCCGGAAGCGGGCGAAGGCCTGCTGGCCCTTCGGGTCGATCTCGGGGTGGGGGCGCCTCGCCTCGAGAACCCTCCGAGCGAGCGAGTGGACCGTGCGGAACTCGACCCGATCCGCGACGTCCGGCGCGAGCCTCTCGAAGAGGCCCCGCATGACGTCGGGGACGGTTCTCACGTAGCTCGTCACGAGGACCCTCTCGCCAGCCCCCAGGCCGCGGGCGAGCTCTGCGGCGCGATGGAGGGCAACCACCGACTTGCCGGTTCCCGGACCGCCGGTCACGCGCGCAGGGCCGTTGATGGTGCGATCGACGGCGCGGCGCTGCACCGGCGAGAGGAACAGCATCCAGTCCTCGATCGTGCCGGTCGCCCAGCCGTCGAGCACGCCCTCGACGCAGGCCGTGATCTCGCTGGCGAGCACCGGCGAGTGGGCGAGTTCGGCGAGGCCCTGCTCCGCCTCGATCAGCAGCGGCTGGTCGGCCCGGCGGGCCCGGCCATTGCCACCCAGCTCGACGTCGGCGGCGTCGACCCGCTCCGACCACTCGCGGACCGTCGCCCGGGCGGTCTCGCCCCAGCGCTCGGTCTCGTCGTGGTTGCCCACCTTGAGCAGGAGGACGGTCTTGCCCTCGACCACCGCCACCATTCGGTACTGGAGGTCGACGCGGAGGTAGCGGAATCTCGAGTCCGCCTGGCCCGCGATCTTCTCGGCGAGGACCCCGGACTGGTAGATGCCCTGCCGCCGCACGACCTGGGCGGATGCCTCGACCTTCGCACGGATGTGGCCGGGAAGGCTCGCCGCGTCGCGCAGGAACCTGTGTGTGTAGAAGACCTCGAGTCCTCCGGCGCCGAACGAACCGTTCACAGTCCCCCCCTCGCCTGGGGCACTCGGGAGCACGATCCCGGCAGATGCTCCTGCTGGGCTGGCCCCGGAGAGTCGACGCGCATCGTCAGCCCCAGTCGTTGAGGTAGGCGACGACCTTGCCCGGGACAGTGCCTGCGCCGAAGACCCGGTGGTCGTCCGCGGCGTCCACGACGAAGCCGATGAAGTCCTCGTGGGCGCCGTTGCCGGGATCCTCGCTGGTCCCCTCCACGAACAGGACTGCCAGCCTCGCCATCCTGCCGTCCGGCTTCTTGCGCACGACGCGGCCCATCGCCTGGACCATCTGCCGCCTGGAGCGGCTGCTGGCGAGGATGATCGCGTCGTCGAGCGCCTCGCGGTAGCCGAGCCGGTACCGGTAGGCGCCGAAGTACGGGTCGAGGACGGCCTCGACGCCGCCGTCGTCGCGCTCGTAGGTCGCCGTCAGGCCCAGTCGGCGGTCGAACCCCTCCTCCATCGCCTGGGACCACGCCTCAGCGCCGTAGTGGTGGACCTCGTCGGCGATGAGCAGCGCGCCAGTCGGCGGTGGGTCCAGTTCGTATCTGCATGCGCTCTGGACCGTGGCGACGAGGATGTCGCAGGTTGCGAGCGTGGCCCGTTGGCCGTCCCCCAGCAGGCCGACCCTCGCCCGGAGCCCAGCGCCCCCGATGAGACGGCGCCTGATCTCCCCGTGCCACTGGCCCTGCAGCTCTGTGGTCGGCACGATCGCCACGGCTTTCCCGCCGCGCGTCATCTCTGATGCGATGGCTGCCAGTGCGAGGCGCGTCTTGCCGGCGCCCGTCACGGCCTCGACCACGCCGCGGTGGCCGTGGCTCGCCCAGCCGTCGAGGGCGCGCCGCTGCCACGCGTAGAGGTCGAGCGCCTTCGGCCAGCCGGCGCCTTCCGGGAGGGGTGCTGGAGCGGTGGGCGTCCCTTCCCCCGCGCTGGGCATCCCGACAAGTGACCAGAAGGGCGGGGAGTCGCCCGAGTGCCGGAACGTCGTGCGCTCGGTGTAAAGGCACTTGTTGATGCTGCTCTTGTCGACGGGAAGACCCGACGCGGCGAGCAGGCTTGCAATCTCGCGGGCGGTGAGCGGTGACCGCAGGGCGAGCGCCGCGCTGATCGAGGAGAGGATTTCCTTGCGCGACGGCATGTCAGATCGCGTGTTCGGCTACGACACGGCCCGCACGGCCACGGCTGATACGGCTCACTCCGCTCCTTCGGGACGCTCGGGCCTCGATCTTAAGGGCCAATCTGTCGCTCCAGGGCGGTACAGACGTACCGGCGTGGGGTGCCACCTCGTCCGACAACGGGGCGCTGGCGGGGCTCCGGGCGGACCAGCTCGGCAGAAGGATGTTCACCCGCTCCCCCGTGCGCGTACGCCCGGGATCGCGGGCAGCTTCGCTGCCGCCCCCTTGACAACGTGCCGCCTAGATGTGGAAGGACCTCGGCGACGGGACGGCCGAGGCATCAGCAGGAGACGCCACATGGGCAGCATCTCGAGCCACATCTGCAGGGCGTGCGGGACGCGCTTCACGGCGAGGGGCGGCGGCGGCTTCTTCTTCGACCTCCTCCACTGCGACCGGTGCGGGGCGACGAGGTCGATCGGCCACCAGGAGCTGGGCGACGTCCACCTCGGGTTCGTGAAGGGGCTGCCCGGCCCCTACGCCCTCGCCCGCGCCGGCATCGACCGGCGGATCAGGGAGACGTACGAGGGCAAGCCGCTGACGAGGGACGAGTACCACGCGGCCGCCGAGGCCACGCTCGACGCATGCCCATGCGGCGGCCGCTTGACCTACGGCGCCCCGGCGCGCTGCCCGGGCTGCCGGTCCACGCCCGAGCAGTGGGACGAGGATCCCGACGGGGCGCAGATCTTCTATGACTGACCCCTCCCGGCGTCACACGCGACCGACCGCGGCCGAGGCGCTGCGAGCCAGGTACATCGACTTCGAGGGCGGCAGGGACCAGCCGCCCGTCCTCTTGGGCGCCCCCCGCCGCGGCCGCGGACCCCGCCCGCACGTACAGCAGGACGTGGTGGACGCCGTGTTGCGCGGCCTCCTCCCGCGCTACCCCCGCTCCGCGATTGCGTCGAGAACGTCGTGCGTCGAGGCGAGCATCGCGGCCGGCGCATCGTGTCCGGGAGCGAGGACGACCTCAACGTCGTCCGGACGCTTCGGGGCGAGGACGCGGGGCTCGTCGAGCGCTTCGAGGCCCGGTACGGCAACGCCCGGGCGTTCGCCGAGTCCTGGCGCAACAGGCTGCACGGCGGCACCGACCGGAGAGGGGACGCCTCGCCGACTGCCTCGATCTGATCGGCTACCCCGTGCCGCAGGACGCGGAGCCGGGGCACGTGGGCGACACCGCCCGGGATTTGCGCCCGCGGCTGGAGCGGGGCTGTCGTTGACCGCCGTCGGGCAGGCCAGATGGGACGCTTCGTCGAGCACAACCGCTTCGACTGCGCCGGCGTGCGGGCCGTCTGCCTGCGGGCGACCCTCGAGCTGGAGGGTGCGGCCTGAGGGCGCCGGGGCCCTCGGTCACGGCGCCCACCCGGACCGCGCCTAGACGTCGTCCCCCGGGCTCAGGCGGCGCTGCGCCGCGAGGCTGCGCTCGGTCGCGGCGGACGCCGCGTAGCGCTCGAGCATCGCATTCGACTGCCAGCCGCCGGCCTTCTTGAGGTCGGTCACGCTCATGCCCTTGACCTGCACCGCGTGCGCCCACGAGTGGCGCAGCTGGTGGGGGTGCACCTTGACCCCGATCGACTCGCCCCGGCGGGAGACCATCTGGCCGATTCCGCTCTCGGTGAACCGGCCCTTGCGGGAGAGCCAGAGCCACTCGGTGTGCGCCTCCGCGTGCGCGCGCCGCAGCCGTAGGTACCGGTCGAGCGCCTTCGCCGAGCGCGCCCCGATGCTCACCAGGCGCATGCGGCCGCCCTTGCCGACGACCCGAAGCTCCTGGCCGTCGAGGTTCACGTCGTTCCGCTCGGGCTCGGCGGGCAGCCAGCGAAGGTTCGAGAGCTCGGCGAGGCGGAGCCCGGTCGCGTAGAAGATCCGCAGGATGGCCGCGTCGCGCACGTCGTCGAACGACTTGGTCCGCTCGGCGGCGGCGATCAGCGCCCGCACTGTCTCGAGCGGGAGCACCGGGACGGGCTGCACGACGACCTTGGGCGGCTTCATCCGCGCCATCGGCGAGGCGGCGACGATCTCCTCCTCGAGGCACCAGCCGAAGAACGCTTGGAGGCCGCGGTAGCGGTTGTTGGCGGTGGCGGGCGCGAACCGCCCGAGCAGGTCGATCACGAACGACTCGACGTGCTCGCGCCGTATCGCCGGCACGTCGGTCGGCATCCCCGACCGCTCGAGGAACGCGGCGAACTGGGCGCCCGCCTCGCGGTAGGCCTCGACGGTCCTCGGTGACTTGCCCTCGGCGCGCAGCGAGCGCAGGAAGGCCGGCAGGTTGACGGCCAGGGTGTCAGGCGCTGTAATAGCGGTGCTGGCGGCTTGAGGCATCGCCGCGGGGCCTCCGACTGCAGATCTGATCGGTCTCAGTTATACGCTCTGCAAGCGCTGTGGGTCAAGCCATCGCAAGGCAGACGCTGTAAACGAGCGTACGCCGAGCGGGAGTAACTCAGCTGGCAGAGTGTCTGCTTCCCAAGCAGAATGTCGCGGGTTCGAATCCCGTCTCCCGCTCCACTTCCCTCTCTCACGCTCAGGGCGACACCCTGCCTGGTCGTCTTCGCCCGGATTCCGGTCGCTGCGGCCCGAGCACAGCGCTCGCGATTGTCTCGACTTCCGCGCCGAGGCTACATGTTCGCGATCAGCTCTTCGTTAGCCCACGCGATCGAACCCTCGACGGTG
>JAJXUG010000008.1 GCA_021783095.1 Chloroflexota bacterium | reverse complement strand
CGCCGGCCTGCGGCCGGCGCTGCTGGAGTGGGAGGCCACGTACAACACCGTCCGGCCCCACCAATCGCTGGGGTACCTCACCCCGGCCGAGTTCCTCGCCTCGCTCCATGCCGACGTGTAACGGAGGCACTGAACGAGTACACCCTCTTGAGGTCTTAGCGTCATGCCGCTATGCTGGCGTCATGGCGACCAAGAAGAAGGTGACCCTCTACGTCGACGAGGACGTGATGCGGGCGGCCCGCGTCCGGGCGGCCCGGACCGACAAGCGCGACTCAGAGGTGGTGGAGGAGGCGCTCCGGGCGTACCTCGGCTTCGACGTCGTGGCGGGCGTGTGGGCGCGCAGCGACCTGGGCGAGGACGAGGCGATGCGCCTCGCGGTCGAGGAGACCCACGCGACCCGAGCCGAGAAGCGTGCCGCGCGCGGTTCTTGACACCAACGTCCTCGTCTCGGCGCTGATCAGCCCAGGCGGGCCGAGCGCGGCGCTCCTGCTCGAGCTTCGCGCCGGCGCCTTCGAGTTTGTCGCCTCTCCGACGCTGCTGGCCGAGCTCCGCGAGGTCCTGGGGCGCGAGAAGTCCCGGCGGTACGTCGCTGAGGCCGAGGCCATCGCGTACGTCGGCCTCATCGGGAACGAAGCCACGATCCTCGATGACCCGACGCCGAGCGGTCGGCCGCTCAGCGTCGATCCCGACGACGAGTACCTGGTAGACCTCGCGCGTGCCGCTGCAGCCGACGTCCTCGTGTCGGGTGATGCCCACCTGCTCGACCTGCGCGATCGCCTGCCCGTCATGACCCCAGCCCAATTCCTTGCCACGCTGGGCGACGAGTGACCGCTCCAAACGTGTGCAGAATCGAGTGCAGCCCCTCCGCCGGTATGCCGACGAGGGGCTGATCCGGGCGTGGAATCGGGTGAGGCGCCAGCGAGGCGGCCTGTAAGCCGAGTTCTGTGCCGCGGCTCGCGCCGTGGCGACGGTCATCCATCTAAGGCCGCCGGTTGCCCGACGGCTCATGCAGCCGACCCGAGGGCTGGGCAGCGCGCCTCTCCCCCCGGCGAACCGGGGTTACGCCCTCCTATTTGGCCTTGCTCCGGGTGGAGTTTGCCGCGTTTCACTCCGGCCCCGAGGGGCCGGCATCGTCACTGTGGCACTGGTCCTCGCCTCACGGCGGGCGGGCGTTACCCGCCACCCTGCGCTGGGGAGCTCGGACTTTCCTCACGCCGCGCCGATCGCTCGGGGCGACGCACGACCGTCCGGCCGCCTCGCTGGCCGGCGGATTGTACGCGGGGGCGACCCGTGCCGCCACTGAGCCCGCGCGTCGCAAGCCGCCGGGGGCGCGGGTTGCGCGGTGCGCGGTTCGGGGCGGTGCGAGGGTGGCGACGGCTCGAGCGCGAGGGGTCGCCCGCAGCCCGGAGGTCAGCGCGCCGGCAGCAGCGGGCGCACCGCGTCGGCCATGGCGCGCGCCAGGACAGCGTGGCTCTCGGCCGAGAGGTGGACGCCGTCAACCGGGTCCCCGGACACGAGGGAGCCCGCATCGAGGAATGCCGTGCCGCGCGAGGCCGCCACCGCCTGGTACAGCGGCGCCAGGGCGAGCGCGGCCGCCTGCCGATCGCGGAACCCCCACAGGTCGGACCGGGCCGTGGCGTCGAGGAGCCGGGGAGGCGCCACGACGAGGATCCGCGGTGCAGTGCCGCCAGGGCCGCACCCCGACGACTGGGCGATGTCGACGAGGGACTGCATGCCGAGGGCAACCTCGAAGGGCTCGGCGTGGAACATCGGCTTGACGTCGTTGGTCCCGAGCATCAGGACCAGCACGTCGAGCGGCTGGTGCGAGCGCAGGCAAGGCAGCAGGTAGGCGCGGCCGTTCCTGCCCTCGGTGAACGGGTCGTCCCAGATCGTCGTGCGGCCGTTGAGCCCCTCCTCGAGGACGTGCGCCTCGCCGGCCAGCAGGCCGGCCATCACGCCCGGCCACCGGACGTCCCGCGCGAAGCGCTCGCCGCCGCCCGGGTCCGCGCCGTGGGTGTTCGAGTCGCCGAAGCAGAGCACGGTCGGCAGGCGGGCCATCAGGCCGTCCCCCCGTCCTGATCCGGTGCCATGCGTCGTGCCCGCGCGACACGGGCCGGCCCCCCGACGGCCACTCGGTCGAGCGCCTCGTTCGCCAACCGGTCGGCGGTGGCGTTCTGGGCGCGGGGCACGTGCGTGGCTGACCACCGCCCGAAGCGGCCCAGCAGGCGTTTCGCCTCGGCGTGGAGCGGCGCCAGCTTCGCGTCCTTGACCCGCCACCTGCCGTGGAGCTGCTCCACGATCAGCTTGGAGTCGAGGAACAGGTCGACGCGCTCAGCCCCCAGACGGTGGGCCAGCTTGAGCGCCTCGACGACGCCCGTCCACTCGGCGACGTTGTTGGTCTGGATCCCGAGCGCCTGGCTGATCGTCGCGTCAGGGGGGGCGAACGGGTCGAGGGCGTCAGGGCGCGCCCCGTTGATCAGCGCCGCGCCGAGCGACGCGGGTCCGGGGTTGCCCCTGGCCGCGCCGTCGGTGCGGATGACGAGGTGCGCGATGACGGGGAGCGGCGCCTCGCTCAGGCGTGGTGCTCCACGATCTTCGAGGAGACCTCGAGGATCGCCTGGGTGATGTGGATCCCGCGCGGGCAGGCATCGGTGCAATTGAAGATCGTCCGGCACCGCCAGACGCCGTTGCGATCGGCGAGGATCTCCAGCCGCTCCTCGGCCGCGTCATCCCGCGTGTCGAAGATGAACCGGTGGGCGTTGACGATCGCGGCCGGCCCGACGTACGACGGCTGCGCCCAGAACGACGGGCACGAGGTCGTGCACGCGGCGCACAGGATGCACTTGGTCGTGTCGTCGAACACGGCGCGGTCGGCGGGCGACTGGCGCCGCTCCCGCTCAGGGGCGGGCGTGTTCGTCTGGAGGTACGGCTGGACGCTTCGGAACTTCTCGAAGAAGCCGTCCATGTCCACGACCAGGTCCTTCGTCACCGGCAGGCCCGGCAGCGGAGCCACCGTGATCCGCTTGGCCTTGAGCTGGTCCACGCGGATCTTGCAGGCGAGGCGGTTGCGGCCGTTGATGAGCATCGCGTCCGACCCGCACACGCCGTGCGCGCACGAACGGCGGAACGTCAGCGTCCCGTCCTGCTCGTACTTGACCTTGTGGAGCAGGTCCAGGACCCGGTCCATCGGGGCCGCCTCGACCTTGTAGCTCTCCTCGTGCGGCTTCTGGTCGCGCTCCGGGTCGAAACGGAGGATGCGCAGCTCGATCTGCATCTCGTGCTCCTCCGCTCAGTAGACGCGCGGCTTGGGCTGGAACTTGGTGATCGTGACTGGCTTGTAGTCCAGCTCGACCGACCCGTCCGCGCCCTTCGTCGCGAGGGAGTGGGTGAGGAAGTTGACATCGTCGCGCTCGGGGAAGTCCTCGCGGCTGTGCGCCCCGCGGCTCTCCGTGCGGTTGATGCAGGCGGCGACCATGGTCTGGGCGCAGTCGAGCAGGTAGCCGACCTCGCGGGCCTCGAGGAGATCCGTGTTGAAGGTCGTTCCCTTGTCGTCCACGCTGACGTTCTGGTAGCGGTCCCGCAGCTCGGCGACCTTGGCCCGGGCACGCTCGAGGCCCTCGGCCGTCCGGTAGACGCCCGCGTCGTCCATCATCACGTCGGCGAGCTCCTTGCGGATCGCCTCCTTGCGCTCGCCCTTGGGCCGCGTCCGGAGCGCCTCCAGATCCGCGCGGACGGCGTCGGCCGCCGTCTCGCCGACCTCGGGCATGTCGACGCCACGGACGTCCTTGGCCATCTGCATCCCGGCCCGGCGCCCGAAGACCAGCAGGTCCACGAGTGAGTTCGTGCCCAGGCGGTTGGCGCCGTGGACGGACACGCACGCGGCCTCGCCGGCGGCGTACAGCCCCGGGACGACCGTGCTCTTCTTGTCGCGGGTGACCTGCGAGTTCAGGTTGGTCGGGATGCCGCCCATCGCGTAGTGGGCCGTGGGCTGGATCGGGATGGGGTCCGTGTAGGGCTCGATGCCCTGGTAGACCCGCACGAAGTCGGTGATGTCGGGCAGCTTCTCGTCGATCTTCTTGCGCCCGAGGTGGCGCACGTCGAGGTAGACGTAGTCCTTGCCGTTGATGCCCCGGCCGGCGCGGATCTCCTGGACGATGGCCCGGCTGACCATGTCGCGCGGCGCCAGCTCCATGAGCTTGGGCGCGTAGCGCTCCATGAACCGGAAGCCGTCGTTGTCGAGCAGGTAGGCGCCCTCTCCGCGGGCCGCCTCGGAGAGCAGGATCCCGATGCCGACGATGCCGGTCGGGTGGAACTGGTAGAACTCCATGTCCTGCATCGGCACGCCGTGGCGGTAGGCCAGCGAGACGCCGTCGCCGGTGAGGCTCCAGGCGTTCGAGGTCACGCGGAACATGCGCCCGAAGCCGCCGGTGGCGAGGAGCACGGCCTTCGACTTGATCGTCACCAGCTCGCCGTCGGCGATCCTGTAGGCCACCACGCCCGCGCAGCGTCCGCCGTCGCCCAGCTCGCCGCCCTCGGTCACGAGGTCCACGACGTGGTACTCGTCGTAGAACTTGACGCCGTGCTTGACGCACTGCTGGTACAGCGTCTGGAGGATCATGTGGCCGGTGCGGTCGGCGGCGAAGCAGGCCCGCATGACGGGGCCCTCGCCGTAGTTGCGCGTGTGGCCGCCGAACTTGCGCTGGTCGATCTTGCCGTCAGGCGTCCGGTTGAACGGCAGGCCCATGTGCTCGAGCTCGATCACCGTCTCGATGGCCTCGCGGGCGAGCACCTCGGCCGCGTCCTGGTCCACCAGGTAGTCGCCACCCTTGATGGTGTCGAACATGTGCCACTCCCAGTGGTCCTCCTCCTGGTTCCCCAGGGCGGCACACACGCCGCCCTGGGCGGCGCCGGTGTGGGAGCGGGTCGGGTAGAGCTTGGTCAGGACGGCGGAGTCGATGCCGGCCTTCGCCAGCTCGAGGGCGGCCCAGAGGCCGGCGCCACCAGCGCCGACGACGAGGGCCTCGTGCTCGCGGATCACGGCTGCACCGGGCCGGCAGCCTTGAAGGTGATGAGGGCCATGGTCCCCATCGCGAAGATCACGAAGGCCCCGATGTAGAGCGCCATCGTGAGCGCCATCCGGGCGCTGCCCTTGGTGTAGTCCTGCACGACGATGCGCAACCCCATGAACGCGTGGAACACGACGAACGCGAGCATCAGCCAGTCCACCGTCCGCCAGGCGGCGTCCGCCCACCGGTTCTTCGCGATCCAGTCGGCGGTCTGCACCGCGGGGTCGGAGATGAAGTGGACGATGATGAAATGTGCCAGCGCGGTGACGAACAGACCCAGCCCGGTCAGCCGCATCAGGTACCAGATGGCGAGCTCCCAGCCCCCGGTCTGGGGCCGCGGGGAGCTGCCAGCGCGCGAGACTCGAATGGCCATCTCACGCACCTCCGAAGGTGAACGGGGCCGTGAGCCCGAAGGCCGGCGCCATGATCTGGATGAGGATCGGCACGCCGATCACCACGAACGCCACCCAGTTCGCGTACCACAGCTGCTTGTGATACCGGGTCATCGAGGGCCAGAAGTCCATGATGATGATCCGCAGGCCGTTGAGCGCGTGGTACAGCAGCGCGGCGCCGAGCAGCGACTCCCCTACCCGGCCGACCGGACTCCCGTAGAGGCCCAGCAGGTCGTTGTAGAGCGTGGCGTTGACGTTCGCGAGCCAGATGTCGAGGACGTGGAGCAGGATGAACGCCCAGATGGCGACACCCGAGATGCGGTGGAACGCCCACGCGAGCATTCCCTCGCTGCCCCGGTACCGAAACAGCATGGAGCCTCCTGCCTCCCGGCCCGCGCCGCGGGTCGCTTCCTTGGGGTGCGCGGCGGTCAGCCGAGCCGCGCGATGATGGCGTCAGCGAACTGGCTGGTTCCGGCCGGTCCACCAAGATCGTAGGTCGTGGCCTTGCCCTCCGCGATCACCTCGCGCAGGGCGGTCTCCACGCGCACGGCTGCCTCCTGCTCGCCGAGGTGGCGGAGCATCAGGACGCCGGACAGGATCAGGGCGGTCGGGTTCGCCTTGTTCATGCCCGCGTACTTGGGAGCGGAGCCGTGGACCGGCTCGAACACGGAGGCCTCGAGGCCGATGTTGGCACCGGGCGCGACGCCCAGGCCGCCCACCAGGCCGGCGCAGAGGTCGCTCACGATGTCGCCGTAGAGGTTGGGCAGCACCATGACGTCGTACAGCTCGGGCTTCTGCACCAGCTGCATGCACATGTTGTCGACGATCCGATCCTCGAACTCGACCTTGCCCTCGTAGTCCTTCGCCACCGTCCGGCAGCTCTCGAGGAACAGGCCGTCCGAGAACTTCATGATGTTGGCCTTGTGGACCGCGGTGACCTTGTGGCGGTCGTTGTGGATGGCGTACTCGAAGGCGAAGCGGGCGATGCGCTCGGACGCGGCGCGGGTGATGATCTTGATGCTCTCGGCGGCATCCGGGCCGACCATGTGCTCGATGCCCGCGTAGAGGTCCTCGGTGTTCTCGCGCACGATGACGAGGTCCACGTCCTCGTAGCGAGTCTCGAGGCCCTTGATCGAGCGTGCAGGCCGAAGGTTGGCGTACAGGCCGAGCGTCTGGCGCAGCGCCACGTTGACGCTCCGGAAGCCCGCGCCGACGGGCGTGGTGATGGGTCCCTTGAGCGCGACCTTGTTGCGCCGGATGGACTCGAGGACGTGCTCCGGAAGCGGCGTCCCGTATTGCGCCATGACGCCCTCGCCGGCGTCCTGGACCTCCCAGTCGAAAGCGACGCCAGAGGCGTCAAGGACACGTCGGGTGGCCTCCGCCAGCTCGGGACCGATGCCGTCGCCGGGGATAAGGGTGACTCGGTAGGGCATGGAGCGATTGTAGCGAGGCAATGGGCCTGCCACCGGTCGCCATATGGACTGGCGGCGACCTGCCGTTGCTCCCGTCGTGCATCACGAGGGCCGGTTGTCCTGTGGTCGGGCGACCACCGGCCGCCGGGGGGCCATGCCGGGCGGGCTATCATCCGGTCCTGCGCCCGTCGCCATCGACAGGACCATTCGTCCCGCCCGCCCGTCGCCCGGAGGTCTCGCAACTCGCGTGAAGATCCACGAAGCCGACGCCAAATCGCTGCTGGTCGCACAGGGCCTGCCTGTGCCCGCCTGGGCCGTCGCCCGAACCCCGACGCAGGCGCGCGAGGCTGCCGTCCAGTTCCTCGCCGACCCGGGGAACGCCACCAAGAAGGTGGTGATCAAGGCGCAGGTGCTCGTGGGCGGCCGCGGAAAGGCCGGCGGCGTCCGGCTCGCCGCCACCGCGGACGAGGCAGAGGACGTGGCGGCCCAAATCCTCGCCCTCAAGATCAAGGGGCTCCCGGTCCGCCGCGTGCTGGTGGGACCGGCGGCCGATATCGTCAAGGAGTACTACCTCTCGGTGCTGCTCGACCGGGCGACCAAACGGCTCATGTTCATCGGCTCGGCCGAGGGCGGCGTCGAGATCGAGCAGGTCGCAGTCGAGAACCCCGACGCGATCGTCTACGAGCACGCCGACCCGCTGCTCGGGCTGCCCGACTACGCGGCCCGCGAGCTCGCGTTCAAGGTTGGCTTCGGGAAGCACTGGAAGGCCGGCGCCGCGATCGCCAAGGGCCTCCTGCGGACCATGATCGCCAATGACGCGGACCTGGTGGAGATCAACCCCCTGGCCGTGATCCGCGAGCACAACGCCGACGGCACGCCGGTCGAGCGCCTGGTCTGCCTCGACGCCAAGATCACGCTCGACGACTCGGCGCTGGGCCGGCACAAGGGCCTCGAGGAGCTGCGGGACCTCGATGCCGAGGACCCGGCCGACGTAGAGGCGCGCCGCTACGACCTCACGTTCATCAAGCTCGACGGCGACATCGGCTGCATGGTCAACGGGGCAGGCCTCGCGATGACCACGATGGACCTCGTGAAGCGCGCGGGCGGCGAGCCCGCGAACTTCCTCGACATCGGAGGCGGCGCCAAGGCGGACCGCGTGGCGGCCGCGATGCGCCTGATCCTCGAGGACCGGAACGTCAAGGCGATCCTGGTCAACATCTTCGGCGGCATCACCCGCGGCGACGAAGTTGCCCGCGGCCTGGTCGAGGCTCGAGCCCAGCAGGAGCGAGACGTCCCGATGGTGGTCCGCATCGTCGGAACCAACGCGGCGGAGGCCGCCGAGATACTCGAGGAGGCGCACTTCGTGACCGCCGCAAGCCTCGACGAGGCCGCGGCCAAGGCCGTCGCGGCGGCGAAGGGAGTCGCGTCGTGAGCATCCTGATCGGGCGTGACACGCGCCTCGTCGTCCAGGGCATCACCGGGCGCGAGGGTGAGTTCCACAGCCGGGCGATGCTCGAGTACGGCACCCCGCTCGTCGCCGGCATGACGCCGGGCAAGGGCGGCCAGACAGCGCTCGACGGCCGCGTCCCGGTGTTCGACACCGTGGCCGAGGCCGTCCGCGAGACCGGCGCGAACACGTCGTGCATCTTCGTGCCCGCGGCGGGCGCCCCGGATGCCGTCCTGGAGTCGGTCGCCGCGGGCATCCAGACGATCTTCTGCATCACCGAGGGCATCCCGGCGCTCGACATGATCTCGGTCGTCGAGAAGGTTCGCCTCGCCGGCGCCCGCCTCATCGGGCCCAACTGCCCTGGAGCCACCTCGCCCGGCCGGGCCAAGGTGGGGATCATCCCGGGCTCGATCCACCGTGAGGGCCGGGTGGGCGTGGTCTCCCGCTCAGGCACCCTCACCTACGAGGCCGTCCAGGCGATGACCGACGCCGGGCTGGGCCAGTCCACGTGCGTCGGCATCGGCGGTGACCCCATTGTCGGGACGCAGCACATCGACATCCTGCGGCTGTTCGCCGAGGACCCCGAGACCGACGCGCTGGTGCTGATCGGCGAGATCGGCGGCAGCGCCGAGGAGGAGGCCGCCGCCTGGGCCGCCGAGCACCTGCCCGACATGCCCAAGGTGGCGTTCATCGCGGGCCGGACTGCTCCCGAGGGCAAGCGGATGGGGCACGCCGGGGCGATCATCTCGGGCGGCAAGGGCACGGCGGCGTCCAAGGTGGCCGCGCTCGAGGCGGCCGGGTTCCGCGTCGCGGGCTCCCCCACCGAGCTGCCGAAGCTGCTGCGGGAGGCCGGGTACCGGGGCTGAGCCGGCTCATGGCGTCTTGCTGGCCGGGCGCCCGGATCGTGATCTTCGCCAGGGGGTACTCGCCATGACCGACGATGCCGATCGGTTCCCGCCGCTCGCCGAGCCGCCCGCTGAGGGAGCCATGGTGGCCGCGTCGCCCTATCTCCGCAGGTTCTTCAAGGGGCTCAACCGCTGGTTCATGGTCCCCGCTCACCACGCGGGCCTCGGCGCCTGGGTGTCCACCCCGGTCGGGGGCTGGATCCTGCTGCTTCGCGTCCGGGGCCGGAAGAGCGGGCTCATCCACGAGACGCCGCTCAACTACCTGATCGCGGACGGCGCGGCCTGGATCGTGGCCGGCTTCGGGCGGCAAACCGAGTGGTACCGGAACCTGCTCGCCGACCCCTCCGTCGAGGTCCGGCTGCCGGGTCGCGCCTTCACGGGGACTGCCGTGGAGGTGCTCGACCCGGTGGTGCGGGCACGCCTGATCCCGGCTCTGGTGCGCGCCACCGGGCTGCCCGGCATGATGGTGGTCCCCTCCCCCATGACGACGCCGGACGAAGAGATCCTCGACGCCACGGCCTGGGTGCCGCTGATCCGTCTGCGGCCGGCGGACGGCTCCGAGTTGGAGCCCGGACCGGACGATCCAGGCGGTCGCGGCTGGATCCGGCGCCAGGTGCTGGTGTCCTTCGGCCTGCTCCTGCTCTGGCGCGCGGGCCGGCACGCCCTCCGGTCGGGATGCGACTGCCGTCCTTGCGCAAAGACGCGCGCATAGGCCCAGCGAGTCCGCCGAGGGAGGGTGTCCTTGCGCAAAGACGCCGGCCCCCCCGGTCCTCGCTAGTAGCCGAGCGCCGACCACGCGGGCCCGCCGGGCGCCTCGATCAGCTCCACGAGCACGCCCTGGCAGGAACGCGGGTGGAGGAACGCGACCGGCCCCTCAGCGCCCTTCCGCGCCGCGCTGTCGATGAGCTCGATCCCGTCCATCTCCAGGCGCATCAGGGCCTCGGAGATGTTGCCGACCTCGAAGCACACATGGTGGAACCCTTCGCCCCGGCTGGCGAGGAACCGGGCGACGCCCGTCGTGTCATCCATCGGCTGCACCAGCTCGATCTTGCTCTCGCCAACGGGCAGGAAGGCGATCGTGACCCGGTCATGCTCGATGGGCAGCACGAGCTCGACGGGCAGGCCGAGCGTGTCGCGCCACAGCCGCAGCGACGCCTCGAGATCGCGGACGACGACCGCGACATGGTGGACACGGCCGAGCTTTCGGATCCCCTCGGGAACGGCCGGCGACAGTTCGGTCACGACGGGCCTCCTCAGACCGTGATGAGTTCGCGGTGGACACCCCACACCGACCGAAGCCGATCCGCGATCTCCCCCACCGTGGCGTAGGCCGCGACAGCCTCGATGATCGGCCCCATCAGATTGTCGTCGCCCCGGGCGGCGTCCCCGAGTCGCGCCAGGGCGGCGGCCCACGTCGCGGGATCACGCTCGGCGCGGACCCGCCGCAGGCCAGCCACCTGCCGACGCTCGCCCGCCGGGTCGATCCGCAGCAGCGCCGGCCGGGTGCCGGCCTCCTCGTCACGGAACTTGTTCACGCCCACGACGACCCGGTCGCCGCGCTCGATCTCGCGCTGGGCCCGGTACGCGGACTCCTGGATCTGCCGCTGCTGGAAGCCCGACTCGATCGCCGTCAGTGTGCCGCCCATCGCGTCGATCTCGGCGAGGTAGGCCGCGGCCGCGGCCTCGAGGTCGTTCGTCAGGGCCTCGACGAACCAGCTGCCCGCGAGCGGATCGGGGGTCTCGGCGACGCCCGCCTCGTGGGCGATGATCTGCTGGGTGCGGAGCGCTAGGCGCGCGGATTCGACGGTCGGCAGCGCGAGTGCCTCGTCGCGGGAATTGGTGTGCAGGCTCTGAGTGCCGCCGAGGACCGCCGCGAGAGCCTGGAGGGTGGTGCGGACGACGTTGTTGTCGATCGACTGCGCCGTAAGGCTCGAACCCGCGGTCTGGGTGTGGAAGCGGCACATCATGGACTTGGGATTTCGAGCCCCGAACCGCTCCTTCATGATACGGGCCCACATCCGACGGGCCGCCCGGAACTTGGCGACCTCCTCGAACAGCTCGGACCAGGCCGCGAAGAAGAACGAGAGCCGGGGTGCGAAGTCGTCGACGGCCAGACCACGCTCCGCCGCCGCCTCGACGTAGGCGATCCCGTCGGCGAGCGTGAATGCGAGCTCCTGGGCAGCGGTCGCGCCCGCCTCGCGCATGTGGTAGCCGCTGATGCTGATGGTGTTCCACCGGGGGAGCTCGCGCGAGGCGAACTCGAACACGTCGGTCACCAGTCGCAAGGACTGGCGGGGCGGGTAGATCCACGTCCCGCGGGCGATGTACTCCTTGAGGATGTCGTTCTGGGTGGTCCCGGACACGCTGGCACGGGCAACCCCCTGGCGCTCGGCGGCCGCCACATAGAGCGCGAGGAGGATGGGCGCGGTCGCGTTGATCGTCATCGAGGTGCTGACCTGGCCCAGCGGGATGCGGTCGAACAGGGCCTCCATGTCGGCCAGCGAGCTGATCGGGACGCCGACGCGGCCGACCTCGCCCTCCGCCTCGGGGGCGTCGGAGTCGTAGCCCATCTGCGTTGGCAGGTCGAAGGCGACCGAGAGCCCGGTCTGGCCCTGCTCGAGCAGATACCGGAACCGCTCGTTCGTCTCGCCCGCGGTGGCGAAGCCCGCGTACTGGCGCATGGTCCAGAAGCGGGAGCGGTACATCGTCGCCTGGACGCCGCGCGTGAACGGGTATTCCCCGGGGAGCCCGAGATCCCGGGCGCTGAGGGCGACGACGTCATCCGGCGTGTAGACGTCCGCGATGGGGATCTCTGAGGTGGTGGCGAACTCGGGCCGCCGCTCGGGGGACGCGGCCACGGCCTTGGCGCGGGTGGTGGCGCGCCATCGCTCGACCGCCGAGTCCACTCCCCCATCCGCGGGACCCGTGCCCTCGCCAGCGCCGCCCGCGGTCGCCCGCGCATCGTCCTTCACCCGGTCCTCCGTCAGTTGATCACCACCAGCAGGTCGCCGATCTCGATATTGACACCAACAGCGACCCCCACGCGCTCGATGGTGCCATCCTTCGGCGCTCGCAGCTCGTTCTGCATCTTCATTGCCTCGACGACGAGCAGCTGCTGCCCCGCCGTCACGGTGTCCCCGATGCCGACCGAGATGGCCACGACCTTGCCCGGGATGATCGCCTTCACCTGGAGGGGGCCGAGATGCGCGGTGGCCGCGCGGCCCTTCGTGGCGCGCTCCCGCAGCGCTGCGATCCGCTCGGGCTCGGTCTCGACGAGGAACCTGAAGCCGTCGACGAGAACCTCGCGGATGCTCGTGCCGCTCTCACCTCGCGTCTCTGGTTCGATGACGACGCGGCTCGCCACCTGTGCCTCGAGGAGGACGTGCCGCCCGCCGCCGAGGCGCCGGATCGAGACGCTGCTCGGCTCGCCGTCCACGAGGACCTGTCTTTGCGCAAGGACATCGCCGTTGCCCGGCGACCCGGGTGCGATCGCGATGCCGCCCAATGGTCCGGTGCCAACCGTCGGGTTCGTCATGCGCAGCGGCTTGGGCGCGGGTCCAACGCGCATGGCCGGCTCCTCGCCGGCCCGGGACGCGGCAGCGAGCTGAACACGGACGGCGCGCGGGTCAGGAATCGCCGGAGGCGATTGGACTGCATCACTGGCGGCTGCGGCTTCTTCCTGCTTGATCAACTCGGCCATCGGTCGGCTCCATGCGTTCGCGCGCTGATCCGCCATCCATTTCGACCTTGCGTCTGCTGCGCGCCCCCAGCGACCTGGCCCGCCCCGGTGGCGGGACCCGCCGGCGCCCCGCCCGTGTCGAGGGACGCGAGACCCGTCGCGAGCAGTGCTCGGCGCACCGCTTCGGCGCGCACGGCCTCGCCATCCCAGTGCTCCTCCACCCAGCCTGTCGACAGCCGCGCATCGCGGAATGCGTCACTCGTGGCGACGACGCGGTGGAACGGAAGCGTGGTCTGGACGCCGCCGATCTCGACCTCGTCCAGGGCCCGGCGGAGCCGGTCGATCGCGGAGTCCCTGTCGTGCGCGTGGACCATCAGCTTGGCGATCAGATTGTCGTAGTCCGCAGGGACTCGGTCGCCCGCCTCGATGTGCGTGTCGACGCGTATGCCGGGTCCCCCCGGCATCGTCCACCGCCCAACGCGTCCTGGCGTGGGCGCGAAGGCGCGCGCGGGATCTTCCGCGGAGAGCCGCACCTCAATGGCGTGACTCGCGGGGCGCGACGCTCGGTTCCCCGCGTCGATGACCTCCGGGCTGAGCGCTCGCCCCGAAGCGATGCGGAACTGCTCGCGAACGATGTCGACACCCGACACCAGTTCGGTGACGCCGTGCTCGACTTGCAGCCGCGTGTTCACCTCGAGGAACCAGAAGTTGCCTGCCGGGTCGTGGAGGAACTCGCAGGTCGCCGCGTTTCGAAGTCCCGCCGCCGAGCCCATCGTCACGGCGAGCTGGTGAAGGTGTCGCCGCTGCTCCACGGTAAGTCCGGGTGCGGGCGCCTCCTCGACGAGCTTCTGGTGTCGCCGCTGCAGCGAGCAGTCGCGCTCGCCCAGGGCGACGACATTGCCGTGGTGGTCGGCCAGGAGCTGGACCTCGATGTGCCGGGCCGGCAGGATCTCGCGCTCGAGGTACACCGAGCCATCGCCGAAGGCCGAGAGCGCCTCACGCGAGCCGGACACGAGTGCGGCGGCGAGATCCTCCTCATGGACGACGCGGCGCATTCCCCGTCCCCCGCCGCCAGCCGCCGCCTTGACCAACAGCGGGAAGCCGATCCGCCGCGCCGTCGAGATGAGCTCACCGACTCGGTCAGGATGGTCGACCGGCGCCGGCTCGAGCGTTCCAGGCACCGAGGGCACGCCGACCCTCGCTGCGAGTCGGCGCGCATTGAGCTTGTCGCCCACGGCTTCGATGGCGTCGGAGGTCGGGCCGACGAAGACGACGCCGGCGTCCTCGACAGCTCGGGCGAACGCGGCGCGCTCGGCCAGGAACCCGTAGCCCGGATGGATCGCCTCGGCGCCCGTCGCGAGCGCAGCCGCGACGACGAGGTCGATCCTCAGGTAACTCTCGGCCGGCGCGGGCGGGCCGAGGCGCACGGCACGGTCGGCAATGCGGACGTGGGCCGCCTCCGCGTCGGCGTCGCTGTAGACGGCGATCGCCTCCATGCCCATCTCGTGACAGGCCCGGATGATCCGGACGGCGATCTCCCCGCGATTGGCGACCAGCACACGGCGGAAGGGGGCGGGCTCGAGGGTCATCGGGTGCTCCCGGGCGAGACGTCTTTGCACAAGGACGGACAGCGCTGATCAGAGCGGGATGTTGCCATGCTTCTTCCGCGGGTTCGTGTCGCGCTTGTCGGCGAGGATCTCCAGGGCACGCACCAGGCGTGGCCGCGTCTCGCGGGGCAGGATCACCTCATCGATGTAGCCGCGAGCTGCGGCGACGTACGGGCTCGAGAACTCCTCCTCGTATTCCGCAACCAGGCGCTTCCGCTCCTCCGCCGGGTCATCAGCCCCCGCGATGGCGTCCTTGAAGATGATGTTGACGGCGCCCTCGGCACCCATCACCGCAATCTCCGCGGTCGGCCACGCGAAGTTGAGGTCGCCTCGGATGTGCTTGCTGCTCATGACGTCATACGCGCCGCCATACGCCTTGCGGGTGATCACCGTCACCTTGGGCACCGTGGCCTCGCAGTAGGCGTAGAGCAGCTTCGCCCCGTGCTTGATGATCCCCCCGTGCTCCTGGGCGACCCCGGGCAGGAAGCCCGGCACGTCGACGAAGGTGACCAGCGGAACGTTGAAGGCGTCGCACGTCCGGACGAAGCGCGCCGCCTTCACCGACGCGTTGATGTCCAGCGCGCCAGCCAGCACGGCCGGCTGCTGCGCCACGATCCCCACCGACCGGCCGCCGATCCGCGCGAAGCCGATGATGATGTTCGCCGCCCAGGCCGGCTGGATCTCGAGGAAGTCGGCGTCATCGACGACGCGCCGCAGCACGTCGTGCATGTCGTACGGCTTCTGCGGATCATCCGGGACCACGGTGTCGAGATCCGGATCCATCCGGTCGCCCGGGTCGGTGGTCGGCGCGAGCGGGACGTCGGCGAGGTTGTTCTGCGGAAGGTGGGCGAGCAGCTGCTTGACGTGCTCGAGGGCCTCGGCCTCGTCGCGGGCCGCGAGGTGCGCAACCCCGCTGCGGCCGGTGTGCACGCCGGCGCCGCCGAGCGCCTCGGAATCGACCTCCTCGTGCGTCACCGCCTTCACGACGTTCGGGCCCGTGACGAACATGTAGCTCGTCCCCTCGACCATCACGGTGAAGTCCGTCATGGCCGGCGAGTACACCGCGCCGCCCGCACACGGTCCGAGGATCACGGAGATCTGCGGAACGACACCGGATGCAAGGACGTTGCGGAGGAAGATCTCCGCGTAGCCACCGAGCGACGCCACGCCCTCCTGGATGCGCGCACCGCCGGAATCGTTGAGTCCGATCAGAGGCGCTCCCACCTTCATGGCCAGGTCCATGATCTTGCAGATCTTCTCGGCGTAGGCCTCCGACAGCGAACCGCCGAACACGGTGAAGTCCTGGCTGAACACGAAGACGAGGCGACCGTCGATCGTCCCGTGCCCGGTCACCACGCCGTCGCCGAGGAAGTGCTGTCGATCCAGGCCGAACTCGACGGTCCGATGCGTCACAAACGCATCAAGCTCGACGAACGATCCTGCATCGAGGAGGAGCTCGAGTCGCTCGCGCGCGGTCAGCTTGCCCCAGGCGTGTTGGCGCTCGATCCGGACGGGTCCCCCACCCATCTGCGCTTCTGCCCGCATGCGCTCCAGGCGCTCGATTCGCTCGGCATTGGTGGACACGCCAGGCTTGCCTCCGCTCGTGAGCTGGCTCGTCTTTGCACAAAGACGTTGGGGATGAGTGCCCATCATAGGCGTAGCGCGGAGCGGCGACGGACCGCGCAAGGGCCAGCCACCCCGGGGGCGATGAGGAGACCGCACCTCGCGCAAGGCCGTAAACGCCATGCGAACGGGCGGTGAACTCATCGCGTCCCGCACTCCGGCGCCCCCGCTGGCTCGCGACATATCCACAGAATGGTGCACAACTCGTCGTCGATGTGGAAAAGGGGCGCGCCGCTCCTTTGCGCGGCGCGGTAGCATTCGAGGACTTCTGCGCCGCTCTCCCGCGGATGCAGCCCACGAGGTGACGCCCTTGACGCACGTGATCGCGATCGCCAACCAGAAGGGGGGCGTCGGCAAGACAACGACCGCGATCAATCTCGCGGGCGCCCTCGCCGAGGAGGGACGTCGAATCCTCCTCGTCGACATGGACCCGCAGGCGAATCTCACGGCGGGCGTCGGCATCAACCTCAACACCGTCGTGCGCTCCATGGCGGACGTCCTCGCCGACGGACGGGCCACGCTCCCCGAGGTGGTCCTCCCGACAGAGACGGCCGGCATCGACGTGGCGCCCGCGCACATCGACCTCGCCAGCACAGAAGGCGAGCTGTTCACGGCTCTCGGTCGCGAATCAATCCTGCGCGAGGCGATGCGTGAGAGCATCGACGCCTACGACTACGTGCTGATCGACTGCCCCCCCAACCTCGGACTGCTCACGGTCAACGGGCTCGTCGCTGCCGACAGCGTCATCATCCCCGTGCAGACGCAGTTCTACGCGATGAAGGGCCTCAACAACCTTGTCAAGGTCATCAGCGCCATCCGCCACAAGCTGAACCGCGACCTCCGGATCCTGGGCCTGCTGCCCACGTTCTACGACGGCCGGACGAATCTCGCCCGCGACATGCTCGACGAGCTGCGCATCGTCGGCGACCATCACGTCTTCACAACCATCATCCGGACCAGCGTGAAGCTGGGAGAGGCGCCGCTCGTGGGACGACCGATCACCGCCTATGCCGGATCCTCGGAGGCGGCGAAGACCTACCGCGAGTTCGCCCGGGAGGTGATCGAGCTTGGCCAGGACTGACTTCCGCGCAGCGGCCGCGCGCCGGCTGTCCGAGGAACGCGAGCTCTCCCCCGCCATCGTCAGCCTCCTGTCATCGGAGACGACGCACCGCTCCACCGGCGTCAAGGTCATCCCGGTGGATCGCATCGAATCCAACCCGGAGCAGCCCCGGCTCGCCTTCGACGAGACCACGCTCCTGGAGCTCGCCGGCTCGATTCGCGAGCACGGCGTGCTGCAGCCGATCCTGGTCCGGCCAATCGGCGAGAACCACTTCCAGCTGATCGCCGGCGAGCGCCGGTGGCGCGCGTCGAAGCTGGCCGGGATGTCCACCATCCCCGCGCTCGTGGAGGACATCGACGACTCCACCGCGCTCGAGATCTCGATCATCGAGAACCTCCAGCGCGAGGACATCTCGCCGCTCGACGAGGCGACGATGTATGACCGGATGATCAAGGAGCACGGCTACAGCATCCGTCGCCTGGCGGACAAGCTGGGCAAGGACAAGGGGTACCTCGAGAACCGGCTCCGGCTGGCGGACGCGCCGCCCGAGGTGCGGGAGCTCGTGTCTTTGCGCAAGGACACCCTGTCCCACGCCTACGAGATCATGAAGGTCGCCGACCCCAAGAAGCGCAAGCGGCTGGCCGACGCGGTGGCCCGCAACGAGCTCTCGCTCGTCAAGCTGCGGGAGCGCATCGAGGGTCGCCCGGCTCGCCAGCAAGATGACGGCGAGGAGGCCAATGCGCAGGCGGTCCCGCGGCCGGAGGCGGCGCCCGTCGTCAGCGGCGCGGCCGAAGTCGGCTGGGCGGCCGCGGGTCCCCACGAGAACCTCAAGGACGACAGCCTCTACTCTGCGAAGGCGCAGCTGAACGAGGCGGTCGAGGAACTGCTCGGCGTCATCCGCGACCCGCGGCTCCTGGAGTCGATCGGCATCACCGACCGGGCGAACCTGGCGAAGTACCTGACGATCGCCAAGCTCCGCCTCGAGAACGCCATCGCCGTCGTAAGGAGCGGCGATCCGGGCCGCTAGGCCCGTGGCTCCCCCAGCAACAGAAGAAGCCGGCGCCACTGGCGCCGGCTTCGTCGTGTTGGCATGCCCGGATCGTCATCCAGGCGGGGCTCTCAGTGGCCGGTCGCCCCGTGGCCGTGGCCGTTGTTGCCATGACCGCTGCCGTGGCCGTGACCCTGGCCGGCCTTCGGCTGGGCCGAAGCGGCGGGGGTGATACCGCAGAATTGTGGCGTGACCGTGTTCCAGTCGAAGCCCGTCGGCGAGACGTCAAGATGCGCGACGCAGGAGACGAACGCGCCGTGGTTCGCGAAGCCCGACGGCGTCGGCATCTGGGCGGCCGTCGAGACAAGAGCGCCGTGCGCGCCTGCGCTGGGGCTCGGGGAGCCCTTCGGGCTGAGCGGCGAAGCAGGCTGGACGCCCTCGGACGGCTCGGCGGAGTCGCTCGGCTCGGGGCTCTCGGTGGCCTCAGCGGCAGCGGACCGCTCGGCCGACTCCGACTGATCCACCGACCCTGGCGCGTCGACCGCTGGGTGGGTGGTCCCGTGGTTGGAGGTGAGCTGCAATGACGGTGCCGCGGCGAAAACCGCGCCGGCCGAGATCGCGAGCACCGCGAGGGCAATGCCGAGGCCCCGGAACTGACGAAGAATGGACGACATGAGACGCTGGTGTCCTCCGAGCGGGTGATCGGTATCTACAGTAACGGGCGGGCAAGGCATGTTGTTAGGGGTACGGTGGTCGCCCCTCCCCCTGGGACCTTGAGGTTGTCCGGCTCGTGGGCCGACTGCCTTCCACCCCGATGAGGCACCTCCGGGGCGAGAAGTTTCAGGCATCTGTCAGGCGGCCGCAGCGCCCAGGGCGTTCATCCAGGCCACCGCGAGGAGGCCGAGGCCCACGGCCTGCACCTCGAAGGCCACCTCGCGCGGCACCGGGCCGCGCCTCGCCCCCAGGAGCCCCAGCAGCGCCCCCGTGACGGGGAGCGCCGCGGCCACCGCAGTCGCGGCGAGCCAGAGCCCGGACCGTGGTGACGCACTGGAGGAGGCGATGGCGAGGGCCGCCACGAGGAGCTGCAGGAGCAGCACCACGGCCGTGGACCGGGTTGGGCCCAGCACGACCGCAAGCGACGTCAAGCCGACGGACGCGTCGCGCTCGAGGTCCACTGAGGAGTTGGCGATGGCGAGGGCGGCGCCCGCCAGGAAGGCGGCTGGCACGAGAACCGTGAACGCCGCAGGCAGGCTGCCCGTCGCCCCCAGCCAGCCATAGACCGGCAGCAGGGGCACGCCGAGCGCGATCGGGAGCCAGGAGAACCAGGTCCCCTTGGCTCCAATGTCGTACCAGACGCCGATCGCAAGCCCGAGGCTCGCGATCACGAGGAGCAGCGGCCCGGCGATGAGCGCCAACAGGAGCCCGGTCACGAGGAACGCCGCCAGGACCCCCTTCGCCACTCGAGCGCTGACAAGGCGGTCCGCGATGGGCTTGCGGGTCCGCGCCTTGGCGTCCCGAGGGGCATCAGCGATGTCGTTGAGCGTCCCGATCGCGAACTGGAGGCCGACGGTCGAGGCGCCAAGCATCGCCGCCCGGGCGGGCGTCCCGTCCGCGACCAGGGCGACGACCGCGACGACGATCCCGTCGAGCAGGGACGGGAAGGGGTGGACGAGCCGAGCGACCCTGAGCGCTCGGTCGACACGGCTGCCGGGCTGCGGGGCGATGCGCCCCGAGACGGGGGACCCCGAGCCCACGAACGCAGCGTCTGGGGGCGAGACCGCGCTCAAGTCGGTGGCACTCGGCGGACGGGCCGCCGACGAGGCCCCGCTCCGAGCGGCGAGCCTCGGCAGGGCGCCAGGCGGGACGGGTGGGGCAGGGGCTTCGGCGGGCGGTGCCTCCCCGATCGGGTGGGCCTGCCGTAAGGGCGCCGCGGTGTTGCGGCGATCAGACGTAGACGAGCTCGTCGAACGAGGCCACGAGGTACTCGATCAGGCGGTCGCGGCCATCGGAGACCTGGGAGCGGATGCCTGGCACGAGCGCCCACAGCGTGACCGCGGGCACGAAGAGGCGCCCCTGCGCGTCGCGGCCCAGGGAGGCCGGTGGGCCACCGCCAGATGCGAACACCCGTTCGAATTCCCGCTCGCTGAGCTTGGCGGCGGCGCGGAACTCCTCGATCACGCGCACGACGCCCCGCCGGATGGCGACGTCGCGCATCATCTCGGCGGCCCAGCTGTCGATCTGGGGGTCAGGCTGCTCCGCCAGGCGGGTGCGGTACTCGGTGCGGTCGGCTGAGAGGCCGGTGGCTCCCACGCAGGATCTCCATGGTGTGCGGTGTCGATGGCAGGATGCCACAGACGGGGGTCAGCCCGCGGCCCCTCCCGCCGCATCACGCTCGCCGAGCTCACGGACGTACGCGGCGCCGTCGCCGTCGCCCAGCCGCGGGCGCCCGCCCTCGGGCCAGACGTTGAACCACTCGGTCAGGCGGCGGAAGATTCGCCCCGAGGGCGGCGGGTCGGCGAAGTCGGAGGTCATCCCCAGCAGGGCAACCTCGATCCGGCCCGTCAGCGCCTCGACGGCCGCATGGCTGGCACGCCCCTCCGGCACGATCGCTTCGCCCACCCGGACGCGGACCCCGCGCCGGAACGCCAGCCACGACGTGCCGTTGATCGCGAGCGGCACCACCGGAACGCCGGAACGGAGCGCGAAGTGGGCGGTGCCGTCGGCCACCGGCGTCAGCTCCCCCTCGCCCCGGTGGATCCTCCCCTCCCCCGCGATCGCGATGACCCAGCCCCGCCCGAGCACCTTGCCGACGCGTCGAGTCGTCGGCAGGAGGTCGCTCTTCTCCGGCCGGTACGGGATGCCGAAACCGGCCCACGACATCAGCCGGTTGCGCGGTCCCTTTCGCATGTCCGCCTCCATGGGGCCGAACATGGCGTAGTGGGGCCGAAGGGGCAGGACGGCGAGCAGGACCAGCGGATCGATCCAGTTCAGGTGGTTGAAGCAATAGATGGCCGGGCCGGTCGCCCACCGCTCGCCGTGCTCCACCCGGATGCGCAGCAGCCCGCCGATGACGATCCGGCAGGCGAGGCGAAGCAGGCGCACTCGGAACGGGCGGTATTCGGGTTCCGGGAGCAGCATCTCGGGCACGCCCTGAGTATGGCGGCGGCGGTTGGCCGAGGCGGCCCCGAGGCCGTCAGGCCGGCAGCGCGTCCGGGTCAAGGTCCTCGATCCGCTCGATGATCGCGTCGGCGGCTTCGACCGCATGCTGCGCGGGGAGCACCGTCGGGTTCGGGATCAGCACGACGTAGGCGCCGGCAGCCTTGCCCGCCAGGATGCCGTTGGTCGAATCCTCCACGACCAGGCACCGCTCGGGCGCCGCACCCAGACGCTGGGCGGCCAGCCGGTACACGTCGGGCTCCGGCTTGCCGTGCGCCACCTCGTCGGACGAGGTCACCGCGCCGAACACGCCGTGGAGACCCAGCAGGTCGAGCGCGGCGGCGATGACGTCGGGGTGCGACGACGACGCGATGCCGACCGGCCACCGGGTCGCGATCCTGCGGACCGCCGCCGGCGCGCCAGGGACCACGGGGACGCTGCCCCTCCGGAACTCGCCTACGACCCCGGCCACGATCGCCGTCAGGATCCGGTCCACCGGCATGTCGTCGAGCGCGAGCCGATTGCGCATCGTCGTCGCCCACTGGATCGAATTCGCGCCCATCACCGCGTGCTGGTCGTCGATGCCCCACGAGCGCCCGTGCGCCGCAGCGTACGCGATCCGCACGTCATTCCAGCGGTGCTCGCTGTCCACGAGCACCCCGTCCATGTCGAACAGCACGGCCTCGAACCGCCGGGTGGGGTTGGGCATGCGTCCTAGGCTATCAACAGCGGGCCCCCCGGCCCCGAGGATGTGACCCTCGTCACCCGTCGGCACGCGTGCGCTGCGCGATGATGTCGGCGGCCGAGAGCCGGGAGAGGTGACGATGCGCGTGAATCGGGGGCTACTGGGCTGGGGTGCGTTCTTCGTCGCCCTTGGGGTTGTGCCGCTGGCGGTGCAGGGCGGCGTGCTCGACGCCGGGACGGCCCGCCGCTCGCTGGAGCTCTGGCCGCTGCTGCTGATCGGCGTGGGGCTGGGCCTGGCGCTTCGCCACACCGTGCTCGACGTGTTCGGCGGCGTCGTGGTGGCCGTGACGTTCGGTCTCATGGCCGGCGGGCTGGTCGCGGCCGGCATCGGACCCGGTTCCTCGCTCGCGCTGTGCGGGATCGGCAACACGCCTGCGAGCCCGTCGAGCGTCCCGGGTCTCAGTGGGTCGCTCGCCTCGGGGGCGTCGGTTGACGTCTCGGTGACCTGCGGTGAGTTGACCGTCTCGGGCGCGCCGGGCGGCGGCTGGGCGGTCGCCTGGCCGAGCGGCGACAGCACGCCCGCCGTGGAGGCGTCCTCGAGCGACAGGCTGCGGCTCCGAATGGGCGACCAGCACGGCTTCGGCGTGGGCAATCTCGCCTCGAAGTGGCTGCTCACGCTGCCCGCGGACCCCAATCTGAGCCTCTCGCTCTCGGTCAACGCGGGTTCCTCACGGCTGGCGCTCGGCGCGATGCACGTCACCTCGTTCGCGACTTCGGTCAACGCCGCCGACGCCCACGTCGATCTGACGGGCGCTCTGGGCACCACCTCGGTCACCGGCTCGGTCAATGCAGGATCGCTCACGGTCGCGCTCCCCTCCCCCTCGGGGACGCTGAGCGGGTCGCTGTCGGCCAACGCGGGAACCGTGCGGGTGTGCGCCCCGGCGGGCGTGCCCCTCCGGATCAGGGTGGACGACCATCCGCTCGGGACGACGAACCTCGCCGCGCGCGGCCTGGTGCAGAACGGCAACATCTGGACGCGCGGCCCGTGGGCCACCGCCTCCGCGCGGATCGACCTCAACGTCTCGGCCAATCTCGGCACGGTGACCCTGGATCCGGAGGACGGCTGTGGATGACCGCCTCTACCGGTCGACGACCGACCGGTCGCTCGCTGGCGTCTGCGCCGGCATCGCGGCATGGATGGGACTCGACCCGTCGATCGTGCGCATCGCGTGGGTGCTGCTCTCGCTGATGTCGGGCGGCGTGTTCGTGGTGCTGTACATCGTCATGGCCGTGGTGGTGCCCGACGCACCGCCCGGGTGGACGCCGCGTGGACGGGGCCAGACGCCGTCCGGGACGCAGCGCGGCGGGTGGGGCGCCGGGCAGGCGGGATCGCCGCTGTGGGGCCAGGGCACGCCCGGCGGCAACTGGGGCGGCAGCGCCCCGGGCGGAGCGTGGACCGGCGGGACGACGGGTGCGCCGAGCGGCGCCACCCAGACCGGCCCAGCTGGCGTGCCCAACCAGCCGAGCGGCGACTGGGACGTGCGGCACCGGGGTGACCAGGCTGGCATCATCGCGGGCATCGTGCTCGTGGTGCTGGGCGCGTGGTTCCTGATCCGCGACTACGTGCCGATCAACTGGGATCTCGTCTGGCCGGTGGCGGTCATCGCGCTGGGCGCCCTGCTGATCGGGGAGGCGATGCGCCGGAGCCGCTAAGGGACTCGGAGGCTAGAGGCCGCGGCGACCCGCCTCGACGAGGGCCCGGCACAGGGACGCCTGCTCGCGAGCATCGTCGAGCGCGTGGTGCGTGTGCGGCAGGTCCACGGGGTAGCGGCGCAGCATCTGGAGGCGCTTCGTGTCCGACCACGCTGGCACTTCGCCCAGATGGCGCCCGAGGTAGAGCGCCTTGATGTCGAGCGCGCTGACCCCGAACGGGTTGCGCCCGAGGTGACGCCAGAAGGCGTCGGCAAGGAACATCCAGTCGAACGGCGCGTTGAGGGCGACGAACACGGGTCGGGAGCCAGCGGGCACGACCCCTGCCAGCCAGGCGTCGAGGGCTGCCATCGCCGCGGCCGGTTCGCGCCCCTCGCGCTCGAGCATCGTGCGGTCCAGGTGGTGGATCGACTCCGCCTCCGCGCTCCACGGCAGGGTCAAGTCGGGGCGGAGCAGCAGCTCGATCCCCTCCTCGGGCCGGTCCACGAGGCACGCGCCGATCGAGAGCAGGCTCCCCGTGGAGGGCGTCGGGCCTGAGGGTCTCCACGTCCACGCTGACCCAGGTCTCGTCGCCCACGTCGCTCCACGGTCGCTGGTCCCGTCGCACGCTCGCGGTCCCGCAGACGATGCTACCAACACCGAAGCGCCCGGCGGAGACGACCGCCGCGGCGCCGGCGATCCTGAGCCGCGCCGCCCACTCCCCCACCCGATACTTGGCGCTGCGGCTCAGGAACAGGCGGCCAGGCATGACGCCGCGTCGACAGCCGCTCCGGGTCCACCGCGAACAGATCTTCGGGCTGCGGGCCGAGTGCCAGCCCAGCCTCCACCGGGGCCCGCCACGAGACGGGCCCCGCATCTCGGTCGCCCTCCGGCGCATCACGCGGCCGCCATTCGGTCGTTGCGTCACGTTCGGCCGGACCGCGACATAATCGCAGCGCCTCGCCACGGCGCGTTCCAGAGGCGCCGGCCGCCCATGGTCAGCCACGCCACACCTTGTATCCGGGGGACCTCGAGGAAGACCGAAGATGGAACCGGATCGGGTCGGCTCTGCCAACACCTTCACACGACGACGCTTCCTCATCTCAGTTGGCGCGATCGCCGTCGGCGGAGCCAGCGTTGCCGCCGTCGCCCAGCTCGTGGGCGACTACCGTCCCGGACTGCGCGAAGCCGCCGCGGCGCCGGCCGGAACCCCGGGACGCCACAGCTTCCTCTCGCGTCCAGACCTCACGCCGCCCGTCGTCACGATCACCGGCGAGAAGCGGCGCCCGGACGGCCTGTACACGTTCCTGACCCCGTCCAACGGAGCGGCACCCGACGGGCCGACCATCATCGACCGCACGGGCGAGCTCGTGTGGATGCTCCCCTCGGCCAAGGGCGTCGCCGCCACCGACCTGCACGTCGTCGAGTACGCGAATGCATCGGCGCTCGCCTGGTGGGAAGGGGCGCTCAACGAGGGAATCGGATCCGGCGCGTTCGTGCTGGTCGACGAGGCCTACCAGCCGATCGGCCGGATCTCGGCCGGGAACGGACGGCAGGCCGACCTGCACGAGCTTCAGCTCACCTCCCGCGGGACGGCGCTGATCTGGGCGGATGCCCAACAGCCGGGCCCGGTCTACGGGCACCCGACGCCCACGCCGTGGCCCATCATGGACTCCGCCGTCCAGGAGATCGACCTCGTGACCGGCCGCGTCGTCTTCGAGTGGCGGGCGAGCGAGCACATCGGCCTCGACGAGTCGTACATCGCCCCGCCGACCGGGGCGAACCAGGTCTACGACTACATCCACGGCAACGCGATCGACGAGGACGCCGACGGCAACCTCATCGTCTCGGCGCGCAACACCTCGGCCATCTACAAGGTTGACCGCAAGACCGGCGACATCCTGTGGCGCCTCGGCGGCAAGAAGAGCGACATCCGGGTCGCCCAGGATGCGTCGTTCGGGTGGCAGCACGACGTCCGGCGGCGCTACGACGGGACGATCACCATGTTCGACAATGGCGCCTCGGAAGCCCCGGGCCGATCTCGCGGGCTGCGCATCCGCCCCGACCTTGGCGCCGGAACGGCCTCGCTCGTCACTTCCTATGACCGACCTGACGGCCTGCTCTCGACGAGCCAGGGGAACGTCCAGCTGCTTGCCGACGGTGGTGCCTTCATCGGCTGGGGCAGCCGGCCGTTCTTCAGCGAGTACGCGGCCGACGGGACCCTCCTCGTCGACGCCACCTTCCCAGCCTCGACCGAGTCCTACCGGGACTACCGCCAAGCCTGGACGGGCCGGCCCACCGACGCGCCCGCCGTCGCGGTCGACTTCCCGGCCGGCACCCGGGGCCCCACCGCGAGCGGTGACGGCAGTGCGCGGAGCGTCTACGCGAGCTGGAACGGCGCGACGAGCGTCGGCACCTGGCAGGTCCTCACCGGCGACGCCGCCAGCGACCTCAACGTCGTCGCGGCCGCGCCGCGCTCCGGCTTCGAGACCGGGATCGTGGCGCCGGCGCTTGGCGCGTACGTCGCGGTGCGGGCGCACGACGAGCTCGGCGGGCTGCTGGGCGAGTCGGCGCCGATCGTGGTCCCGGCGCCCGTGTCAGGCTGACCGCGCGAGTCAACGACGACGCTGGGCGCGACCGCCGATCAGGGGATCGGCGCGAGTCCGAGGAGGTTGCTGCGCAGGATCGGGTCGCCGCTCGGGCGCTGGGCGTTGAAGACGGAGGAGAACACGTCGCCCGAGACGGTCTTCGTGATCCCCGTGGACCCGACGAGGGTCACGCTGATCAGCCGGCCCGAGACGCCCCGGTTCCGGAGGTCGAGCGCCACGAGCGTCCCGACGTTCGTCCGGCTGTCGGCGGCGAACATCGCCGAGACCTGGCTCTGCGTGTACGTCGCGGTGTGCCAGCTCGCGTACGGGGAGCTGGCGTCGTACGGGGTCCCATCGGGAGCCCGGTCGGATGAGCCGCGAAGGTAGCTGACGGGCCCGGCGACCTTGGCCCCGGTGGGCGACACGAAGGCGTTCTCGTTGTTCTCCGTCGCCCCGCCGCCCGTCGAGTGGAACAGGGCGTCGGCGATGGCCGTGCCGCTGCGCAGGACCTGGCCGGCCGTGGCGGTCAGCACGGCGTCGGTCGCCGGGTTCTCGTCGAGGGCGCCCAGGTACATCTGCGATCGCGTGTCATCGTAGACGTCGAACGTGGAAGTGCCCGACCGAAGCTGGTAGGCGGCGTACGAGCGGGCGGCGATCGCCTGGGCCTTGAGCGCCTCGGCCGGCCAGCTCGACGGCATCTCGGCGGGAACCACCCCGCGCAGGTAGGACTCGAGCGGGAGCTCGTTGACGACGCTCACGGTCGAGGTGGCCATGAGGTGGAGGACGCCGCGGTAGCGATCGAACGTCGACGGCTTGGACCACAACTGGAGGAGCGTGGCGTCGGTCGCCGGGCGCACGCGCAGGTCCCCGCCAGTCGCTGCGCTGTAGAGGATCGCACCGCCGCTCGCGTCGACGATCACCTGCCAGGTCGTCACTCCGGCCGAGGTGCTCGGGATGAGCCGGAGGCGCGCGTCGGCCGGGAAGACGGTGGCGACGCCGTCGATGGTCCAGGTGCCGCCCCGCCCGTAGAGGACGATCGGGCTGGTGGCGGTGGCCGTCGCCCGGTCCAGGACGAGGACCCGGATGTCGGGGTTGGCGATGGTCCCGATGGTGGTGCCGGCGTAGTAGTGGGCGAGGATCGTGGCCGCGCTCTGGCCGGCGAGCGCACGGCCGCGAGCACCGTACTGCGACAGCCCCACCCCATGGCCCGCGCCGCGGCCGTAGAACGTCACGGTCGGGCCGAGCGGGGTGGCGCCGGCGCCGGGTGCGCTGGGCGTTGTGAACAGGCCCGTCGCACCGTAGACATAGGTCACGCCGTAGAGCGATAGGACGCTTGCGCCGTTGACCGAGCTGATCCGGTACCAGGTGTTCCCGGAGACGGCCGTGCCGTCGCAGGGCGTCGACCATGCGCCGCCGCTGACGGTCGTCGCAACGGTGATGGTGGTTCCAGACGCCACGCTCGCCTTGATCGCGTAGGCGGTCGATGCCCCTGTCCGCAGGTTGACCCCGTCACAGGCGGCAGCCTTCGTCGTGGGGGTCGGGGTCGGCGTGGGGGTCGGCGTCGGCGTGGGGGTCGGGGTCGGCGTGGGGGTCGGCGTCGGCGTGGGGGTCGGCGTGGGGGTGGGCGTCGGGGCCGGCGCGCTGACCGCCGTGAACAGGCCGGTCGCGCCGTAGAGGTAGCTGCGGCCGTAGAGCGAGAGGACGCTCCGGCCGTTGATCGCGCTGATCCGGTACCAGCGGGTGCCCGACACCGACCGGCCGGCGCAGGTCGCCCGCCAGGACCCGCCGGTCACGGTCGCGGCGACCGTGACCCTCGCTCCGGTGGCGGCGGTCGCCCGGATCGCGTAGCCGGTCGAGGCCCCGGTGCGGAGGTTCGCCCCGCAGGCGGCGGTCGCGGTCGCGACCGATGCAGGGGCGGCCGGCGTCGGGGCCGGCGCGCTGACCGCCGTGAACAGGCCGGTCGCGCCGTAGAGGTAGCTGCGGCCGTAGAGCGAGAGGACGCTCCGGCCGTTGATCGCGCTGATCCGGTACCAGCGGGTGCCCGACACCGACCGGCCGGCGCAGGTCGCCCGCCAGGACCCGCCGGTCACGGTCGCGGCGACCGTGACCCTCGCTCCGGTGGCGGCGGTCGCCCGGATCGCGTAGCCGGTCGAGGCCCCGGTGCGGAGGTTCGCCCCGCAGGCGGCGGTCGCGGTCGTGGCGCCCTCGGCCGTCCCGGGCGTGACCGCGAACGAGAGGCCGAACAGGAGCAGGGCGGACAGGAGCGCTGTCAGGAGGCTCGGGACAAGGCGGGCGGCGTGCGCGGGTCGAGCGCGGTCAGGCATTGCCGGCTCCTCTCTTCTGTGGGGACTCAGCGTGTGCCGGGCGACGACCAGCGTCCACAGCCCGATGGGGCCAGAGCGCCCCGGACGATGGTAGCCCAGTGAAGTCCCGCGTCCCGGCCGCAGGCGTGACCCTCCCGAAGGTCCCGCCGACCGGCTGGTCGGTGAGCGGCGACCGTCGCAGGACGCGTCGGGCCGGGTCGCGATGGCCGAGCCTCGGCCTTCAGGCTGCGATCGCTGCCGCCTCCTCCATGCCCGCGAACAGCCGTGTCGCTTCGTCGGGCGTCAATCGCGCGTCGAGGAGCGGCAGGTAGACCTCCTCCTCCTTGGCGAAGTGGAGCACGAGGATTGCGTGCAGCCCGTAGAGCACGCGGCGCAGAGCGCGGACGTCGGGACCACCCGAGCCGGCGTTCGCCACCAGGCCCGCAAGCTCCTCGCCGAGGTGCTCGATCTGGCGGTGGTCACGCGCCATCGTGGCCGTGGCCCCCGGGTCGCCGAACGCCAGGCCCACCATCGGGTAGAGCACCGCCTCCTCCGCAGACGCGTGGCGAAGCAGGTGGTCCCGCAGGAAGGCCGACGAGGCTGCGAGGCGCTCGACGGGCAACTCGGGAGCGCGCTCGTCGAGCAGGTCGGCGGCGGCCAGGATGTCGTCGACGTGCGGGCGGAGCTCGCGGTGCTCGTCGCGCAGGGGCTGTGTCAGGCGGTCCATACAGATAGCTCCTTGCTCGGGGCGATGGCTCTCCGCCCGAACCAGTCGGTCCGCTGCCTGCCTTCGCCCTCGTCGACGGCCAGCATCCCGCCCTCACCGTGATGGCGCTGTGACGTCGGTGCGGGCAGCGCCAGGACAGGCACAACCCGGACGCAAGTCACGGAGGAGACGGATCCGCGCAGCGCAGCCTCGCCCCGACGACGAACGCGACGCCCCTGAGCGTCGCGAAGGAAACGACATGCACGAGTCAGTGGTGCGTAGGCTCGACCTGCCTCGCGCGATGTGCGAGGGTCGAGCCGGCGGCGGGTGGCCCCGAGTCAGTCAGCCCCCTCCGCGAGGCCGGTGGCCAGTGAGTCATCTGCCCCCGCCGCCGTGCTCGAGCGGGCCGGGCGTGGCCTCATGGGAGCGTGGCCCTGTAACTCAACGCACTGCTGCCCGCCCGGCCCGCGACCATCGTAGCGGCGCGCGGGAGGACGGTCGATGGCGGCTGTGGCGATCGGGGTCGACACCCACAAGGACACCCTGGCGGCATGCCTCGTGGACGGGCCGGGGGTTGCCCGCGAGGAGCGCGCGTTCGGCAACGACCCCGCCGGGCACGCCGCGCTCGCGGCCTGGGCGCGGGGGCTCGGCGAGCCGGGCCTGCGGATCGGGGTCGAGGGCTCCTCCTCGTACGGGGCGGCCCTCGCCCGGCACCTGGTCGCGGCCGGCCTGGCGGCGGTCGAGGTGCCGCCCCAGCTGTCCCGGCGCGAGCGCGGCCGGACGAGGCGCCCGGGCAAGAGCGACCCCGGCGACGCCTTCGCGATCGCCCGGGTGGCCCTGGCCGAGCCGGGCCTCCCGCCGGTCCGCCTGGCCGACCGCACCCGGGACCTCCAGCTGCTCGCCGAGGCGCGCGACTGCGCCGTCGTCGCCCAGACCCGGGCCCGCAACCGGCTCCACGCGCACCTGCTCGTCCTGGCGCCGGGGTACGGGTCGGCGGTCGCCCGCCTGGTCACGGGGCCCGAGCTCGCGGCGGCCCGCCGGCTGCTGCGCGGGCACCGGGGCGTCGCGGCCGACCTCGCCCGGGCCGAGCTCGCCGAGGTCGTCCGGCTGGGGCGGAGGGCCGACGCCCTCGGACGCCAGATCCGCTCCCTCGTGGGCGACGACCCGCTGCTCGCGATCCCGGGCTGCGGCCACCTCTCGGCCGCGGTCCTGCGCGGCGAGGCGGGCGAGGTGTCCCGCTTCCCCTCCGCCGACGCGTTCGCGATGTTCGCGGGCGTCGCGCCGCTGCCGGCGAGCTCGGGGAGGACGAGCCGGGTCCGGTACAACCGAAGGGGCAACCGCCGGGCCAACCGGGCCGTCTGGACGATCGCCGCCTGGCAGGCCAGGTTCGACCCCCGCGCGAAGGCGTACCTCGCGCGCAAGCGGGCTGAGGGCAAGACCTGGCGCGAGGCCCTTCGCTGCCTCAAGCGGCACCTGGTCCGGCACGTCTTCGCCGCCCTCGTGGCCGGTCACCAGACAATCGTCAATCAGCCCTTGACGCCATAGGAGCATGACAGTAGCGAGCCGGTTCGGCGGCAATCTGGAGCCCGACCCTCCGACGCGAAGCGCGCGGCGTTCGGGCCCATGGCACCGCGGACGCGTTTGACCGGGACCCAGGCGTGCCCGTGCGCGTCGTCGGGCACGCACCTCGGTGACCTCGCCAGGGCAGAGCTTGCCCTGCGCGCGCAGCGGGTCCATCTCCTCGATCGGCTTCGCGAGCACGAACTCGGGCTGGCGCTCGACGTGCTGGGCACCGGAGAGAGCCTGCCTACCGAGTGCCGAACCTGGGTCGAGGACGTTATCGACGCCGCATCCCGCGACGCGGCCCAGGCTTCCCTCGATGCCCTGCTCCAGGCGCTGGCCGCCCGCCTCGCAGGGGCTCCGTCCGACGTCCTGGCGGGATTTGGCCGCAGCGGCCTCCGCTGCGCCGTCGAGCTCGCCTGAGCTCCCAGGGACCTTCGAGCCCCTGCTGGGAGGACGGTCCAACCGGCATCCCGGTCCGAGTCGTACGATTCGGTCAATGGCCGTGGACCGTTTCGGCATCCTCGCCGATCCCCTGCGGCGCCAGATCCTCCTGGCGCTGGCGACAGCCGGTGCGTCGGGTCGGACCGCTGGGGAGCTGGCCCGCGAGCTGGGGCGGCGCCGACCGCTCATCTCGTACCACCTCGCGAGGCTCGTCGCCGCCGGGCTGGCGGGCGGCGAAGTCGACCCCCACGACCGCCGGCGCCGCCTCTACCGGAGGCTCAGGACCGACGTCGGTCCCGGGGCCCCCGGCCCGGTCGGAGGCGCGAGCCCCTCGTCGGCAGGGCAGATGCCGGCACCGGTCAGCGCGGGGGTAGCAGCGACGGCCTGCCGACCGCAGGTCCACCCGATCGTCGGGCCCGCGGACCTGGTCCTCGGCTCGCTGGCGGCAGCGGCAGAGCACAAGCCGGGGGCGCTCAGCCGTTCCTCGGACGAGGTCTGCCGCCAGAGGTGCGAGCCCAGTTGGAGCGGTTCCTCGTCCACCATCGAGTTGGCGCGGGCGAGCTGCTCTACTCGCAGGAGGATCCGGCGAGCGGGATCTGGTTCGTGGAGGCCGGAGCCGTGCGCCTGTACACCTCCGACGCAGCCGGCCGGGAGCAGACCCTGCAGATCATCCGCGCAGGCGCGTCGTTCAACGAGGTTCCGTTCTTCGACCTCGGCCCCGAACCGGCCACCGCGCAGGTGGTCGAGGACGCATCCCTGCTGACGCTTCCGATCGAGCGACGCGCAGAGGTCCTGCGGGCGGTGCCCGAGCTCGTCACCGCGGCCGCCGCCAGCTTCGCCTACCGGCTGCGGCAGGCGATCGCGCTCGTGGAGGACCTCTCCTTCCGCCAGGTCGCGGGTCGCGTGGCGCGAGTCCTGCTCCAGGCTGTCGTCCCGCACCCGGGCGTGGGGGCGGGGTCCGGCGGGCAGGCGCTCACGCAGCGCGAGATCGCCGAGATGGTCGGGACCAGTCGCGAGGTCGTGGCCAGGACGCTGCGCCAGCTCGAGCGCGAGGGTCTGATCCGCGTGGAGCGCGGCCGGATCCTGCTGCTTGACCGGGACGGGCTGGCGGCGCATGCGTAGCCTCCGGGCCGACGGCCAGCGGATCCGGACCGCGAATGTGGCGGGGCGACACCGCGTGCGTCGGGCTGGGTCGGGCGGGGCGTCTCGGCCAACCCGGGAAGACCCGACAACGACCAATGTCACGGTCTCGGACGCGGTCCCTCTTCATGCTTCCTCGCATGAAGAGCGAGGCATCCGACATGATGATGAGCAGAACGAGCGGGGACCCGCTTCTGGACTGGCTGCGACAGCTGCCCCCGATCGTGGAGCAGCGCGGCTCGGACGACGCGGCGGCGCCGGGCATCGGGACGGCTGCGTCGAAGTCCGACCAGACAAGGGTCGAGATCATCCACAGGCGTGATCGTGATCACCCGACGTGGGACATCCCGATGATGCCCGGAGACCTGTTCCCGCTGCGCGCGGCGGGCATGCTCGGAGGCAGTGCGCAGCACCGTCCGATCTGCGCGATCCTCCACGCGCTTCGACCGGGCGAGAGCGCCCGAGTCTGGTCTGACCACCCTGTGGGACCGCTGTGCCACGCCTTGGAGGACCGCTGCGCCACGGAGGTCGAATGGCGGTTGGAGCGCGATGGTCCCGATGAGTGGACCCTGCTGCTCACTCGCCGCTAGTCGATCCCGTGCCGCGCGCGGAGGCCGGCGCGGTGCTGTTGACTCGCTGTGTCAGAATTCGCGCCCATGAAGACCTCAGGCAGGCTGGTCACCGCTGGAGTCGCGCTGGTCATCCTCAGCTCGGTGGTCGCATGCTCGGCCGCCAGCTCTTCGCCGCCGTCGGGCTCCGCGGCGCCATCGTCCGGTGGCGGCCAGCCGGCTGGTCTGGGCTTCACGGCTGACGCCCTGTGCGCCCTGGCCTCGCCGGCGGACGTCAGCGCCGCGTTGGGCACGACGGTCGGCGCGGGCGTTCCGTCCGGCGTCAACGCCCCTTCGTGCTCCTGGCAGGCGGCGGACGCCTCCGGGGCGACGATCGCCGCCACCGATCCCGGATCCGTCGGCCAGATCCCCTACGGGCTCCAGAACGTCTCGGGCTCCCACGTGACCGCCGTGCCCAACCTCGGCGACGCGGCGTTCTTCGCCTCCGGGGCCACCGGCACCACTGCCGAGCTGGACATCAGCAAGGGCGGTCGGGCCATCACGATCACCGTCGCCCTCAAGGACCCCAACACCACGCAGGCCCAGCAGGAGGCGGCCGAGCTGGCCATCGGGAAGGTTGCCGCCGCGAAGATGTAGCGGCCCGGAGGCCGGCCTGATGATCGGCGAGGACCACCCTCCGGCCGTGCCTCCGGACGGCGGATCTGAGGATCGAGGGCGGCCGTCACCGGGCATCCGCGCCGACGAGCGTGCCCGTCGAGGCCCGCTGGGCGGCGACTGCGCCCGGAGCGAAGCCGCGGGCGATCAGCCAGACCGCGAGGACCATCTCCTGGATGGCGATGGGCAGGTTCAGGACGATGTGGACCGGCGAGACAGGCGCGACGGTGCCCAGCATCACGAGGGCCGCAGCCGCCAGCATGGCGACGGCGGCCCCGATCCCGACCCCGACAGCCAGCGCGGCACGAGCGCGGATCGATAGAGGACCCAGTCGTACAGCAGCGTGCCGAGGCCGGCGAACACGACCGCGGCCACGAAGCCGAGCCACGCGCGGCCTGCGACGACCAGCGCGGCGAGCCGGTCGTAGAAGGCGACGTCAGCCGAGCCCGCCTTCGCGGCCTCCCCGCCAAGCGTCACCAGCATGAGCAGCCCCGCGATCCCGATGACGTAGAAGGTCGCCTCGATCGTCCGGAAGGCCACCGACCCGAGGGCCATGGCCGGGCTGAAGGCGCGGAGCGCGGGGTAGAGCGCGATGACGATCGCCGGGCAGGCGGCGGCGCCGATGATCTGGAGCAGCGCCCCGAGGAAGACCTGGGTCTGGTTGGCGCTGATCCGGGCAAGGTTCACCGGGTCGCCGACGACGGGCGTGAGGGCGATGGCGCCGAGGACGACGGTGGAAACGGTGGCGATGATGAGCAGCGCACCTGCGGCGAGGGCGCCGTGTCGGTAGGGTCGCAGTGGAGCTGGGTCCGCCAGAGCTTGTCGGAACGGAGCCGGTCGGCAGCGCGGCGCTGGCGGCAGCCACCGGAACGCACGCGCCCTCGCTGCATCGGGCCCTGCGAGCGCTTGCGGCGCTCGGCGTGCTCGAGCAGGCACGCTCGTCCTGCTCGGCGGCCGGGAGCGGACCGCTGCCGAGTACGCGGACCTCCTCGAGCGCGCGGGCCTGCGTCACACCAGGACGATCGCGACAGCGCGACCTGCGAGCGTGATCGAGGCGGTGCAGCCGGAGGGCTGAGCCTCGGGTCGTCGATGGCGCGATCGACCGGCGGTGGTGAGGCGCACGCGGATGAGCCCGCTCTGCGACACGTCGCGACCGAGTACGACCGCACGAGGGCCGCGATCGCACCGACGGCTGAGGGTCTCGAAACGCGTCACCCGAGTTGAGGACGACGGTTTCGGCATCAACCGTCGGGCCGGGAATGTCGGCACTTGGCACCCCGGCCGGGGCGCGGTTGACTGGTGTCGCTGGGCGGCGTGCGCAGCCGTCGCACCAGCGCATCGCCGAGATGGCCGGAGGCAGCGTTTGTGGCCGTGAAGCCGGACGTCGAGTTCCTGTTCGATTCGCAGGGCGCCGTCGTGGCCTTCCGGCACGAGCGCGACGTCTTCGACCTGGACCTGTGCTGGCTCGGCTGGGCGCCGTGGAACGACGGCGACGTGTTCGACCCGGCGGGCGAGTACCTCGGCACGATCACGCCGGCTGGGCGCCTGTACGAGATCCAGGCGCGGCGCGGGCTGAGGAGCCCGGCTCCCCGCACGCCGACCATCAGCTGCCACCCCGACCCGCCGCCCGCCTGCGCCCCCGTCCGATTGGCTGTCGGCATGCGTGACATCCGACCGCGGCGGCTCGTTCGGCCGCACCTGCTGACCGACCCGGCCGCCGGCGACGGCCTTGCCGACCCGATCAGCAGCGCGGCGTGCGCGAGGGACTCGACCGCGCCGCCGGGCCCGGCCACGGAACCGGCTGCCGCGGTGAGCGACGGCACCAGCGCGCTCGGGGACTCGAGCGGCCGCGGAGGAGGGGCCGGCAGCGATCCCCTCCCGCAGCGCGAACGGCAGACTCGCCCCGGACAGGCGCCCCGCGAGAGGGGCCGAAGGCATGTCGGGCGGCCCCGTTGAGGCGCTGCGGCGCACCTCAGAGCCTGCCTGAATGAACTCGCTCGTCAGGTGACTTCCGGGGCCTTGCGCGAGCAAGTTCCGCAGCCAACGATGGGGACATGACCCGAGCGTGCCTCCCGACCTTCACGGTGACCGCCCCGACAAGGGCCTTCCTGGACTACATGGGCCACAAGCGCGAGATCACCCTCGCTGTCGGCACGCAGCTCCGGTGCATCCGGGCCGGCGGTCTCGGCGACCCGTGCTCCGACATCGCTCTGGACTGGGACGAGTTCAAGCCGCTCGACGGCGAGTTCGCGGGCCTGGTGGTCGCCGTCGAGGACGCCGCGACGCCGTGCGACGAGCGCGCCGCGCAGGGCCTCGGCCCCCAGTGGGGATCGCGCCCGCGCCTCGGGCCGCCCAAGTCGATCTCACCGGACGCGCCGATCCCCAACGACATCCCCTGGCCGGCATTCGGTGGCTGACCAGAATCGCTGTTCGAGGAGCGTCCAACCTCCCGATCAGGCCGGTTCCAGCGCCGCAAGCACGACACGCTCGTCGAGGCGCTGGCCGGGTCGGTCGGGCCGCACCAGCGGTTCCTGCTCGCCACCCAGCTCCGCCACCTCGCCGACCTCGACGCGCTCGTCGAGTCGCTCGACGCCGAGATCGCCGGGCGCCTCCGGGGCGCCGACGGGCTGATCGAGCGGCTGGTCACGATCCCCGGCATCGGGCGCCGGACCGCCGAGACCGTGCTCGTCGAGATCGGCACCGACATGGCGCGCTTCGGCTCGCCGCGCCGGCTCGCCTCCTGGGCCGGGATGTGCCCCGGCAACCACGAGAGCGCCGGCACCCGGCACGGCGGCCGGACCCGGCGCGGCAGCCCCTGGCTGCGCAGCGCGCTCGTGGGCTCGGCCCGCTCGGCGTCGAGGACCGACACCTGCCTCGGCGCCCAATACCACCGGCTGGCAGCGCGGCGGGGCGCCATGCGCGCCTGCGTCGCGGTCGGCCACACGATCCCGGGCATCATCTACGCCGTCCTCGTGACCGGCCGGCCCTTCCACGACCTCGGGCCACGCCACTTCGACGACCGGGACCGCGAGCGCGTCCGCCGCCGACTCACCCGCCGCCTCGAGCAGCTCGGCTATGCGGTCACCCTTCGACCCGAGGCCGCGTAACCCTGGCAGGGTCATTTACGAGGCAGGCTCTCAGTCGTTGAGCTTGCAGTCCCGGGGGCCAACACGGCGGCGCCAGCGCCCGAGTCAGGCGCTCAGTCCAGGATCAGGCGCGTTCGCTGGAAGCGCAGCATCGCGGCGGAGAAGAGGGCGACGTCCAGCACGACCAGGATCGCCGCCAGACCAACGCCGATGGTGAGCCAGTCGAGGCCGAGGAGCGTGTCGATGACCTGACGGCGCAGGTCCGCGGGCAGGGCCGGGATCGCGAGTGCGGGGACCAGAAAGACCCCGACCAGGGCCAGGCTCATGTTCTGGGCGGCCTGGCGGACCGTCGGCGCCCGAAGCGCCACGAGCGAACCGCCGCAGGCGACGAGCCCGGCGCCGAGCAACCCGAAGACGCCCAGAATCAGGATCGCCTGAGGCGAGTAGACCAGGATGGCCTGAGCCGGGTTTGCCAGGTTCACGGTCAGCAGCCCCACCAGTGCGTTGACGACCATGAAGCTCCAGCCGTAGGCGACCGCGGCCACGACCTTGCCGAGCAGGATCGACCGGTCGGACAGGCGGCTGGCCAGCAGTGTTTCGAGGGTGTGGCGCTCGCGCTCGCCGGCGATCCCGTCGGCGATCATGTTGCTCGCCAGCAGGAGCGGCACCCACGCGAACGGCAGGATCGCCGCCGGCTGGCGCACCAGATCCGGGCCGATCTGCAGCGGCAGGACGACGCCGAACACGACCACGGAGAAGAGGAGGCCCCGCAACGAGCGGCGCAGGGTCCCAGACTGGAGGAGCGTCTCGCGCAGGTCCTTGCGGGCGACCGTGAGCGCGTCCGAGATCATGCGTCGGCTCCCATCAGGGCGAGGAACGCCTCCTCGAGATCCGCGCCGCCCTTCCGCACCTCGTCGATCGCCACACCCTGGCGCACGAGCGCGGCGACCAATGGGGCGGTGCTGGCGCCGTCCCTGATCCGGAGGGTCAGCCGACCGTCGGCCAGCGACGCCGATTCGACGGACGGGTCCGCGGTCATCAGAGCGACGGATCGATCGTCCAGGCCGGCGCCGGTGACCTCCATGCGATCGCGCCGGGCCTGTGTGCGGAGCTCGTCGGGGCGGCCGACCGCGACCAGGCGGCCGCTGCGAATCACGGCGACTCGATCGCACAGCTTCTCGGCCTCGGCCAGATTGTGCGTCGTCAGGAAGACCGTGACGCCCTCCCGCCTGGCCAGGCCGGTCAGGTCGTCGCGCAGCGCCGCGGCCGCGATCGGATCCAGGCCGGCCGTCGGCTCGTCGAGGAACACCAGGGACGGGCGGTGGAGCAACGTCCTCGCCACGGCGAGCTTCTGCTTCATGCCCCGGCTCCACGTCCCGACGATCTCCTCGCGCCGGTCCCACAGGCCCAGGCCGTCGAGCAGCTCGTGGACGCGCCGCTCCCGCTCGGGCCCGGGCAGATGCCAGACCCGGGCGTAGAAGTCCAGGTTGTCGCGGGCGGTCAGGCGCTCGTAGAGGCCCGGGTGCTCGAGCAGCGCGCCGCAGCGTTCCCGGACGGCAGCGCCGTCGGTTCGGGTGTCGTGCCCGAGCACGGTGGCCGTGCCCCCGCTGGGCTCGAGCAGGCCGAGCAGGAGCCGGATCGTCGTCGTCTTGCCCGATCCATTCGGCCCCAGGAAGCCGAAGATGGCACCGACCGGGACTTCGAGCGAGACGCCGTCCACCGCCCGCAGCGAGCCGAAGTCGCGGCTCAGGCCCTCGGCCCGGATCGCGCAGTCAGCCTCAGGCACGGTTCAGCCACCCGTCCTCGGAGCCCGCCCGGACTTCGGGGAGCTCGTCCGCGGTCCGCCGGAGCGCGTCGCGATACATCCGGTAGGCGGCCAGGCCAGCGTCGGTCAGGCGGCACACTGTCCGGGGCACCTTGCCGCGAAACGTCTTCTCGATCTCGAGATAGCCGGCGGCCTCGAGCCGGACGAGGTGCGCGCCGAGGTTGCCCTTGGTCAGGCCGGTCTCGCGGACCAGGTAGACGAAGTCGGCCTCGGCCACCGTCGCCAGCACGGTCACGATCATGAGCCGGGCCGGCTCGTGGATCAGCCGATCCAGCGACGCGATCGCGGCCGCGCGACTGGCGCCGGTCTCGCTGTCGGTGGTCAACGGTGGTCCTCTCGTTCGTCCGCCTGGCCGGGCTGCCCGAGGTACGACCGCAGCGTCCAGGCCCCCGAAAGCAGGCTCGCGACCCCGGTGGCGCCGAACACCAGTGCGCTGCCGCTGATCTCGCCTGCCCCGAGAGCCACCGCTGCGCATCCCGCCACTCCGGCCACGGCCGCGAGGAAGTAGAAGCGCCTGAGGCCGAGCCGGTAGGCGGGCACGAGCAGGGCGGCCGCCACGGTGAGGCTCTGCAGCGCCAGGACCCGTCCCGGCGTCGCGGCCGAAGCGCCCAGGGCGATCGCCGTGCCGCCGACGATCACGAGCACAGCCAGGATGGTCCGGCGACTCGACGAGTCGCGCCGGTAGGCCACGTAGCCGGTCCGCGGGTAGGTCAGGCGCTCCTTGCTCGTCTTGATCGCGCCTCGCACCGCCAGTGTTCCGAGGAACACGAGGAGCGTCAGAGTCGCGACCGCGGCGACTCTGACGGCCCCGGAGCTGGCCGAAGCCTCCAGCGCAAACACGAGGCCCAGTGCGCCGAAGAGCACGCCCAGCCCGATCTCGGCGAACCCGTCCTCGTACCAGTAGCGGCGGGCCCTCCGTTCGACCTCGTTCTGGTTGTTCATGTCTCTGGCCTCCGGCCCCCTTCGTGTGCGTGCGGTCTCGTTCCGTGCAGACTAGTCTGCATCACAGACCGCATGGTGTCAAGCGGCTGGGCTCGAGGCGCGTCTTGACTTCGGTTGACTCAGAGGAGCGGGCAGGTACGCGCCCATGCGCCGGTCGCTGCCCACAGCGGCCCCCATTCGGGTGGCGAGCCCGGGCATCGCCGCGACGCAGCACGCCGCGAAGTTCGGCCGTGTCCACCTCGCCCAGCCCTGCCCAGGCAACCGGCTGCGATCAACTTCCGGAAACCGCCGCCCCCACCGTGGCGTATCCACGCCCACGACGACACCTGCGCCACCTGTCGTCACCTAGGAGGATCGCCCCATGTCTGCCCGCACCCGTCTCGGCCGCCTCGTGCCCGCCATCGTAGGTGCCGTCATCGCGGTGGCCCTCGCCAGCGGCGCAGCAGCCGCAGACCCCGGCACCAAGCTCCTCGACGCGTCGATGACCGGCATCCCGACGGGCGGCCTCGCGCTCGACGGCATCGCCGGCGGGGGCATTGCGTGGGTCCTCGACCGCGGCGACGCCCGCCTGTTCGCCGACGGCCGCCTCACGGTCTCGGTCCAGGGCCTCGTGCTGGCCTCCGGCGGGGCGGCTGGGACGAACCCGATCCCGACCGGTCGCGCGATCGTCGCGTGCGCCGGCGCCAGCCCGATCCTGACCGACACCGTCCCGTTCTCGCCCGAGGGCGACGCGATGGTCTCGGCACACGTGAGCCTGCCGACGCCGTGCCTCGCCCCGGTCGTGTTCTTCGCCGGCCAGACCGGCGCCGGCCCGCGCTGGTTCGCCGTCACGGGCGGCTGAGCCACACCTCCGTCCAGCGTCCAGCGGCACCGGATCCGCGGCCCCCGCGACGTGGATCCCACCGTGGACGTCGGAGGCGGTCCCGCGGCATCAGGCGCCGGGCGCCGACGCCTCCCGTGTGCTGAACCGGCGGGGAAGCGGTGGCCAACAGTTGGCGGGGCCAGACAGTACGTAACCGTTGGCCGAAGCTGGAAGGACGTAACAGGTTGCGGTTGGCGCCGTGGTGGTGCGATGCCCACATCGGCACGTCGTCGACGCGCCCGGAGGGATTCGAAGACGTCAGGTCGTGGCGACCTCGTCTGTCCGGCACAAGTTGAGGATTGCCTCAGGTCTGCCACAAGTTGAGGTCGCACGCCAAGTCGAGGTCTTCCACGCACGCCTGCGGACACGTGCTACCCGGAGGTAGCTGGCTCCGGCGGGCGGGAGCCGGGCGTGTACTGAATGCGCGGGGCACGACCACCACCGAGATCGCCCTGCCTCTCCCCCGTTGCTCACGCGAGTGGCTGACCGTCGCCCTTCTCGAGTGCGAGCGCTGTCATCAGGTGGTCGAGCGCCGCTCGCCCGTACAACGCTACTGTCCGGACTGCCGAGCGGCACTGAAGCGAAGTCGAAGCCTCGACGCCGTCACCCGCGCGAGGGCCGCTCGACGACGAACATGACTGCCGCCCTGATCAAGGCCGCGGGCGGGCGAGCAAAGGTCGGAGGCTCAACAGGCATTGCCCCTCCACCATTGACTTTCCGGTCCCCTCGACCGAGAAGCCCCGGGAGTTCGAGCGTTCGCCCAGCGGTTCACCCATCCGCTGAGACGACGGCGCGGCTCGTGTCGATGCTCGCCCCGCAGGTGCCGGTGCCTGAAGGCAGAGCGGAAGCGGGCGAGACGAAGGCGGGGCGAGCGCGGACTGACGCGCGTCGGCCGAGTAGGAACCCCGCCCACCGTCATGCTTGAGCCATGACGGCACGGTGGTCCGATCCGCACCGACGCCCAAGTCCCCGTCGGGTCGGGAAGGCCGCCGCCCACCGCCTCGGCCTGTCGCACTCGACCGTGAAGCACCACCGGTCGAACGCGCGGTCGAGGGTGGGGCGGAGACGACGGCGCCGCTCGTGTGGATCCTGGGGCCGCGACTGGTCGAGCCAGAGGGCACGGCGGAGTCATGCGAGCCATGCCCCGCTTTGAGCCGGTCGTGGAGCTACATGACTTGACCCGGTAGGTCCCAGGCCTCCGGCTCGTGGTGCCGACGGTGGTCGCGGGATGGCTACGGGCAGTCCCGTGATCGGACGATCTTGGCGGTCCACTGGCGATCGAGCCGAACGGCCCTTGCGGCAGGGCCGTTCGGCCCCCTGAATCGGGCCCATTCAGCTCGGCAAAGCCTTGGCCGGGCGACGCCGACAGGTCCCGAGCGTCGAGGTGCATCACGATCATCAGGGTGAACAGGCCACGATCGGCGAGGAAGAGATGAGCACGGTTCCGGTGTGTTGGTCCGATGCCGTCGACGACACGATCCGCGGTGATCTCGTCGCGGCTGCCGCCTACCTGACGCCCGCGGGAGGCGCCGTTGTGACCAGCATCGCGACATGTGGGCTCGATCGGCGCGCCGAGGGCATCCTGGGGTTCACGACGTCGCTCGGTTTCGGGCGCAAACTCGAGCACATCATCCGCGAACGAAGCGCGGGCTGCTCTGGGATCGCTTGCTAAAGGAGTACTACTGGGAGCGTGTGTTCGTCGACGTCGCGGTCGAGCGCGTCGTGACATGGCCCGATCTTGACGCTCGAGGTGAGCCCGAAGTCCTGGGCGCCGGTCCATTCGATCTGCCGCTGCCTCAGGCCGCGCCTGCGGCCGGCACGGAACCACGCGTCGAGGTGCGCAAGGTGGCCGGGCAGGTCGCCAAGCTGCCGCACCAGCTCATCGCCTTCCGCGGTGTCGACGGGTTTCCCGTTGTGGTACCGGTCCACGTCACGGCCCATGATCGCGCCGGGTTGTCGGTCAGCGCCGCCGACAGTCTGCTCCCGCTCGGCGGTCGCCGAGCCGGTGTCCTCGCGCACGACTTCGGGGCGCTCCTCAACGGCATCACTTCGCGGATGCTCACGGGCTGGCTGAGCGTGACCGACGATGGCGCGGCGACCTTTGCGCCGTTCACCTCGAGGGGACTCTCGGCCCCGCCACTCAAGGATCTGCTGCTCGTGGCCAACGGGGTGTTCGCAAAGGTGGGCTACCGGCAGGCGGTCCGTCGCGGCCTGCCGGAGCGCCTGCAACAGCTCGCGAGCGAACGACCCGCCGGATAGGGCGGGATCGGGACGCGCGCGCCAAGTGGCGCACCGACCGCCCGCAGCCAGAACGCACGGCCCACAGGGCCGAGTAGGGATCGGGGCCAACGCCCGCACTCTTGACGGGCAGGACGGCGCACCGGGCTGATTCAGCGGGACTCCCTAGCCCCTCGGTCAACTGACCGATACCCGAGCGAGCCGCGCGCGTCCACCCTCAGGGCGTGGTCCGTCTCCATGCTCCCAGCCGCCCCGCTGCGGCGGCGCATCGCCTACCGGTCGCCCGCACCCTCCCCTGTGCCGACCCGGCCGCCGGCCCCCGAGATGGCCGGCACCTCCGCCGCCTTCGCCGACACCGTGCCGCCCGCCGGACCGATCCAGGCCGCCGTCGCCGTTGCGCGATCAACGTGGACGCGCGTCGGCGCAGTCGAGAGGTCAACCGCGGGCTCCGACGGCGCGGGGAGCAACGCTGGGGCTCCCGCGCCAAGACCGGCCGATCCCATTGGCCCGCCACAGCCGGCGGCCCCGACGATCGATAGAAGGGCCACAAGGATCGCGGACGCGGCTCGGCCCCTGGCCATCCCACTCCCTCCCAGCACGCCGGCGGCCGTCGTCGGGTGATCGCGGCCCTCCGCGTGTGCGTGGGGAGGCTATCCGACCGATTCGCCGCGCGGTAGACCCGAAATTCGGGGCGCCCTTCAGGCGCTCTGATCGGGGCCGGTCGGTAAGAAGCGCGGGGTGAACGTGAGAAGTGCCCACCCGACGTGGTGGGCACTTCTCCTTGGATGGGCGCACTGATGGGCACCTGCGGCGAGCGAGTGGGCTCGCTCGCCAGGGACGCTGTCGTGCGCCGCTGACACGACCTGACCCGTCGATGTCAGTTGCTGACGGATTCTCTCGTCGCGACCCAGATGTCCATCGATCCGCCTACCCCGCCGGTCCGGCCGAAGTAGAGGGTCGTGGCATTCCAGGAGAACGATGCTCGGAGTTCATTCGCCGACGTGTTCACCAGGCCACCCAGGTTGGTGGGGGTCGACCATGGATCGTTCACGATGGCGCGCGTCGAGGTCCAGATGTCCAGGCCCCCATAGCCACCGGGCCGGTCGGAGTCGAAGACCATCTCGAGCCCGTCCTTCCGGACGTTCGGCCGGAAGTCGTTGGCAGTGCTGTTCAGCTCCGTGACCGCGGTGGCAGGACCGAAGCTGCCGTCGGGCGCCTGCTTGCTGGCGTAGATGTCCGGGCCGTTGGAGAAGTACAGGAAGTTGCCGGAGCTGGTTTCGAAGTACGACGGGCCCGCGGCGCCGAGGGCGCTGTTGACCTGGCAGCCGAGATTCTCCGGAACCGTCCAGCCGCGGGTCGGGTTGTAGCGCGTGAAGTAGATGTCGCCCGGATCGGAGGCGCCGCCACAATCGCCGGATCCCGATCTGACGAAGAAGAGGCCGCCGCCCCGAATGGGCGTCGGGCAGAACTCGTTGGCCGTGGTGTTCACCGCCGTGAGGTTCACCGGGTCTCCCCAGGCGGCATCCGTGCTCGCACGATTCGAAACGTAGATGTCGAGACCGCCCACGGACCCTGGTCGATTCGACGCGAAGTAGAGGGTGAGGCCGTCGGGAGACTGCATCGGGCAGCCGTCCGTGTAGGCCGTGGTCAGCTCGGAGCTGTTCCCGTTGATGGTGTCGATCCGCTGCGGTGCCGACCAATCCGAGTACTGCTTCGCCAGCGCCGAGGCCGGCACGGCGACGAGGGCGATCAAGCCGATCGCGACGGGGAGCCAGGTCCGGGGTCGGGAGATTCTCGACCCTCCGATGCGTGCGAGCGACGTCTTCATTGAGCACCTTCCCTCGTGAGCCCAGGGACGCTGGGCCGTGGCAGGACCTCGACGATCGGGTCCTTCCCCTTGCGCAGTCCGCCCGAGACGCCCACGTGCTCGATCTCGTGGAACGCCCGGACGTCGTGAGTGCCGCCCGGGAACAGGACCCCGACGGCTTCATCGGTTCGAGTCGGGTCGAACGCCCAACCCTCGAGCACCACACTGGTCGCGAGGCCGTCGCGCAGGAACGCGATCCGGGTGATGCCGAGGCCATTGAGGAGCTCCGCGGCGGTCGGTCCGACCACCGGCTCCCCGGCACCATCTCCGGCCATGAGCACCACGATTGCCATGCGCTCCCTCGCAGTGCGCGTCTCGACCGGCGGTGGTCGATCGCAGGGGAGGCTAGGAGCCGGGGGGCCTCCGGTTCATCGGGGGAATCCCGTACCGGACCGATCCGGATACGTCCGGACCGCAGCGCAAACCACCGACGTCACCCGGGCTCGGGCGCCTGACTGCCCGTCATCGCGGCCGCGAGCTCGGTGCGGTTGCGGAGACCGAGCTTCGTCAGCGCATTGCTCACGTGGCGTTCGACGGTCTTCGGCGCGATCACGAGCGCCTCGGAGATCTCGCGGTTCGAAGCCCCGGTCGCGACGAGCCGAGCAACCTCGACCTCTCGGGCCGACAGAGCGGCCTCGCCGACACTCCCTCGTCGGCGCCAGGCACGAACGCCGAGGCGGCGTAGGGCCTGGGCGATGAGGCGGGCCTCACTGCGAGCGCCCATGTCCTCTGCGAGCGACTCCGCGGCCGTGAAGACCTCCATCGCCGCCTGGCGATCGTTTCCGAGCAGCACACGACCGAGGTCGATGCGAGCCCACAGTGCCTCGTCGACCTCGCCAGCAACCTCGAGCCGCGTGCCGAGGGTCTCGAGCAGTCCCCGGGCGGCTGACCGGTCGCCCTCGGCAGCGCGGAGCATTGCCTCGGCGCCGAGCCGCCATGTCGCTGCCTGAGCGGATGCGCCGTCGGCACGCTCGTCCCAGGCCGTCAGGCCTTCCCTCGCCCGATCCGGCTGTCCGATGCGGGCCAGCGCTTCGACCGTTCGGATCGCGAGCTCGCGGCCACAGCGGGGACAGCCGACCAGCGCCCAGTCCGCCTGCGCCGCGGCCAGCTCGTCCTCGACCGCACCGGCGGCTCGCGAGCCGTGCCATCTGGCTTCCCAGAGGGCGATCGTCTGGTGGATACCCAGCCGGAAGTGGGGGTCGGTCTCCCGCGCCGCGTCGTCCCCCAGGGCCCGAAGTGCCAGGGTCGGATCGCCCATTGACAGCTCGATGCCGTGAAGCGCCGCGACGGCGTTCCCCCAGCGCTGGGCGACGTGACGAAGCCTCGCCTCGATCTCCGCGGTCGCGCGCGCCGCATCGCGCGCGGCCTCGAGCCGGCCCATCGTCGCGAGGCACTGGGCGAGGCCATGTCCGGCCTCGACCTGCGCAGCCGGCAGGACGAGGTGGGACGCCAGCTCCCAGGCCTCCCGGGAGTGGACTTCGGCATCGGCCGAATGCCCCAGCGCCCGGAGCGCGAAGGCAAAGCGATTCAGCGCCGCAACCCTCGCCTCGGAGTCGCGGCCCGAGGCGATGGCCAGGCTCTCGTCGCCGAGGCGCGCGACCTCGTCGGGGCGATCCTGCTGCAGGGCCGCGTCCATCGCCGCCTCGAGGGCAGCCAGGTATGCCAGGCGCGCCGACCGCGAGAGGCTGCCGCTCGTGGGCGTCATCGCCGCCCACATCCTCCGGGCCGCGTCGAGCGCCCGATCGGCGGCCATTGCACCTTCCGCAGTGCGGTGGTCGAGCCACAGGGCCGTCAGGGCCTCGAGTGCCTCGAGCCGCACGACGGGCTCGAGCTCCACGGCCCCGTCCACCGGCGGACCCAGCACCGCCCGGGCCCGATCCGCGAATGCATGGACGGCCGCCGCGTCGCGGCGTCGAAACGACGACCAGCCAGCCTCGATGAGCGCCCGCACTCGATCGTCCGGCCTCCCCGCGGCGTCGGCGACCCGGGCCCATCGCTCAATCGCCACGTCCTGCTCCCCCAGCGAGTCGGCGATTTCGCCGAGACGCTGGTCGAGCGCCAGCTGCGCTGGCGAACGCACCGGCAACGAATCGCTGATCGCGACGAGCAGCAACAGCCCGTCGCGACCCAGGAGCCGCCGCTGGGGGGACGCGGCGAGTCGCAGGGCAAGGTCGGTGGAGGGCAGGCCGGCCGCCGCACGGTGCTCGAGCGCCTCGCGCAGGAGCGCCACGTCATCGCCCGCGTCCGCCTCGATCAGCTGGGCGAACCGCGCGTGCAGTCGCCGCCGAAGCGAGCTGGGAATCTCGCGTTCCGCCGCCTCCCGGATCAGGTCATGGGCAGTACGAACGTAGCCGCCGCCCTCCAGGCCGAGGCCCCGCGCCTCGAGCTCGCGAGTCACGGCCTGGACGCGCCCGGACTCCCAGTCGAGCACCTCGCCGAGCTGGTCGACGGCGTACGGCCGCGCGGCGACGGCCAGCGCAGCGATCAGGCGGCCCGCATCGGCACCGATCGACTGGAGCCGATTGTCGATCAGGGTGGTGAGATCCGAGGGCTCGCGGGTGACGGCCAGCGCCTCGAGCCAGAATGGCGAGCCGGCGGCTCGTCGCCAGATGGCCGCGGCGGCCGCGTCGTCGAGGCCTTGATCGAGGCTGCGGGCGAGGGCCAGCCCCTCGGAGAGGCTCAGGGGTCCGAGCTCCAGGACCGCGCCCTTGGCGTCGGCCAACGCCGCCTCCATCGCCCCGCGGAAGGCAGCCGTTATCGGCGATGGACGAGCGGCGGCGATGATCGCGACGCCGGTCGTGGCCGTTACGGCGGCGCGCAGCAGATACAGCAGCAGCCCGATCGTCAGGTCGTCGAGCCAGTGCAAGTCGTCGACCGCCACCAGGAGAGGACCGGAAACCGAGAGCGCGCGGTGGGCTGCTTCGAAGATTCGCACCGGATCGGGAACGCCTTCGGTTGCCCCGAAGGCAAGCTCCTCGAGGCGCCGTCCGTGAACCGGCACGCCGCTGAGCCGGCGGAGGAGATCACCAGCCGCAGCCAATGGGATCGACTGGGTGGGTTCGAAGCCCACCAGCCTGACCTGGCGGCGGATCGCGGCTCCTGACAGGGCCTCCCCGAGCAAGCGGCTCTTGCCGCTTCCGGGGTCGCCGACGATTAGCGCAGCCCCGCCGACCCGGTCGTCCCGAACGCGCCGCGCTACCTCGTCGAGGCGCGCAAGCTCACGTTGCCGGCCGACGAACACGCTGGGCACTGTGGGCGGGAGCATAGCAGCGAGCATGAGCTCCGTCTGCCTCCCAGAGAGATGGACGCCGGGCCGGTCCTGATGCTCCCGGCCCGGTGCGCGTCGCCACGTTGCCTATCCGGCGGTGCAGCCTAGTTGTTCGGGTAGATCGCCCAGCCGTCGGTCGTGCCGTCGGGCTCGGTCGTCCACGACCAGGTGCAGGTGAACAGGCTGGCGTTGGCCGCCTGCTGGTAGAAGAGCATTTAGGGCATGATCACCGCGCCGACCGTGGCGACCACGAGATCGAGGCAGCCGCGGCTCCCGATGGGTTGCGCAAGTGTCAGGCCGCCCAGCCCGGCCCCGGGTCGGGATGCGCCGTCAGGACGAGCACGACGAAGGTGAAGAGAGCGACCGAGAGCAGCAGCGCGATCCGCTCGTAGCTGCGGTAGCTGCCGGTCAGGACCATGAGCGAATGGAACAACAGGGCGAGGCCCACGGCCAGCCATGCCGGGACACCCAGGATGCCGGCGCCGAGGCCGATGCCGGCGAACTCGGCGACGTAGGCCAGCAGATCGATCGCCGCCATCGAGACGACGGCCACCGCCGCCCAGCCGAAGCCGTACTGCTCCCGGAGGAGCTCCGCGTGGCCGCGGCCGGTGACGACTCCGTGAAGAGCGTGCTGCGGATGAGATCCAGGACCCCGGCCTCAAGGTGATCGGCCCGGACATGCGGCCTGTCGCAGTGAGCAAGGCAGCGGTAATAGAGCCGTTCCCGCCGGACGCGATCCGCCAGATGGTCACGCTGCTCAACGAGGACATCCGACTCCGTGCCGAGCATCGCGGTCCTGACCTCGACCGAGCGCGCGCTCAGGTGCGCAAGCTCGAGCAGGAGGACGCGAACCTGAGGCGCGCGCTACGCGGTGCCGGGCCACGGGCGGCCGACAGGATCACCCTCGAGATCGAGACGGTCAGTGCCGAACTGGCGGCGGCCACGGCGCGCCTGAACGACCTCCGGCTGGCAGAACGGCCACTCAGGATCACGAAGAAGATGGTCGACGAGATTGTTGCGCAGTTCGAGGGCATCCTGGAACGCGCCCCGCTCGACACCAGAGTCGCGACCGTACGCGACCTCTTCGAGCGCGTCGACGTCGACAGCCGAGAGCTCAAGGCCGTGGCGATCTGGAACATGACGACCGGTGCGGGTGTTAACCGGTCGGACGCAGTAAGCGGCTGGCTCCGGCGGGCCGGGGCGGGCCGTGTGCTGAATCGCCTGGGCACGGTCGGCAGCGACATCGCGGTCCCGCTCCCCCGCCGTTCACGAGAGTGGCTGAAGGTCGCGCTGCTCGAGTGCGCTCGCTGCCATCAGGTCGTCCAGCGCACGTCGCCCGTCCAGCGCCTCTGCCCTGACTGCCGTGCGGCGCTGAAGCGCGACCGCAGCCGCGGGGCACTGGTGCGCATGAGAGCGGCTCGACCGCGGTCCCGACCGTCGCCGTAACCGAGGGTCGGCGGCTTGAACAGAAGTCGAACCGCCATAACCGACCTCAAGCGTCCGCTCAGGAAGGCTCAAGTTCGCACTAGTCGGCAGCGAGAGGTGGCTCGAGCGGGCGGGGTGACCGCATGTCCGGCAACCCGCGAAACTCGGCCCTCGCGAAGCCGTAGGTCGCTCGCGCAACCTCAGTTGGCCGACCTCCTGGCGTAGATGTCGCTTCCATTCTGGTACACGAGCAGCGCCTGGCTCGTGGAGTACGCGACCTGCGGGTCGAGGTCCGATCCCGGGACCTCGCTCGCCGCGACGGGCGCGGTCCACGAGCCCGAGGACGGATCACGCTCCGATGAGCGGATCTCGTACTGCCCGGTCGCCGCGTCCTCCCATACGGCGAGCGCCCGCCCGTCAGGCCGGATCGCGAGGTCCGTCCTCAGCGGTTTCGAGGTCGCGTCGGCAACCGCGACGCTCGCGGACCAGGTCGAAGTGCCTGCGGCGAGGCGGCTCGCCCGGACCTCGGCCAGGCCCGAATTATAGTCGCCGGAGCGGTAGTCGACCCAGATGACGAGGACGTTGCCGGCCGCGTCGACGGCCACGCTCGGCTGCTCCTGCCTGGCGCTGTCCGGGTCGTCGCTGACCTTGACGTTCGCCGACCAGACTCCTCCCGGCGTCAGCTTCGAGAAGTAGATGTCGTTGTTGCCGTTCCGGTCGTCGGCCCACGCGGCGTAGGCGGTGCCGTCCGCCCCCACTGCGAGGTCGGGGCTCGCCTTGTTCGACGTCTGGTTCCCGGTGATCTGCAGGTTCGCGGCCCATGCGGAGCCGCCCGCCGGGAGCGTCGACGAGCATAGGTTCCTCTTGTTCTTGCGAAGGTCGATCCAGATCGCCGTGGCCACGCCGGACGAGGTCACGCCGATGGACGGCGCGATCTGGAGCGCCGTCTGCGTGTCGTCGTTGACCTTGAGGTTCGCGCCCCAGATCCCGCTGCCCGACGGGCGCTTGCTGAAGTAGATGTCGCTGTTGGTGGCGCCGTTGCGCGTGTCGTCCCAGACGCCGTAGGCGTTGCCGGAGCCGTCGACGGCGATCCGGGGCGAGGACTGGCGGGCCGTGCCGGTGTCGTCGTTGACCCTGACGTTCGCCGACCACGCCCCGCTGGCCTGGTCGCGTCGCGAGGAGTAGACGTCCTGGCTCGTCCCGCGGGAGTCGGGCCAGACCGCGTACCCGGCCCCGTCGGGGCCGAGGGCCACGCTTGGTGCGCTCGAAATCGCGCTCCCCGCCACATCATTCACGCGGACGCTCGGCCCCCAGCCAGCGCCGCCGACCGGCGCGGTCTCCGCCGCGGCGCTGTTGCCGTAGTCATTCTGGGCGACGACGCGGAAACTCACCGGCGAGCCCAAGTCGACGCCGTCGACGACGACCGAGTGCGGGTCGGCCGCGAGCACCCCGGCGAGCGGGGTGCCGTCGGCGAGCGTGACGAGGTAGGCGACCGCGCGGTCGGAGGCCGCCGGCGTCCAGGTCAGGGTGACCTGGCTAGGCCCTGTCGCGGACGCCGCGGCCGACGTCGGCGCGGCGGGCATCAGCGCCGCGAGCGAGGCCTCGGTCATGACCCGGACGGTCGCGGTCGCAATGGCGGAGCCGCCGTCAGACGAGACGACCCGGACCGAGGCGACCCCGTTGAAGTCCCCCGGATACAGGTGGTCGACGAACGGGTCGGTCGTCGTGGCGTCGACGGTGCCGTCGTTGTCGAAGTCCCACTCGTAGCTGACGAGCTCGCCGTCGGGGTCGAAGGAGCCCTCGGCGCTGAAGTGGATCGCCGTCCCGGTCTCGCCGATGTAGGCGTCGTTGAGCGTGGCGACGGGCTTGAGATGGACGATGTTGAGGACCGCGAACAAGGCGTCCCCGAGGGTCTGGCCGGGCTGGACGACGAGGACCTGGCCGGCCGTGCCCGCGGTCAGCGGCCCGAAGAAGTCGGTCGCGGACTGGTCCGTGCCGACGTTGACGCCGTAGACCGCGACCGGGTCGATCTCGCGGGCGTGCTGCGCGACCTGGTCGCGCGTGTACCCGGTCACCGGCTCCGGGTCCTTGCCGGGGGCGTCGGTGATGACGATCTCGGCCTTGGTGGCGCCCGCCTTCCAGTCGAGCCCGTCGAGGGCGGCCATGACGCCGCTGAGCTGGGCCTCCGGCGTGTCCCCGCCGCCCGTGGCGGTCAGCTGGTTCACGGCGTTCTGGAAGTCGCCGATGTTGCCGGTCAGGCCGAGGTCGACGCGGGCGACGTAGGGGTCGCCCTGGTCCTTGAAGTCGACGAGCGCGACCCGGCCGCCGGGGAAGAAGGTCAGCCACTGCTGGGCGACCGCCGTCGCCTGTGCCTGCGCGTCGGCGATCGCGTTCCACATGCTGCCGGTCGTGTCGAAGACGATCGCCAGGTCGGCCCCCGCGGGCCCGCCCACGAGGGCGAACCTGCTGGTGTCGAAGCTCGCGGCGTGTGCAGGCAGGAAGACCTGCAACGTCTCCGCGACCTCCACCGCCGCCTGGTCCATGCCGCCGCCGGGCTGCAGGTAGGCGGCGTGGTAGTGCGGCTGCCCCAGGAGACCGAACGTGGAGGCGATGAGGTCGCCGGTGAAGCCGTCGCAGACGCCGTCGCCCGCGCCCGGGAGGTTCAGCGGGTGGACCTCCTCACACCACGACCCGACCCGGAGGCGCATGTCGTCGGGGACGTACGGGGTCCGCGCCTCCAGGTATCCGCCGGCGATCGCGCAGTCGTCCCAGCGCTTCCAGGGAGGGCTGGACGTGGCCGGCGTACAGGCGGACCAGAAGGAGGTCGTGCCGAAGGGGGCCCGGACGTTCCCGGTGTCAAGCTTGGGGTCGCCGAACAGGGCCGTGTAGGCGATCCGGTCGCGGACGCTCCGGTCGAGGCCCTCGAGCGCCGTGCCGACCACCTGGGCTCCCTGCGACCAGCCCCCGAGGACGTACACCTCGCCCGGGCAGGCCGCTGCTCGGTCGGCGAGGTAGGCGTGGAGCTCGCCCACCCCCTGGGCGACGCTGTTGGCGTACGCGCTGCCCGGCAGGAACGGGAGGACGCTCGAGGCGAGCGTCGCGATGTCGCCCACGGCGTCGTACCGGAACCCGCCATAGCCGCCGTTGTCGCCCAGCTGATACGAGTTGATCGCGACATCGTTGCGGTTGACGTGCGGGACGATCCCCGCCGTGGGGTGGGCATCGGAGCCGTAGAACGCTTGGAAGTCGGATCCGTTGGGCTGATAGGTCGAACCGCGTGCGTAGATGACCAGCACGTCGCCGCATGGCGTGTCCGCCCTCACCAGGGCCACCGGCGCGATGGCGGATATCGACGCGTTGAGCACCAGGCTGAGCGCGAGCGCAAGGACCTGATGACGCCGAGACCGTGACATCCTTCTCCCCCTTGCTGGCAGTCGTCTGGTGGGCTACTCGTTGAGGCGCGCCTCGACCGTGACCACGACCCTGGAGGGGTCGCTGCTCCCGATCCCCGCGGTCGAGACGCCGGGCCTGTAGATCGTGATGTCGACGAAATCCGAGCCGCGCGTGGCGTCGATCCCGCACGAGTTGTAGGCCGGTGGCGGGTCGCACGCGGGCGCAGATTCGTGCCCGATGGTGAAGCCGGCGTCCGAGAGGAGGCCCCTCGCGGACGCGAGGATGTCGGAGCCCGGGCCGTCGACAATGTAGTAGCGGATCAGTCGCGGGCACGGAGGCTCGAAGCAGCCGATGTCGTCCTGCGAGCGGCTGGGGTCCACCGCGTGGTCCGGGCCGGTCAGCGAGAAGACGGTCGTGTGGACGAGCTCCCAGGCGGAAGGCACGCCTAGGCCGTCCAGGACCGTCGCGTAGTGGTCGGGGCCGGGCCCTGCGCGGCAGGCGCTGACGATGAGCGCCACTGCCAGCAGCCCGAGCAGCATCCGCATGACGCTGAGGCGATGGTGAGCCCCGGCGGGCCTCGGATCGCTGCACCCGAGGGCGGCGCTGGCAGCGCGCCGCCGGTCGTTCACGCGGGAGGCCCTCCCCCAACCCACCGTTGCCTCCTCTCGGCCACGGGCTACGCCTGGGCCGCACCCGCAGGATGCGCGGTGCCCGCGCCCCCGGCAAGTAGGCAGGGATGCCTATGCCGGCCGGCCGAGCGGTTCCACCGGCTGCTCCCCAAGGATGATGGCGGCGACCGACTCCGCCGACTGGCCACGCGGTCGCTGCCGGCTGCCCTCGGCGCGCTGGCCCGACGTCGTCGGGCGTGCACCGCCTCACCGTGGGCGGGCCATTGACCTTCGCGCGCGAAGCTGGGGCACGTGGTCTGCTTGAGGTCGCCGGCCGGGACCTCTGGCCGGAGTCCGCCTTGCGCGGGATCAAGACCCCGGTGTCGATGGACCGGCGACGATGGCGGCCAGCTCGAGCACCGAACTCGGGATTCACGCGTGGCGGGGCGGTGCCCCGTTGGCGTGTCCAGGCGGTGCGGGCGACGACGACGGGGTGGGTCGCGACTGGGCAGCTCGAGCGCGAGATGCTTCGCCCTCGCTGCTCTACTGGCGCTCCTGATCGACGGACCGGCGGGAGGCGAAGCGGACCGAACCTAACACGCGCCGTCGCGCAGTAGCCGCGGCGAATCAGCGGATTCGTGCTGGGACTCGCCTGGGTAAACGTGCTACCCAGAGGTAGCTGGCTCCGGCGGTAGGACTCGAACCTACGACCAAGTGATTAACAGTCACCCGCTCTACCAACTGAGCTACGCCGGAGCGATGACGCCTCGCGGCGCCGAGGCGGGATCATAGCAGGACGCGACCGCCGACGAGGGCCCGAGGAGGCCCGGCAAGACCGCCCCCGCGGGTATGCTCCGCGCATGTGCCTGATCTCCCCGGAGACGCTCGCCGAACGTCTTGACGACCCCGCGCTCCGGCTGCTGGACGTGCGCTGGTGGCTGACGGAGCCCGGCCGGGGCCACCGCGACTACCTCGAGGGGCACCTGCCGGGCGCGGTCTGGGTCGATCTCGACCGTGACCTCACGGCGCCCGGCGGCCCGGGCCGCCACCCCCTCCCCGAGCCGGCCGCGTTCGCGCAGCGGATGGCGGAGCTGGGCGTGGCCGACGATGCGGACGTGGTGGTGTACGACGATGTCGGAGGGACGATCGCGGCCCGCCTGTGGTGGATGCTCGACGACCTCGGGCATCAGTCGATCCGCGTCCTCGACGGCGGCCTCGTCGCCTGGTCCGAGTCCGGGCTGCCCGTCACGACGGCGATCGCAGCGCCCACCCCTGGCCGCCTCACGCTCCGGGGGCGCTGGAGCCGCGTGATCGACCGCGCGACGCTGGCTTCGCGCCTGGGGAGCGTCGGCCTCGTCGATGTCCGCGCCCACGAGCGGTACCGCGGCGACCTCGAGCCCGTGGACGCCTATGCGGGCCACATCCCGAGCGCGGTGAACCTGCCGCTGCCGGGCAACCTCGGCCCCGACGGACGGTTCCTCACCCCCGAGCCGCTGCGCGAGCGGTTCGCCCCGCTGGGGGACGAGGTGGTGACCAGCTGCGGCAGCGGCGTCAACGCCTGCCACGCCGCGCTGGCGATGCGGATCGCCGGACTGCCCGCTCCCCTCCTGTACGAGGGCTCGTACAGCGACTGGACGCGCGCCGGCATGCCGGTGGCGACCGGCGACGAGCCGGGGGCGATGCCCGCCTGACGGGTGATCCTGAGGAGGCCGGCGTCAGGGCAGATCGGGCTCAGGCTGACGGAGACCGACGCCGGAGCGCCCGAACCACAGCGACCTGGATGGCGGCGCCGACGAGCCCGCCCCCGAACCCGATCGCCATGTCCCAGGGCAGCGAGATCTCGAAGCCGTACAACGGCACCGTGGGCCCGAAGTGCGCGCCCAGCGCGTGGCCCAGCGCCCCCATCGTGGCGAACCCGGTCAGCACGGGGAACACGTGGGCGAGGACGTTGCGCGGGCCCCCGCCGAGGCGCGCCACGACCTGCGTGGCCGCGATCCCGAGCACGACGGCGAGCGCGGTGAGCGTGAGGAACAGCGCGTATTGGGACGACATGCGCGGGAGACTACCGGGGATCGCCGGCGCCCGCCGCGAACTGGGAGCAGGACGCCCTGCCGAAAGTCAGCGCGTGAGCCGGCCGCCTACGCTGGGAGCGCCCCGGCGTGGACCCCCCTCTCGCCGGGGCGGTCTCGCGCAACGGGGTGTCTCGTCGGCGGATGCCGCCTCGCGCCGGGCCGCAGGGCGGCTGCGATCAGCGCTTGGTCGCCGCGCGATTCGGCCCCAGCCGACCGACGTCGTGGGTGGCGATGTAGCCGGGCACCTGGGCGCGATGGCTCAGGCCGAGCTTGGCCAGGATCGAGCTGACGTAGTTCTTCACGGTCCGATCCGAGAGGAACACCGCGGCGGCGATCTCCTTGTTCGTCTGCCCGGCGGCGATCAGCGGCACGATCTCGAGCTCGCGCGCGGTGAGGCCCGCCAGGTCGTCCGGGTACCCCCCGGTTGCGATGCGCCGCACGCGATCGAGCACCATGCCGGTCACGGCCGCATCGAACAGGGACTCGCCTCGCGCGACGGCCTCGATCGTCCGCACCAGCGCAGCCGACCGCGTCTGCTTGAGGACGTAGCCGCGTGCGCCGGCGGTGATGGCGGCGAACACGTCGACCTCGTCGGGCGAGCTCGTGAGGAACACGACGAGCAGGTCAGGGAACTCGTCGAGCAGGGAGCGGCAGGCCACCGTCCCGGGACCGTCGGGGAGCGAGATGTCGAGCAGCGCGAGATCGGGTCGGAACCGCCGCGCCTGCGCGATGGCCTCGGCGCAGCTCCCCGCCTCGGCCACGACCTGGAACTGCTCCCTCCGATCGAGGAACGCGACCAGGCCGCGCCGGACCACCTCGTGGTCGTCCACGACGAGGATCCGGAGCTGGCGCGCTGGGACAGTGCTGTGCTCGAAGGGCCCCCGAGGGCCCGGGTCTGACAGATCGGGGCTTGCCGAGACGGACATGGCCGACCTCCTTGCGCGGCTGCGCGATGTGCCGCCACTGCGTGAGGAGAGTCGGCGGTTGAAGCCGCCCGGCGGGACGCCCACGGGATGGGCGTCGGCTCGCGCCTCATCCAGAAGCGCCAGCATGCGCCCCGCCCGCCGATCCGTCCAACGAGCGCGGCTTGCCCCGTGGTCGCCCCTACTCCAGGTAGTCCTTGAGCTTCCGGCTGCGGGACGGGTGGCGCAGCTTGCGCAGTGCCTTCGCCTCGATCTGGCGGATCCGCTCGCGGGTCACGTTGAACTCCTTGCCCACCTCCTCGAGGGTGCGGGCACGCCCGTCCTCGAGGCCGAACCGCAGCTGGAGCACCCGCCGCTCGCGCCCGGTGAGCGAGTCGAGCACGGCCTCGACCTGCTCCTTGAGCAGCTGGTGCGACGCCGCCTCGGCCGGGGCGAGCGCCCCGCGGTCCTCGATGAAGTCGCCGAGGTGCGAGTCCTCCTCCTCGCCGATCGGCGTCTCGAGCGAGACGGGCTCCTGGCTGACCTTGATGATCTCGCGCACCTTGTCGGGCGTGACCACCACGACCTGCTCGGACTCCCGCTCCTTCTTCTTGGGGAGCTCGATGTCGAGCTCGCGGCCGTGCTGCTGGGTCACGAAGCCCTCCTCGTCGAGCTCCTCCATCGACACCAGCGATGGGTCGCCGAGCCCCAGGCGCAGGGTGGGCACCTTGTCGCCCCGGATCTCGAACGAGAGGATGTTGTCGCGCCCGCCGACCGCCCCGAAGATCTTGTTGGCGTTCTCAGAGCCCAGCGTCATCGCCATCGCGATCTCCTCGACCGTGGGCTCGCGGCCCAGGTCCTGGAGCAGCTGGCGCGAGACGCGGATCAGCCGGTTGATGGTCTCCACCATGTGGACCGGGATGCGGATCGTGCGGGCCTGGTCCGCGATCGCGCGGGTGATCGCCTGGCGGATCCACCAGGTGGCGTAGGTCGAGAACTTGAAGCCCTTCTCGAAGTCGAACTTCTCGACCGCGCGGATGAGGCCGATGTTGCCCTCCTGGATGAGGTCCAGGAACGACATCCCGCGCCCGATGTACTTCTTGGCGATCGAGACGACGAGCCGCAGGTTGGCCGAGGTGAGCTGCTCGCGGGCGTCGCGGCCGATCTTGACCACGTCGCCCTTGCGGTCGCGCATCTTGGTCTGCTGCGGGACCTCGGGGTCGAAGCCCATGCGCTTGAGCAGGTCGGCGTCGTTGCCCGCCTCGATCCAGCGCTGGAGCGCCGGGAAGGCGACGTCGTCGCGAGACCAGTTGTAGATGGCGCGCAGGCCGACGTTGTCGCGCGAGTCGAGGTCGCCGTTGTGGACCGAGTGGAACGACCAGTCGAGCAGCGCGACGAAATGCTCCGCGGTGGGGGCGTTGGTGTAGGCGTTGACGAGCGCCCGCGCCTCCTTGAGCAGGGCCTGCGTCCCGTCGGACAGCGCGTCCTTGCCGGCCTTGATGAGGTGGAAGTCGGGCGGCGGGACGAGCAGGTCGGCGGCCGCGGGCGCGGCGATCCCGTCGGCCACCATGCGATGGGTCTCGGGGCCGAACGGCAGCCGGTGCTGCGGCTTGGCGGTCCGCGTCTTGCGCTCGGTCTCGTGGAGCGTCCACTCGTGGAGCGAGACGACCGCCTTCCAGGGCTCCTCGATGATCTGCTCGCCCAGCTCGATGGCCTTGGCGAGGACCACCTCCTCCTCGGCCGTGAGCAGGGCGACCTTGCCGATCTCCTTGAGGTACATCCGGACCGGGTCGTCGATCCCGATCATGTCGGCGTTGAGCGCCTCGAGCTCCTCCGCGGAGGGCTCCTCCACCTCGGACGCCGAGAGCCCCGACGGCACGTCGACCCCAGCCGGCACGGGGACGCCCTCGAGCGCCACTTCGCCCACCAGCTCGATCGAGAGCTCCGTGGCGCCCGGCTCGTCGACCTCGGCGCTCAGGAGCTCCGCGTCCGGTTCGGCATCCGGGTCGAGGTCCACGTCGAGCTCGATTTCGGGCTCGTCGACGTCCGCCATGCCGTCGGCCTCGACGTCCGCGACGGCACCCTTACGCGGTCGTGCCGAGGCCAGCTTGACCTCTTCGGTCTCGCGCTTCGTCCGCCGGGGGCGCGCGGTGAGCACGGCCTCGACGAGCTGCTTGTCCAGGGGATCGGTCATGGCCGCGGGACCTCCGGATGTATCGCTGTGGGGACGCAGGGGCGCTGGGATCGCTCACGGATGAGGCGGAACGGCGTTGGCGTGGTCGCGGGGGCTGTCAGCGGGCCGGCACCTCCGCTCGGCCCAGGAGGCGCGTGTCGTTGCGTCGCCGGTCGAGCGACCGGCGCTGCTCGTTGAGGGCGCGACGCTCGAGGAGGAGGCGGTCGACGACCTCGCGGTCGCCGTCGCGCTCGGCCTCGGCGGTGGCGTCGTGGTTGAACGCCGAGCGCTCGTGCCACTCGGCGTCCTCGAGCTCGAGGATCAGGCGCTCCACCTCGTAGGCGAGGGAGCGGTCCGTGAGGTCACGCGGGTCAGGGCCCTCGCGCGACACGAGCGCCTGGCCCAGGGCGCGGCTCTCGGGATCGGTGCCCTCGAGCACCTTCGAGAGCGACCAGGCCGGCCGCACGCCGTGGTCGTCCGGGGCGCGCGACTCGACGACCGCGCGGAAGAGCTCCCGGGCGACCTGGGACGGGAGGCGGTCCGGGCCGAGGCCGTCGAGCAGCTGGTCGTGCGCCTCGGGGACGAGCAGGACGAGGCGGAGGAGGCGCTGCTCGGTGGGCGACACGCCGCGCAGGATGTCCTTGACCGGCAGCGCGTCGGCAGCGCCGGTGACGGCCTCGGCGCTGAAGCGGTCGCGGCCGTCGCGGCCGTCCTGGCGGCCGCCCTCGCGGTCCGTGCGGCGGTGCATCGCCTCGAGCAGCGTGCGCTCCTCCACCCCGCTGACCTGTCGGACGCGGGCGAGGTAGGCGTCGCGCATGACCGGGTTGGGCAGGTTGCGGATGATCGGCAGCACCGCGTCGACGAAGCGGGCCTGGCCGCCGGGGGTGCGCAGGTCGTGGGCGCGCGCGTGGACGTCGATCAGGTGGTCGACGATCGGGCGGGCGGTCCGGACCTCCTCGCGCCAGCGGTCGGGCTCGTCGCGGACCACCTCGTCGGGGTCCTTGCCCTCCGGCAGCCGGACCACGCGCACGTCGTCGAGCTCGACGCCGGAGTCGTCGCGCGCCAGCTGGCGGATCAGCTCCTCGAGCGCGGTGGCGCCGAACGTGCCGGCCTTCTCGCCGGCCGCGTCGACGTCGTACGCGAGCGCGATCCGCTTCGCGTACCTGGTGATCAGCGCGACCTGCCCGGGCGTGAGCGCGGTTCCCAGGCTGGCCACGACGTTCTCGAAGCCGCCCTGGTGGGCCATCAGCGCGTCGGTGTAGCCCTCGACGATGACGGCCTGGCCGGTCTTGCGGATGGCCGACTTGGCGCGGTCGATGAGGTACAGGGTGCGGCTCTTGTCGAACAGCGGGGTGGCCGGCGAGTTGAGGTATTTCGGGCCGTGGTCGCGGCCGTCCTCGTCGGTCCCCTCCTTGCCGAGGATTCGTCCTCCGAGGCCCACCGCATGGCCGTTCTGGTCGCGGATGGGGAAGATGACGCGCTCGCGGAAGCGGTCGTACACGCCGCCGCCGCGCTGGCGGGGGCTGGCGAGGCCCGCGTCCAGGAGGTCCTGCGGCGTGACCTGGCGCTTGCGGGCGAGGTTTCGGCCCAGCGTGTCCCAGCCGCCCGGCGCCCAGCCCAGCTGCTGCTTCTCGATGATCTCGTCGGTGAAGCCCCGGCCGCGCAGGTACCCGAGCGCGGCTTCGCCCTGCTTGGATCTCACCAGGACCGCGTGGTAGAAGGCGATCGCCGCCTCCATGACCTCGCGCAGACGGGCGTTCCTCGCGTCTTCGCGCTTCGTGCGCTCGTCGAGCTCCACGCCGGCGCGAGCGGCCAGCTGGGCGAGCGCCTCGGGGAAGGCCAGGCCGTCGCGCTCCATCAGGAACGTGAAGATGTCGCCGTGCTTGCTGCAGCCGAAGCAGTGCCAGGTGTCGCGGGCGGGCGTCACGACGAAGCTCGGGGTCTTCTCGCCGTGGAACGGGCACAGGCCCTTGAGGGTGGTGCCGGCCTTCTTCAGCTGGACGGTCTCCCCCACCACGTCCGCGACGGGGAGGCGGCCCTTGATCTCGGCCACGACGCCGACGGCCAATCGCTGCTCCAGTCCCCGCTGTCCGCCGGCGGGTTCCGGCGGATACACGTACGGGCTTGTCAAGTCTTGACAAGCCACGTGACGACGGACTGTACCCCCATGTCAAGGGGTTGACAAACGCGCGTCAAGGGCTCGGCGGGCTCGGGCATCCGGATGCGTCTGCCGTGACTCACGGTGGGGTCACCAGCCGGGTCCGCGTGCGTGGACCGTGCGCGAAGTCGGGGTTCTGCGCATGGGCCACGTTCGCGGCATCGCCTCCCAACACATAGTTGGGTCGCCGGCGCTGGGGCGCAGGAGCCGGGTCGCCGGCGCCGGGGCGCGGGCCTGGGTCGCCGGCACCGGGGGCGCAGGCGCTGGCTCGCTGGCGACGGGTCGCCGGCGCCGGGTCGCCCGTCAGCGGGCCCCGCGCCTCGGGGAGGAACCGCCGGCGTCGCATTCTGCACGCTCATCGTCGGTGGCGAGCGAGGCCGGGAACCGTCAGGATGAGACGCCTGCGAGAGGTATCGAAGGATGACGTTGGGAGCTGTCTTCACTGACCCCGAGGTTGCGCGCTTGTACCGCCACCGCGCGCCGTATCCGGACGAGGTGCTGACCACGCTACGCGGCCTGCTGGTCGCCCCGCGCACGATTCTGGACGTCGGTGCGGGCACCGGCGCGCTGGCACGACGGATGGTGGGCTTCGCCGAGCGCGTCGATGCCGTCGATCCCTCCGCCGCGATGATCGACGAGGGCCGGCGTCTGCCCGGTGGCGCCGACCGGCGCCTCCAGTGGATCCGTGGTCGCGCGGAGGACGCTCCGCTGTCGCCCCAGTACGGCCTGATCACCGCGGGCGCCAGCCTGCACTGGCTCGACCCCGAGGTGGCCCTTGCCCGACTTCGCGAGGCTCTTGCCCCGGACGCGGTGGTTGCGGTGGCCGACACCGAGATCGTCCATGGCCCGTACCGGCCTGAGCTCGAGGCTGTCATCCGCGAGCACTCCGAGATCGACCACCACCGCGAGACCCCAGACCTCATGGACGAGCTCAGTGCCTCCGGCCGGTTCGCGATCCAGGGTCGGCAGCGGACGGAGCCGATGCCGTTCGAGCAATCGGTCGACGACTACATCGAGATGCTCCACAGCACCAGCACGCTCGCTCGCGTTCGACTGGGCGATCGCGCCGCTCGCTTCGATGCCGGGGTCCGCGCCGTGTTCGCGCGCCACGGCCTCGATCCGCTCCGGTGTGGCGTCGCGGGCGTCGTCATCTGGGGACGGCCCACCTAGCAGCGTCGCCCCAGGATGTCGATGGTCAGCCCAGGCCGCCGCGTCGGGCCAGGCCATCGAGGATGAGGTCGAGCCCGAACTCGAACTCCGCGTCGTACGAGTAGCCGGGCTTGAGGGCGAACTCGGCCAGCATCTCCGCGAGATGGGGATAGGCGTCCGGGCTGGTCCCCGGGAGCATGTCCGTCGCCGCCTGCTTGATCTCCTCGGGGGCGTAGGGCAGGCTGGCCTCCTGGAGCGCGAAGCCGTAGATGTAGCTGTCGAGCAGCGAGAAGGCGTGGGCCGCCATCTCGATCGAGAAGCCGCCCCGCCGCAGGCTCCCGATCACCGCGTCGTGGTGGCGGACGGTCGCGGGGCCGGGGCTGCGCCGCGAATCCAGCAGGCCGATCGCCCACGGGTGGCGGAGCAGCACCTGCCGGGCCGCGAGGGCTCGAGTCCGCATCGCGGCCCGCCAATCGGCGTCGGCGGCGGGCAGCGCGACCTCGGCGAACACGGCGTCGACGATGCCGTCGAGGATGTCGTCCTTGTCGGCGACGTGCTTGTACAGCGACATCGCCTCCACGCCGAGCGCCTGACCGAGCTTGCGCATCGACAGGCTCGACAGCCCGCCCCGATCGGCCAGCTTGACGGCGGCCTGCAGCACGCGTGCCCTCGTCAGTGGCGCCCGGCGGCGCGCCCGTCCGTCAGTGGCGGCCATGTCGTCCTCCAGCAGGCCTTGACAGGCTTACGGTGTAATCGTAGGCTTACGGCGTCATCTGCGGCTTACAGCGTAGCACGGCCAGGTTCAGGAGGTTTGGAAGGTGCTCGGGACACTGCTCATCATCGTCGGCGGCGGCGTTGTCGCCATCCTGGCAATCGCCGTCCTCGTGCTGCTCGGCGTGCGCGCGCGGAAGCGGCTCGCCGTCGACCTCCTGCGCCGGTTCAGCCGCCTGTTCAACCCGCTGCAGATGCGGACGGCGGGCTCGCGGGGCGCCACGACGTCGGTGGTCCGGCACGTGGGGCGGACCTCGGGTCGCGCCCTCGCAACCCCGGTGGACGCGATCGCCACGGAGGACGGGTTCCTGATCGCGCTCCCGTACGGGACGCAGTCGAACTGGGTCAGGAACGTCCTCGCGAGCGGCAGCGCGACGATCGCCAAGGACGGCCAGGTCCATCCGGTTGTCCGGCCCGAGCTCGTCCCGCTCGCGACGGTCGAGTCCCGCTTCCCTCTCTCGGATCAACGGAGCCTGCGGATGTTCCGCGTCCAGCACTGTCTGCGGCTCCGGCGGGTCGATGCCGCCGACGTCGTCGACGCGGGCGCCGCAGTCGACACGGTCGACGCCGCATAGCCGGGCCGACCTCGCGCGCAGGGTGCACGCGTCGAGGCCGTGGCACTGGGCGGCACCGGCAGGATCGCCACGTGGCGATGCCCCCGCCCGGATGATCCGGACGGGGGCACCACGAACTGGATGCGCTGGGATCGGCGCCGTCAGGGGGCGGTGCTCGCGGCCGGCGATGCGCCGCCCGCGCCGAACGATCGGTTGCGGCCGAATGCGCCCACGTTGCCGATCACGACCTGCGTGGCCGTGACGCTCCCGTCAGGGTTGGTCGTGCCGATGACGGTCACCCGGGTCCCGTTGGCGATGGCCGAGATGGCGGCCGGCGTCGAGGAGACCTGGGTGACGGTGGTCGTGGGCGAGAGCAGGACGAGCTTGGACCCGCCTGCCTGCGTGGTCACGGTCATCTGGGTCGAGGACACCGAGGCGACGGTCCCGGACGCCCCTCCCCCGCCGCCGGCCCCCTGTCCGTTGACGCCTGAGAAGGTCCGTCCAGCGGGTTTCGCGGCCGTGGCGTCCGCGACCGCGAAACCGCCGCCGAAGCCGATGAGGGCGATGACGAGGGCCGCGGCGGCCATGAGGGGGGTCCGCCTCGAGGATCGCCTGGCGGCGGGCCGCGGGGTTGTGAAGTGGTAGTCGAGCTCGGGCGTCTGGGGGGTGGCGGCGTTCATCATGTGCTCCGTGGGGGTGGTGACCCGGTGCTCGGGTCGCGGCTGGAGGGGTGTCGGAGGGGTCACGGCATCGCGCGTCACTCGGTCCGGAGCGCGACGATGGGCTGGAGACGCGCGGCGCGGCGCGCCGGGTACAGGCCGAAGGCGAGCCCGACCAGGGCGCTGACCCCGACGGCGAGCAGCAGCGAGGGGAAGGTGACGGTGGCATGCACCGTGGTGAACCTGGCGATCCCGACGGACACGAGGATCCCGACGACCCCGCCCGCGATGCCGCCGAGCGTGGTCAGGAACACGGCCTCGATCAGGAACTGGCCGAGGATGTCGGAGCGGCTGGCGCCGATCGCCTTGCGGAGCCCGATCTCGCGGGTCCGCTCGGTGACCGAGACCAGCATGATGTTCATGATCCCGATGCCGCCGACGAGGAGGCTGATGCCGCCGATCGCGGCCAGGAGGACCGTGAACGTCGAGGCGGACGAGGTGGCCGCCGTCAGCAGATCCTGCTGCGTCTGGACGGTGAAGTCGGCCTGCGTCGGGTCGGCGATCTGGTGGGTGCCCAGGAGGACCTGGGTCGCCTCGAGCTGGACGTTGGACATCGCGGCCTGGCTCTTCGCGCTGATCGCGATGGTGCTCACGTTGGTGCGCCCGAAGATCCGCTGGGAGGCGGTCGTGACCGGGACCACCACCTGGTCGTCCTGGTTGAAGAACCCGCCCGCGGTCCCCTTCGCGGCGAGCACGCCCACCACCTGGAGCCGGACCGAGCGGACCGGCCCGTTGCGCCCGCCCGAGGTGAAGTTGAGGTTGATGTACTGACCGACCGGCTCGGCGCCGGCGAACAGGTTGGTGGCGGTGGTCGCGCCGATGACGGCGACCGGGCTGGCGGACGAGACGTCACTGGTGGTGAAGAAGGAGCCGTCGGCAACCGTCCAGTTGCGGACCGTGAGGAAGGCCGGCGTCGTCCCGGTGACCGTGGTGTTGGTGTTGGTCCCGCCGACGATCACCTGGGCGCGCCCGGTGAGCTCCGGGTCGATGGCTGCCGCGTCGGGCACCGCGCCCGGGGCCTGGAGGGCGGCGACGTCGGCGAGCGTGAGCGTGGTCGCGCCACCGCTCGCGCCGCGGACCAGGCCGGTCGAGGTGCCGCCGGGCGACACGAGCACGAGGTTCGTGCCCAGTCCGGCGAGCGTGTTCGAGATGGAGGCCTGGGCGCCCTCGCCGACGGACACCATGCCGATGACCGCCGCGACGCCCACCAGGATCCCCAGGATCGTGAGGGCGGCCCGGAGCTTGTTCGCCGCCGTGGCGATGAACGCCGTGCGGAGCGTCTCGAGGATGGGCATGTCAGTGGGCCTCGGGGCTTGCCGCCGCCGCGCCGGGCGCCGCCATCGCGATCGCCTGGAACGGTGACGCGTCGTCGAGTCGGCGGGCGTGGATCTCCGCCGTCGAGGCGTCGAGCACGATGCGCCCGTCGAGGAGGTGGACCTGGCGCGGCGCGAGGTCGGCGATCCGCGGGTCGTGCGTCACCACGATGACGGTCCGTCCGCTCGCATGCAGTTGCGCGAAGAGCGCCATGATCCCGGCCCCGGTCTTCGAGTCCAGGGCGCCGGTCGGCTCGTCCGCGAGCAGGATGGCAGGCGACGTGACAAGGGCGCGCGCGATGGCGACGCGCTGCTGCTCCCCGCCGGAGAGCTGGTTCGGGCGGTGGCCGGCGCGCCGCTCGAGGCCGACGGCCTTGAGCGCCGCGAGCGCCTTGGCATGCCGCTGGCTGTCGCCCCGATAGGCGAGCGGGAGCGCGACGTTGTCGACCGCCGAGGTCCGCGCCAGCAGGTTGGACTGCTGGAACACGAACCCCACGAAGTGGTTCCGAACCTTGGCCAGGGCGTCGTCCTCGAGGCGCGAGACGTCGACGCCGGCGAGGACGTAGCGGCCGCGGTCGGCGACGTCGAGGCAGCCGAGGATGTTCATCAGGGTGGTCTTGCCCGAGCCGGACGGGCCGACGATGGCCACGAACTCGCCGCGCCGGATCGTGAGGTCCACCCCGCGCAGGGCGTAGACGGCGGTGGTGTCCCCGCCGTCGTCCGCACCGCCGCCGTAGCGCTTGACGATGCCGTGCATCGCGACGATCGGTTGCGGAGCGGCGAGCCGCGCCGGGTCGGCGGCGGCCGACGCGAGGCTGGTCATCGGGATCGGGAGCTGCGTCGCGTTGGGGAGCGTCTGCTCAGCCACCGAACCCACCGCCGATCCCCGTGACGCCGCGGAAGCCGCCGGCGCCGCCCGTCCGGCCCGTGCCGGCGCTGGTGGAGGTCTGGAGGGACTCGACCACGGTCGTGCCGCTCGGGATGCCGGTCAGGATCTGGGTCTGCGACCCGTTGGTGATCCCCACCGTCACCGGGACCAGGGTCTGCGTGGTGCCGTCGGCGCCGATGACGGTGACGGTCTGCTGGCTCCCGGTGGTGTGGACCGCGAGGCTCGGCACGAGGACCGCGTTGTCGGCCCGTGCCGTCTGGACGGCGGCCGTCGCGCTCATGCCCACCAGCAGCCCGCTGTTCGTGCCGTCCAGGCAGACCGTGACCGGGTAGCTGGTGACGCCGGAGATCTGCGTGCCGACGACGCCGATCGAGCAGACCGAGCCGACGACGGTGGCGCTGCCGATCGCGGCTGCGGTGACGGTGGCGGGCTGATTGGCCTTGAGCTTGGCGATGTCCGTCTCGGACGCCTGTCCGGCGATCTGGAGCTTGGCGAGGTCCATGACCTCGATCTGGCCCGTCGTGGAGGTCGAGGCGGAGCTGCCCGCGGAGGATCCGGAGACCTGCTGTCCGACCTCGAGGTTGACGGCGGTCACCGTGCCCGCGATGGGCGACGTGATGGTGGTGCCCGTCGACTGGAGGTTCGTGAGGGCCTGCTGGGCGGCCGCGACCGCCGCCTTGTCGGAGGCGATCTGGGCGGCCGCCGTGGGGACGATCTTGAGCGCGTAGCCGTGCTCCGCCGACGTGACGCCCAGGCTCGCCGAGCTGACCTGGTTCTGCGCCTGCTGAACCGCGATGGAGGCATTGAGCTGCGCGCCCGAGAGCGCCTGCTCAGCGCTGGTGACCGCCTGCTCGTCCTTGGTGATCTGGGCCGCGGGAACCGCGGGCACGGCCGCCTTGTCGCTCGCCAGCGTCGCCTGCGCGGCGCTGACCGCAGCGTTGGCCTGAGCGATGGACTGGGCGTTCTTGGCGTACGTGTCGCTCAGGTTCTGGCGGGCGCTGGAGAGCGCGAGTTGCGCCTGGGTCACGGAGTCGTTCGCGGACGCCTTGGTGGCCGCCGTGGGCCCGGCCTGGTCGAGCGCGAGCCGCGCCTGGGCGGAGGCCAGGTTCGCCTGGGCGGTCTGGATCTGCGCCTGGAGCGAGGTGGCGTCGATCGTGGCGAGGACCTCGCCGGCGGTCACGGTCGCGCCGGCGGTCACGTTGACCGCGCTGACGGTCCCGGCCGTCGCGAAGGTGAGCTCGTCGACGGCAGACGAGGCGACGGTGCCGGAGATGCTCACGCTGCTGACGATGGTCCCGGTCGTCGCCCTCGCCGTCACGATGGTCGAGCCGGTCGCGGCGAACGGGTTGGCGACCCACAGCCCGACGATCGCGATCGCCACGACGGCCACCGGGATCACCACCAGGCGGCGCAGGCGGTGCGGCCTCGGTTGGGTCTCGGCCGCGAACTCCTGGTAGAAGGTGAACGCCTCGGGCTCGGCCGGGGCCCCACGGGGGGGGTTGAAGGGCAAGGTCATGACGTTGGTGCCTCTGGGCTTGACGTGGGGCGTGGTCAGGGGAAGGGCTGGCAGGGGGGCGATCGGTCAACCGCTCATCCGGGCAACTGGCCGAGCGTCACGGTCACGGTGGTGGACGAGCCGCCCTGCTTGGCGATCACGACCTTCACCGTCTGACCGGGGGTGAGCCCGGCGAGCACCTCGCCGAGGGTGGCGCCGTCCGGCGTGGCCTTCCCGTCGATCGAGGTGATGGCGTCGCCGCGAACGATGCCCGCGGCCGCGGCTGGAGTACCGGCGGCCACCGAGTGCACGACCGCGCCGGGAGCGCCTGTCGCGTCGATCGTGGTGACGCCCAGGTAGGCCCGGTGCGAGTTCGTGACCGTGCCGCTCGCGATGAGCTGGTTCGCCACGTCGGTGACCATGTTGCTCGAGATGGCGAAGCCGATCCCGACGGCCGCGCCCCCGAGCTGCGGATCGCTCGCCGCCAGGGTGGGGATGCCCACGACCTGTCCGGCGAGGTCGACGAGGGCGCCGCCGCTGTTGCCCGGGTTGATGGCCGCGCTGGTCTGGATCGTGTTCGGCAGCGCCGCGCCGTTCCCCTCGGAGACGGTCCGGCCGATCGCGCTGACGATCCCCTCGGTGACGCTGCTCTGGAGGCCGAGCGGGTTGCCGATCGCGAGGACGATGTCGCCGACAGCGAGGGTCGAGGAGTTCGCGAAGGTGGCCGGGGTGAGCCCGGTGGCGTTCACGTGGATGACCGCGATGTCATCGCTCAAGAAGGAGCCGACGAGCGTGCCGTCGAGCGTCCGCCCATCGGCCAGCGTGACCTTGAAGGTCCGGCTGCCCGCGGTGACGTGGGCGTTGGTCACGATGTCGCCCTTGGTGTCGTAGACGATCCCGGACCCGAGCCCGCTCGCGGTCTCGATGACCACGACCGACGGGTTGACCTGCTTGACCACGCTCACGAAGTTTTGCTGGAGCGCGAGCGCTTCACCGGCCGTCGCGGGGGAGGAGGGCGCCGCGCCGCTGGCGGTCGCGGCCGAGGAGGGCGCGGCGGAGGAGGCGGACGAGGCGGACGAACCGCCATAGGCGGCCGGCACGGCGGGTGTGACGCCAGTGGGGCTCGATGCCGGGACGCTGCTGCACCCGGCGACGAGAACGGCCGCGCCCACCATGGCGGCGGCGATCCGGCCTGCATGGACGTGGGCGGCCTTGAAGGCCGCGCCCCTTGAAGTGCCCTGGCTGCGGAACATCGGAGTGGACCTCGATTGGCGGCTCTGTGTGCAACCGGACCCTACGAGGACGGCAGCTCGCCAAGAAGTCGCAGGCATCGTGTTCGCGAGGTGAGGTCTGGAGGCAGCCGATGGGTGACATCCATCACGGGTGCAGTTGGCATGCCCGTGACTTCCTGGGGCGGCTTGCGGTGGGTACGGTCTGGGCGGTCGCCACCACATCGCGAACCGCCTTCAATGAGGCCTCCGCCCGTGCTCTTCTTCCGCTCCGCCCCGCGATCCGACGCCTCGGCGCCGGACTCGGCGCGTTCGGTGCGCGCGGCGGGCCGTGGCCGTTTCGCTGGCGCTCGTACGCGGGCAGCCGCCATCGCTACGATGGGACCGGCGTTCCGGGCGACCCTTGGAGGTCTGTGGTGGGAAGTGCTCAGCGGTACACGCCTCGGCACGGCGAACCTCCTGATGGTGGTCGCCGAGCCCATTGGCGAGATGCTGGCGACTCGCTGGCGCCCGCGCACGACCGGCCGGGCCGGTTCGCGTGACGGCATGAGCGCGCTTGACGACGACACGGCCACGGCCGCGGCGCGCGGCGAGCCGGGCGACGCCGTCCGCGACCAGCCGTACCTGTGGCTGCCGGTCCTCGTCGCGATCGGCCTCCTGTTCTTCCTGGTCGGGCCCCTCGGCCGCGAGATCCGCCAGCCGATCGACACACCAGCGCGCGGCCTGACCTACGTCGGGCTCGCGGCATTCGTCCTCGTGTACCTGTGGGCGATCCCGCGCGACCTGGCCGGGCGCCGGCGCGGCCACCTCCGGGCCGCGGTCACCGTCCTCGCCGCGCTCGCGCTCGCAGTCTCGCTGCTGGACGTGCGCTCGATGTGGACCGTGCTGTTCATCGCGACCGCAGCGGGCGCCGGGCGTCTCCGGCCATCGCTGGCGGCGCTCGGCGGGGTGGCCGCCACATCGGTCCTGGCGGCGGTCGCCCCCCTGGCCCACGCCTCGGACATCGCCCGATCCGCGGATCTCGTCCGGACACTGGAATCGTCGGTCGAGGTCGCGCTCATCGGGCTCGTCGTCATCGGCTTCAGCCAGTACCAGCGCGCCTCGCAGGAGTTGCGGCGCGCCCAGGCGGAGGTGGCGCGGGCCGCGACGGAGCTCGAGCGGGCGCGGATCTCGCGTGACCTCCACGACCTCCTCGGCCACAGCCTCTCGATGATCGCGCTCAAGACCGAGCTCGCCCGGCGCCTCATCGGGCGCGACCCGGAGCGCGCGGCCGTCGAGCTCGCCGATGTGGAGGAGGTCGTCCGCACGTCATTGCGCGACGTCCGCCAAGCTGTCGCGGGCTATCGGCAGGTCGACCTCGAGGCGGAGCTCGAGGGCGCGCGCATCGCCCTGGTCGCCGCCGGCTTCCACGTGCTCATCAAGCGGCCCGAGGAGCGCCTCCACCCGGCCACCGACGCGCTGCTCGGCTGGGTCGTGCGTGAGGGCGCCACGAACATCGTCCGGCACAGCCGCGGCTCGCGGTGCTCGATCTCGATCGAGCAGACCGGGGGCGAGGTCCGGCTCGAGGTCCTCGACGACGGGCCCAGGCCCGCCCCGGGCGCGCGCGCACGGGCGACCGTGGGCACGGGCCGGGGCCTCCGCGGGATCGCCGAGCGCCTCGCACAGGCCGGCGGCACGATGACGTCGGGCTGGCGGGACGACGACGGCTATGGCCTCGTGGTCAACGTCCCGGCCCGGCCCCAGGGCAGCCCCCCAGCGGAGGCTGCGGCGAGTCCGAACCGATCCGCGGCCGCGGAGCAGGACCAGCGGTCCGGGAGCATGTCGTGATCCGCATCCTGCTCGCCGAGGATCAGCTCATGGTGCGCGGCGCCCTCGGCGCCCTCCTGTCGCTCGAGGGTGACATGGAGGTGGTCGGCGAGGTGGGGCGGGGCGACGAGATCCTGCCGGCCGCGGTGCGCCTCCAGCCAGACGTCGCGCTCCTGGACATCGAGCTCCCCGGCGGTGACGGGCTCACAGCGGCAGCGGACCTTCACCGCCTGGCGCCGCGAGTCCGGGTGATCATCCTCACCACCTTCGGCCGTGCGGGCTACCTCCGTCGCGCCATGGAGGCCGGTGCGATCGGCTTCGTCCTCAAGGAGGCGCCGGCCGAAACGCTCGCGACCGCGATCCGTCGGGCGATGGAGGGCAAGCGCACCGTCGACCCGACGCTCGCCGTGACCGCGCTCAGCGAGGGCGGCAATCCGCTCACGGCGCGCGAGCGGGAGGTCCTCGCGGTGTCGCGCGAGGAGCCGACCATCGCCGCGATCGCGGCCAGGCTGTTCCTGTCCGAGGGCACCGTCCGCAACCACCTGTCCACCGCCATCCAGAAGCTCGAGGCCCGGAACCGGGGCGAGGCTGCGCGGATCGCGGAGCAGAAGGGGTGGCTCGACCCTGCCGACTGGCTGGCGACCTGACACCCGGGCCCAGCTCCGCATCACGCAGGGCCGCTGACGATCGCTGCCCCTTCTCCGGACCGCTACGCGGCCTTGTCCAGCCCGTCCACGACCGATGTCGGCACCACCTTGTCGTAGCCCTTCCAGCGGTAGATGGCAGTCGAGACGGCCCAGCTCCCGACGAACACGGCGATGATCGCGACGCCGATGAATCCGAAGTCGACGCCGCTGACCAGGCCCCAGATCCCGCCCGTGAGGTGGAACTCGGCCGCGATGATGCTCAGGATCTCGATCCCGCCGACGGCGAAGGCGATGAGGACGGACACGAGCGTGATGTTGAGGTTGTAGTAGAGCTTGCGGATCGGCTTGACGTAGGCCCAGCCGTAGGCGCCGAGCATGAGGATCCCGTCGGTGGCGTCGATCGTGCACATCCCGGCGGCGAACAGCGCGGGCAGGATCAGGATCAGCGCGATCGGGAGGTGGCCGGCGCCCGAGGTCGCGGCGAGACCCAGGAGGGCGACCTCGCTCGCGGTGTCGAACCCGAGCCCGAAGAGGACGCCGAGCGGGTACATGTGCCAGCTCCTGCGGATCAGACGGAGCGCGGGCCGCAAGAGCCGGGCGAGGAGGCCGCGGTTGTTCAGGTAGTCCTCGAGGCTCTCCTCGTCGTAGGCGCCGCCCGTCGACACCCTCCGGAACATGCGGTAGATGTCGAGCAGGACGACGAGGTTGATCGTCCCGATCGCGATCAGGAACGTTGCGGACACTGCCGTGCCGATGATGCCGCCGACCTGCTGGGCGGCCGGGATCGCGCTGACGATCCCCGCGGAGATCGCCACGAGGACCGTGAGCGAGACCACGATGGTGGAGTGCCCGAGCGAGAAGAACAGGCCCACGCCGACCGGCCGCTGTCCGTCCTGCATGAGCTTGCGGGTGGAGTTGTCGATCGCCGCGATGTGGTCGGCGTCGACCGCGTGCCTCAGGCCGAAGGTGTACGCGAGGAAGGCCGTGGGGAGCATGATCGGGTAGGCGGTCGAGGCGCCGACGGCGAGTGCCCACGCGACCAGGTTGAAGACGGCAAGGAACACATAGACCGCGATGACGCGGTTCCGAAGTCCGCTCGGGGACCGGCCGAGGCGGCGGACGCTGTTCAGCATGCGACAGGTCTCCCGGGGACGCGTGGAGAAGGGCCAGAGCCTACCACCACCCCGTCCCTATTGCATGTCGTGGCATCTGGGCCATGGTGACGGCCCCGGGGTCGAACTGCCGGCAGCCACGGGCGGATGTAAGATCGGGCGCTGACATGGCACTGAACCCCTCCCTCCCTGACGCGACTGCACGGGCCAGGACCGAGCTGCGTGCTCGGGGGATGCGCTGGACGCCGCAGCGCCGTGCGCTCGTCGAGGTGCTGGCCAACTCGAATGGCCACGTCACCGGCGTCGAGCTTGTCGAGCGCTGCCGGGCCATCGACCCGGAGACCACGGCCTCGACCGTCTACCGGACCCTCGACGTCCTCGAGGAGATCGGCCTCGTTCGCCACTCCCACGGTCACGACGGTCGCGAGGAGTTCCACGTCCTCCCGGCGACCGTGCACGGCCACCTCCGGTGCGAGGGCTGCGGCGCAACGTGGGAGATCGAGGCCGAGGAGGCGCGACGGCTCACCCTCACCCTGTCGCGCGAGCGGCAGTTCCTGGTGAACCTCTCGCACCTCACGATTGTCGGCCGCTGCGCGTCCTGCGCGCCCGCCTGACCGCGCCCGCCCGCTCGTTGGGGATCTTGAGGCCCCGTTCAGCCTCGGCGCGCCCCGGCAGCGCGCTCTCTCGCGCCGCGACGAACGGCATGGACGCTGGGGTGCACCCGGAGCCCGTCGAGCTTGGCTCGTCGCAGGGCGCGTCCGTCTTGAGCAAGTCTTGATGCGGCGCTGCGGCCAGCCTGAGCAGGTGCCCCCATCGTGGGTGTCAGCGCGGCGCGGGCCGCAGATGCTGGAGTTGAACGACATGATGGGATATGGCGGCGGGCTCGGGTTCGGGCTTGGGGGATGGCTGGGGTTCATGGGATGCGCGCTGTTCGTGGTTGGCGCGGTGCTGCTCATCGCCTGGGCGATCACGAGGCTCACCGGGTCCGCCCAGGGCTCCGCGCACCCGGCAGGCACCGCGCAGCCCACGGCCTTCGCGGCCGCGCCTGACGCGATGGAGCTCCTCCGCCAGCGGTTCGCCCGGGGCGAGATCACTGTCGAGGAGTTCGCATCCGCGAAGCAGATCCTGGAGACGGCGCGATGAACAGGCGTCTCGGGGTGGTCGGGGCCGTGCTGGCGATCGCCGGCGCTGTGTTGATCGGGACGAGTGCCTGGGCCGGGGGCGGCTTCGCCGGCAGCGGGATGATGGGCGGCTTCCGGGGCGCCATCAGCGGTCCCGGGACGACGGGCGGCAACGGCGTGGCCGGCGGCTACGGCGGGATGATGGGCGGTCCGGGCAGGCTCGGTGCCAGCGGCCCTGCGGGGTCGACCTCGCCCGGTCCCGGCGAGTCCGGGTTCGTCGCCGGGACGACCACCTCTCCCCGCGTCGTCCGCGTGCTCGCCGGGCCCGGCTACACGTTCACCCCGTCGACGATCGCGGTCGCCAAGGGCGAAACGGTCACATTCGAGGTGACGTCCATGGGCGGCCTGACCCACGAGTTCATGGTGGGGCCGGCGGCCGACGTCGCGGCGGACAAGGACGGCACGCCCGAGGTCGCCGACATCGGGATGATGCAGACCAAGTCGGTCACGGTCACCTTCGACGGCTCGGGCCCGTACGCCTTCGCCTGCCACGCCACCGGCCACTACGAGGCAGGGATGCGCGGCACGATCACGCTCGTGGGCTGACCGCAGCCGTACCATCTCGCCGATGCCTGCGATCGACCGCCCCGCCCGCGTCCTCGTCGTGGACGACGAGGCGCCGATCCGCGCCATCGTCCGCGGCTTCCTCGAGCGCGAGGGGATGGTGGTGACGGAGGCGGCGGACGGCCCGTCCGCGGTCGAGCAGGCCCAGGTCACCGCCCCTGACGTCGTCGTCCTGGACATCATGCTGCCCGGCTTCGACGGGCTCGAGGTGCTCCGCCGGGTCCGCGCCTTCGCGGATCCGCTGGTGATCTTCCTCACGGCCCGGACCGAGGAGGTCGACCGGATCGTCGGCCTGCGCGTCGGTGGCGACGATTACCTCACCAAGCCGTTCTCGCCCGGCGAGCTCGTCGCCCGCGTCGTCGCGCTGCTCCGCCGGCGCCGGGCCGCAACCCCCTCCTCGTCGGCTGCCGTCATCCGCGTCGGCGACCTCGCGATCGATCCCGCCCGTCGCGACGTCACCGTCGGCGGTGCTCCTGTCGAGCTCACGACGCTCGAGTTCGACATCTTGGCGGCGCTCGCGCGCGACCCCGGCGTCGTGTTGACCCGCCAGCAGCTGCTCGACGCGGCCTGGGGGATCGACGCGGCGGGCGACGAGCACGCGCTCGAGGTCCACGTCGCGAACCTCCGCCGGAAGCTCGCCGACGATCCGGCGGCCGCGCGGTATATCGAGACCGTCCGCGGGGTCGGGTACCGCCTGCGGACGGGAACGGCGTGAGCGGGATCGACGTGGGGCGGCTCCGCTGGCGGCTGCTCGCCGCGAACCTCGCCGTGGCCGCGGCCGGCGTCCTCGCCGTGGCCGCGGGCGTGTGGCTGGCCGCGCCCCGCGCATTCGAGACCGCGATGGGGACGGGCGGCCCGGGCGGCGGGATGATGGGCGGCGCGGGCGGCGGGATGATGGACCCGGTCCTCCGCTCGGCGTTCGGGAACTCGGTGGGGTCGGCGCTCCTGCTCGGGCTCGCCGCCGCGGTGCTGGTGGCGGTGGTCGCGTCCGTCCTGGTCGCGACGAGGCTGTCGCGGCCGATCGACGAGCTCGCGGCCGCGAGCCGGCGGGTGGCCCGCGGCGACTACCTGCAGCCCATCCCGCCCGGCGACGGCGAGCTGGGCGAGCTCGCGGACTCGTTCAACCAGATGGCGGCCGCGCTCGCGTCCACCGAGCAGCGCCGGCGCGACCTGATCGGCGACGTGGCCCACGAGCTCCGCACGCCGATCGCGTCCGTCCGCGGCTACGTGGAGGGGCTCGAGGCGGGCGTGTTCGCCCCCGGGCCCGAGACGTGGCGCGTCCTCGACGAGCAGACCGCGAGGCTCGAGCGGCTGGTCGACGATTTGGCCGTGCTGTGGCGGGCGGAGTCGAACGACCTCCGGCTCGAGATCGGGCCGGTCGACGCCGCGTCGGCCATGGCCGACGCGGTCGAGCGGCACCGTTCCCTCGCGGCGGCGCGGCGCATCTCCCTTGCGTTCGAGGCGACCCGGCCGACGATGGTCCGTGCCGACCGGGTCCGACTGGCCCAGGTCCTGGACAACCTCGTCGGCAATGCGCTGCGCTACACGAACGAGGCGGGGCACGTGTGGCTGGGGCTCGCCGCGGAGGGCGCGTGGATCGCGCTCTCGGTGGCCGACGACGGGCCGGGTCTGGAGCCGGAGCAGGCCGCACGCGTTTTCGAGCGCTTCTACCGCGCCGACCCCTCACGGTCTCGGGACGCCGGCGGCAGCGGCCTCGGCCTCGCGATCACGCGCTCCCTGGTCGATGCGATGGGCGGGACGATCGCGGTGTCGAGCTCGGGGCCGGGCCGCGGGACGCGGTTCACCGTCCGCCTGCCAGCGGCCTGACGCCCGGGACCAGGCCGTCGCCACGCGGCCCCCGGGTCCGCCACGGCACGCAGGGGGGTCCATGCCCGGGGCGCCCGGCCCGGGCCGATCCCCTCGTGAGGCCGACGTCGACCCCCGGCTCGCTCGGCGGGCTGCGCCTCGTGCCCAGCCCAGTCGTCGTCGGCCGTCAGGCGCGGTCCGCCCAGTCGGCGACGAGCTCGGCCATCACCGCGTCGACCACCTCGTCGGCTGTCCCCGCCCGCTCGGCCGGCTTCGACCAGGCGAACTGCGTCGTGTACTCGTCTGTCCCCACGAGGCCGTCACGCATGGCGACGCGGTCGATCTCCTGGCCGAACCAGGCCGGCATCTCGCGGTTCGCCCGCGCGCCCGTCTCGTCGGTCGCCCGGACCTGTGCGGGGATGTCGCGCCACGAGAGGATTCGGTAGCGGGCCAACGGAGCCTCCAGGCTGCAGTCGGGGCGGTGCGCGGAACGTCGCCGGCCACCCCGTGGGGCGGAGCATGCCACCGCGGGGCCGAGCGCGTCACGTGGGGCTCAAAGCCCGTCACATGTGGCCACGCGGGCGACCACGGTCGCCGTGGCGGCGTGCCGCGCGGCCCAGCTGACGGCGATCACCCAGGTCTCCTCAGGGCGCGCGGCGGTCCTGCGGCACGGGCGGGGGCGGCGGCGCCGACGGGAGCGCAGGGGGCGCGGCGGGCGGATATCCCGACGACACGGGAGACTGGTACCCGGACGAGGCGCTTGGCTGATAGGCCGTCTGGGCGGCGGGCGGGTAGCCCGGCCAGCCCCGCGCGGTCTGCGGGGGCGCCGGTGGCGCAAGCGGGAACTCGACATGGAGGACCGTCGGCCCGCCCTTGGGGCTGTGGAGCAGCAGCTTCCCGTCGAGCGCCGCCACCCGATCGCGCAGGCCGGCGAGCCCGCCGCCGCTGGCGATCGTGGCCCCGCCGCACCCGTCGTCGCGGACCCAGACGCCGAGGCGCCACGGCTCGCGGCGAAGCGTGACCTCGACTCGCGTGGCGCCGGAGTGCTTGCCCACGTTCGCCAGCGCCTCGGTCACGACGTAGTAGGCCGCGCGCTCGACCGAGTGCGCGAGGCGGTCTCCGGCCGCGAGGTCGCTGTCGATGAACGTCGGGACGGCGCTGCGCCCGGCGACGGCGCCCAGCGCCGCGACGAGCCCGCGGTCGAGCAGGATCGCGGGGGCGGTGCCGCGGACCACCTCGCGGATCTCGGCGAGGGCCTGGCGCGCCTGGTCGCGCGCGCCGACGATCAGCGACTTCGCCCCTTCCGGATCGCTCTCGACCTTGTCCTCGGCCAACGACAGGTCGATCGCGAGCATGACCAGCCGCTGCTGCGCCCCGTCGTGGAGGTCGCGCTCGATGCGGCGCAGCTCGCTCGCCTCGAGTTCGACGGCCGCCGATCGGCTCTGGCGGAGCCGGTCGTTCTCGCGCCGGAGGGCTTCCGACGGGCTGATGCACAGCAGCCCCTCCACGACATAGCGGTGGAGGACGGCCATGCCGCGGGTCGCCGAGGCGGCGACCGGGAGCATGGCCAGGCCGACGACGAACAGGACCCAGAAGACGACGGCCAGATTGGACGCCCCCGGGGGGTTGAGGCTCGCGCCGGCGAGGCGGGCGGCGAGCGCCCCGACGGGGACCAGCGTGAACGAGACCGCGATCGCCCACAGGATCACCGTCACGACGAACTCGAGGAGGGCCAGCGGCAGCGCGATCGCGACATAGACGACGTCGAACCAGCGCGACGCGTCGAGGAACTCGGCCTCGGCCCAGGCGCGGATCCTCGCCTCGACGGGCGCATTGGGGATCGGGAACAGCGGCCGGTACGGGCGCGGGATCAGCGGACCGTCAGCCACGAGCCCCATCCGCCAGCGCTCCTCGACCGCGAACAGCTTCGCGGCCTCGATCGCGAGCCCGATGATCGGAACGCCGACGATGACGATCAGCAGGCTGGCGCCGGTGGAGAGCAGCGTCGTGACGATGCCGAACGCGAAGATCGACACGAAGAAGCCGAGCAGGATCGCGCCGAGGGCCTTCCACGAGGCCGGGTTGACCGGCGCCAGGAGGAACTCGGCGAGCAGGCCGCGTCGGCGCCTCGGCGCGGCCGCCGGTCCGGTGCTCGGGGGCATGCTCATCGGCTCGACCCTACCACCCCGGGGCTCGCCGGCGCGGGCGGCGCCGCCACCACGGGGGCCTCCGTCGCGCCCGAGCCCACCCGGGGTGCCTCCATCGCATCACGATCCCTCCTGGGCCGCCAGCGCGTGTGACGGGCGCCGGTCATGCCCGAAGGATGCCGCTCCGACCCTGCCGATCCCAGCCAGCCAGCGGGCGTGTTCGGGGTGGGGCGATCCCCCACCCCAGCCCATGCTGTGTCCGCGCTGCGAGCACGCGACCCCGGGACAGCCGTCGCCCGTCCCGGCTCCCGGCCCGCGAGCTGGACTCCGGGTCCAGACTCTCGACGAATCCGCGCAGGGGTCTGGACCCGGAGTCCAGCCGACGTCGCCGGCGGGGCCGTTGCGGGTCGTCAAGCCGTGCGATTCTGGACCGGCCGTCCCGACCCGGCGCCGAAGGGTCAGAAGCTGAGACTGGGAGTCCAGCAGCGTCCCGCCAGGCCCCCAGAAAGGCTGGCGGGCCGGTGCGACGCGCGAGACCGCCTCGCCGCGCTAGAAGCCGCCCCCGCCTTCGCCGCTCCGCAAGCGCCTGTCAGGGTCGACGCGCATGCGGCATCATCGCCCCATGGATGTCAGCGGCCTGCGGGTTGTCATCGCCGAGGACTCGGTGCTCCTGCGGGAGGGCGTCGCCAAGCTGATCGAGGCCGGGGGCGGCATCGTCGTCGCCAAGGTGGCCGACGGCCCCTCGTTCGTGGCCGCCTGCGAACAGCACCGCCCGGACGTGTCGGTCGTGGACGTCCGCATGCCGCCGACGCAGCGCGACGAAGGGCTGCGGGCGGCGCTCGAGGCCCGGCGCCGTGTCCCCGGCACCCCGATCCTGGTCCTCAGCCAGTACGTGGAGCGCCAGTACGCGTCCGAGCTTCTCGCCGACCGGGGCGGCGGCGTGGGCTACCTGCTCAAGGACCGCGTGGCCGACGTCCGCGACTTCCTCGACGCACTCGGGCGCGTTGCGGCCGGCGGCACCGCGCTCGATCCGGAGGTCGTGGCGCAGCTGATGGTCCGGCGACGCGTGGACGACCGGCTGGGCGCGCTGACGCCGCGCGAGCGCGAGGTGCTCGCGCTCATGGCCGAGGGCCGGACCAATGCGGGCATCGCCAGCGCCCTCGTGATCACCGAGGGGGCCGCCGAGAAGCACATCACGAGCATCATCGGCAAGCTGGACCTGCCGGATTCGCGGAACGACCACCGCCGGGTGCTGGCCGTCCTCGCCTACCTCGACTCGGAGGGCTGACAGACCGCCTGGCGATCCGAGGGGACGCCCGCCATCGGGGCGCCTCACCCTGCGGGTTGGTTCAACCGGGCCCGGGCGAGGCCTGTACGCTTCCCGGACCCTCGTCCCGATCCGGAGCCTGCCCATGCCCGATCCGATGACGATCCTCGCCGCACTGCTGCTGGCGCTCGTCCCGTCCCTCCTCTACCTGTTCGTCCTCAACCTGATCGACCGCTACGAGAAGGAGCCCTGGCGGATCCTGGTCGCCTGCCTCGGCATGGGCGCGCTGGTCGCCCCGACCGCGAGCCTCGCTGCTCTGATCGTCCTCGGCCGGCCCGGAGACCTGCCGCCCGCCTTCGCGCCCGGACGTTCGCCTGATGCGCTCATCGGGGTCGTCGAATCAACCGCCGTCGGCATCGTCCTGGTCGCCATCGTCCGAAGCGTGCGCGAGGAGTTCGACGACGTCCTCGACGGGGTGATCTACGGCGCCGCGATCGGGGCCGGCTTCGGCGCCGCGGAGAGCTTCCTGTACGTGCTCGGCGGCACCAGCCAGCTCTCGACGATCACCATTGCCCAGCTGCTCATCGCGGGGCTCAACCACGCCTTCTACGGCGCCGTCATCGGCGCGGTGCTGGGCTGGGCCCGCGACCTGCTCCCGTGGCAGAGCGCCGTCGCCACCGTCCTCGGCGTCGGCACGGCGGCCTGGCTCCAGGTGTTCCACGACACCCTTCCGCTGATCATGGCGCGCGTCCTGGGCAAGCCCGATGCCGCGGCGGGCACTGCGTCGAAGCTGCTCGCGGACGCCGTGAACTGGCTGGGCATCCTCGCGATCGTCGTCATCGTCGCGCTCTCGTGGCGCCGCGAGGCGCGGATCCTGCAGGCCGAGCTCCACGACGAAGTCGCCCACGGCGTGGTGTCGTCCGCCGACTACGCGACCGTCACCTCGTTCGGCGGGCGGCTCCGGCGGCAGGCCGCGCTGCTCCGCGAGGACGGCCTCGGCGCCGTGATCCGCCTGCGGCGCAGGTATGCCGCGGAGGGCGAGCTGGCGTTCCACAAGTGGCAGCTCCGCCGTCGGGCGGCACACGGTCCGGATCCCGCCCGCGGCGATCGCCTCCGCGACCTCATCCGCTCGCTCGACGACGCCTCCCCGGAGGCCACGCGATGAGCCGCCGCCTGACAGCCCTGCTGGTCGCGGCGGTCCTGGTCGGCTGCGAGCCGGCCGTGACCAACCAGCTGGCATCCGCCTCGCCGAGGGGCGCCGCGACGAGCGCGCCGGCCATCGCCCGGGCCAGCCTCGCGGGCGCCAGGCCCACCCCGGGCAGGACGCGCTCGGTCGACACGCCGACCCTCCCGCCCTCGGTGGGAACCTCGATCCTGTACCACCTCCAGCTCGCGACGGACATCGACAACGCGGGCAACCCCCTCGGCCAGGGCTCGGCGTTCGAGAGCGGGACCAAGATCGTCCTCGGGCTGCTCGGCTGGCAGTACGTCCCGGCCGGCACCGAGCTCAAGCTCCGCCTGTTCCAAGGAGACCGTTTCGTCTACGAGACCGCCCACACCGTGGTCAACTCGTCGGGCGCCCACGACGCCGGTGCGGGCTTCGTCTACCCGTTCCACGCCAGCGACGGCTTCCCGGACGGCGCCTACACGATCGAGGTCGACTACAACGGCGTTCCCGACGAGGTGGTGCCGTTCACGGTCGGCGGTGGCGACCAGTTCGACGCCGTCGTGGGGAGTGGGGTGCAGTCGGGCCCGATCCCGTACGCGAGCCCGTCCGACGTGCTGGTGGTGACCAGAGCGTCGGTCCTGCGCCAGAACCTGGGCCAGCGGGCCGACGAGGTCCTCACCGCGGCCGCGCGCGTTGGCGACCTCCACGACCTCGAGGCCGACGGCGTCACGCGCGCCACTCCCGACGCGGCCCTCGCCGAGGTGCACCGCCTGCTCCGCGCCCGCGCCTACAAGTACCTGCTGATCATCGGCAACGACGACGCGGTCCCCTACATCCGCGTCGCGAACCCGCTGGCCGGCTCCGAGGCGGAGGCGCTCAAGGACTGGGAGCTGCCGGCCGACTGGGTCCCCTCGGACAACCTGTACACCGACCTCAACGGCGACCAGTACGGCACGCCGGACCTGGCCGTGGCCCGCATCCCCTCGTCGGACGACGCGGGCCTGCTGCTCACCCAGCTCTCGGACATCGTGCCGCCCGACGGCTCGGGCTTCGCGCTCATCAACCAGGAGCGCAAGTCGCAGGCCGGGCTCATCGTCAACCAGATCGGCGCGATGGCGCAGGTGCGGCTCGAGTACTCGCCGCCGGTGGAGGGCGCCTCGTTCGGCGGCAACGCGAACGCCGCCAACGCGCGCTACCTGTACGTGCTGCTCCACGGCATCGGCGTGACCACCGACGCCTGGGTCGCCAACACCGTCGCGTGGCAGCCGGGCAACCAGGACAACCCCCTCGATGCCGAGTGGACGGTGGCCGACAGCTCGCAGGTCGACGCGGTCACGGCCGAATCCAACCCGACCAGCCACGGTGTCGTCCAGATCGGCGCCTGCTACGGGGCGTGGACGCTGGACACGGTCCAGGCGCCCCAGCACAAGACCGCCGACAACAACCTCGCGCTCCACTACCTCCGCTCGGGCACCCGGGCGTACGTCGCCGACACCCACCTCTCGTACTCCGTGCCGATGGCGCCGGGCGACACGCCGACCGGCCGGACCGGCTTCGAGCTGCTGTTCTGGAAGGCGATTGCGTCCGGGATGACCCCGATCGACGCGTTCCAGGCGGCGAAGGTCGGGACGGCCCAGGCGATCGACACGCTGGTGGCAGCGGGCGACATCGACGCCGCCAAGATCAACCTCAAGACGCTGCACTACATGGTCTACCTGGGGCGCCCGTGATGACTCGCTTCCCGCTTTTCGCGGCCGTCTGGGCCGCCCTGCTCGTCGCAGGATTCGCGCTCGTGCTCGCCCTGGGCACGCCGGTCGCCACCTCGGCCGAAGAGCTCAACGCCGCGATGCACCCCGCCACGCCCGTCTCGCAGGAGGGCGCCGAGCGCTCGGCCGACACGATCGTCCGTCTCGCCTACCCGTCGTTCGTGGGCTCGCCGCGCACGACGACCAAGGCGACCGACTTCGGGGTTGAGCACTGGCTGGTCGAGTACACCGACAAGACCGGCGGCGCGCCGCGCGGCGTGCGCATCTCGATCGTGGTGGGCACCGGGCACGTGGAGCTGTCCGCCTACCCGTGATCCGCTGGCGAGCGCGGCCTGGTCCTGGCCTTCCGCTCCACGCCCGCTGAGTCACGACAGACTGAGATCGGCGGGTCTTGAGCGCGGCCCGCTGCCCGCAGTCAGGGTTTGGGACATCGCCCACGCAGGAGCCGGGCGCGGGCGAGTCTGCCGCGACTCAAGCGAGGCCCGCGGGCTGGCCGGGCTCGAGCCTAGCCTCCCGCCGGCCGAAGCCTCCGGTCACCGCTCACGACGTGGAGGCGGCGCCTTGGCCAAGCGACGCGCCGCTCCTCGGTGCCGCTGCCGAGGCCTGCGAGACAGGCGAGCAGGAGCAGCAGCATGGAGGCGCTGTTGAGGACGTTCGCGACGTTGAACAGCGTGTAGTCCGGGGTGTCGCCGGGCTGGACTGATGACAGCGCCAGCATCGAGACGAGGTTGGCGACGAATGCCCCCGCTGCGGCGAGGCCTGACGCGACGCCCAGACTCCAGCCGAGGAGCGGCCGCAGCTGGCGGAAGGCACCGGTCAGGACTGCGGCGAAACAGGCTGCGAGGATCGCCGACTCCGCCAGCCCCACGATGATGGCCAGAGCGTTCATCACGCTGGCGAGCAGGTAGTCGCGCATCCACAGCTGATCGAAGAATCGCAGGTCGGCGGCCAGTCCGACGATGACAACCGCGAGGATGGCCGCCCGGGCAAGACCCCTCCGGGGCCGGGCGCCAGCCGCGACGAGCCCTCCAAAGATCGCGATCCAGCCCACGACCAGGATCAGGATCCTCGCAACGGTCACCGCCTGCCCGAAGACGAGCGGGAGGTCAGCAGTTCCCGTGTCAGGCATCAGGAACAGCGTGCTCGACGCCCAGTCCTGAACGAACCTGATGACCGGCGCGACCACCTGGGACAGCGCGAGCAGCGCGACCCCACGAAGCAGCAACGGATTCCGCCGCGCGACGCCCGGGTACCCGAACTCGAGTGCTGCGGGCAGCAGGATCGTCGCGATCGACGCGATCTGGCGCAGCACGACCATGGCCGTGAGGTCACCGCTCTCGATCGGCACGCCGCCCATCGCCCAGGGCCAGGCCCAGGCGATGAGGTAGCACGCGGCCCCGGCGGCCGACAGTTTGCCGATCCAGGTCAGCGGCGCGGCCAGCCGCCCCACCAGCGGGCCGATCGTGCCGCCGGGACCCAGGCTCCCGGGCGCGGCCGTTGACACCTGCCTGCGGTGGACCAACGTTCGCATCCGTTCCCCCTTGCAGGCCTAAGCTCGCCCTCGGGTCGAGATCCATTCGAGGTACCGCGCGTCGAACTCCGCGACGAGCCGCGCGCGCTCCTTCATCACAGCCGCCCACTCGTCGAGCGCGGCGAACCCGGACTCGGTGAGCTGGTAGTCCCGTCGCGCCGGGCCGGTGCCGGTGGACCACGTGCTGCGGACCTGGCCGGCCACCTCCAGGTCGCGGAGCGTCCGGTACACCTGGCCCACGTCGACCGAGCCGTTGGTGATCCCCAGCTGGCGCAGCTCGCCCAGCATCGCGTACCCGTGCGCCGAGCCCGTGGCCAGCATCGCGAGCACGAACGGCTCCATCCAGCGGTGGTGCGTGCCGATGGGTGCCCAGCCGCGGTGCACGGGCGCGCCCGCCTCGTCACTGGTCGACGCGATCGCCAGCGGCGAGGGTCCCAGGTTGGGCGCGTCGGGCGGTCCACCCGCGTCGACCGACGGGACCGCGATCAGCCCGTCGGGTGAGGCGGCCGCCATCTGGCGCTCATTCCGCTCGCTCGCTGCATCCATGCGCCCCGAGCATAGGTGCCGGGGCTGGTGCGTGCACGCTGGTTCGGCCCCCGCCCCACCGCCCTCGGTGCCCAGTCGTCCGACTGCGTCGCGCGCGACCGCCAGAACGCGGCCCCGCCAACGCGGTAGGCTCCCAGCCCATGAGCTCCCGCGACCAGGCCCTCGCCGCCATCGTCGACGCGTTCGTCCCCGCCCACGACGGTCTGCCATCGGCCAGCCAGCTGGGCGTTCATCGGCGCCTGCTCGCGGAGGTGGACGCGCTCGGTCGCCCCTCGCTCCGCCAGCAGCTCGACATCCTGCTCTCCGTGGCCGATTCGGCCCTCGGCAACCTGCTGCTCAGCGGTCGTCCCAAGGCGATCAGCGCGATGAGCCAGGGGGCGCGCGAGGCCTGGCTGCGGAGCCTCGCCGACTCGCCGATCGCGCTCAAGCGGACCGCCTTCCAAGACCTCAAGCGGCTCACGCTGCTCCTCGCCTACGGCATCGAGGAGTCGCCGTGGCGCGCCCGGACCGGGTTCGTGCCGCCGGAGCCCGATGCGCCCAGCCAGAGCGAGATCCGCGCGCGCACGCCCAGGCCCGGCGAGACCGTGGACGCCGACGTGGTGGTCATCGGCTCTGGCGCCGGCGGCGGCGTGGCGGCCGGGGTCTTGGCCGCGGCCGGCAAGAAGGTCGTCGTGCTCGAGCGGGCCGCGATGGTGCCGGAGGCGTCGTTCGGCGGGCCGGAGCTCGACGGGCTCGCCGCCCTGTTCCTCGACCGCGGGCTCGCGGCCACGACCGACCGCTGGATCTCGATCCGCGCCGGCTCCGCGGTCGGCGGCGGGACCGTCGTCAACTGGTCGTCCTCGCTGCGCCTGCCCGACGCGGTGCGCGAGGAGTGGCGGGCCGCGGGCGTGGGCGACGACTTCGAGGCCCACTACGACAAGATCGAGGCCGCCATCGGCGTGACCACGGCCGAGAGCGAGCAGAACGGCCCGAACCGGCGGCTGGCGGCCGGGCTCGACGCGCTGGGCCATCCATGGCAGACGATCCCGCGCAACGTGCGGGGCTGCGGCGACTGCGGGCCGTGCGCGGTCGGCTGCCGAAGGGGCGCCAAGCAGTCCGTGCTGCGGACCTTCCTCGCCCAGGCGTGCGCGAACGGCGCCGAGGTCCTCGACCGCAGCGAAGTCGTCCGGATCCTGCTCGAGGGCGGGCACGCGGCCGGTGTGGTCGCGAGGGTCCCGGGCGGCGAGGTCACGGTCCGGGCGCGACAGGTGGCGCTCGCGGGCGGGTCGATCCTGTCTCCGGTGGTGCTGCTGCGCTCGGGGATCGCCTCGTCGACTGCGGGCCGGACGCTGCACATGCACCCGGTGGCGGCGATCGCCGGGATGTACGACGAGCCGCTCGCGCCCTGGTCCGGCGTGCCGCAGAGCGTGATGAGCGATGCGTTCGGCGAGGTGGACGGGCCGTTCGGGTTCCGGATGGAGGCCGCGCCCACGCACCCGGGGCTGATCGCATCGGGGTTCCCGTGGTGGTCGAGCTCGGACCACCGCGAGATCCTCGCGCAGTGCGACCACGTCGCCGCGTTCCTCGCGATCGTCCGCGACCGCACCGTCGGGCGGATCTCCGTCGCCCGCGACGGCGGCACGTCGATCGCCTACCAGCCCGGCGCGCCGGAGCGCGAGCTGCTGCGGCGCGGCTCGGTGGAGTTGGCGCGGGTCCACCGAGCGGCGGGCGCTCGCCAGATCGTGCCGCTCGTGACGCCGCCGCACACGTGGCGCGACGATCAGCCCTTCGACCCCTGGCTTGATGCGCTCGGCCGCCGGTCGATCTCAGCGAACCGGATCCTGCTGTTCAGCGCACACCAGATGTCGAGCTGCCGGATCGGGACGGACCCGCGAACATCGGTCGCCGACCCCGACGGCCAGGTCCACGGGACGCCCGGCGTGTGGGTGACCGACGCCTCCGCGATGCCCACGGCGTCAGGCGTGAACCCGATGCTCTCGCTCATGGCGCTCGCGCACCGGACCGCGATGCGCATGGCCGCGGTGGCGTAGCGGCGAGTCGTTCCGGCGGGGCGGGCCTGCCCGCGCTTCGCGCCCCGCGGCCCCGCGCCCCGCGCCCCGCGCCCCGCGCCGCACGACGCACGACGCGCCCCGCGCCCTGACGATCGGCTGGAGGACCCCCACCATCCGGGCGATGACACCCGGCCCCGAGTCGCCCGAGGATGGCGTCGGTCCGTCAGGGACCCGGTGGTCAGCCGGTGTGGGCTCGGCCTCGCGTCATCGGAGCACGAAGGGGCAGGCGCCTCGTGAAGACCCGCGGCATTCCTGAGCCGGTCGGCTGGAACGACGCGCTGACCGGTGTCGAGGGACCCGACGCCTGGCAGCGCGCGCTCGTCGCCGAGGTGGCCCGCAGCGCCCGGTACGGCCGCTCGCTGACCATCGTCGTGCTCGAGGTCGAGGGCGTGATGGAGCTCGGCGAGGAGCTGGGTGCGGACACGGGGCGCCACGTCCTGCGCGAGGCGGCCCAGGCGCTGCACCGTGAGTCGCGCACCAGCGACCTGGTGTTCCGGATCGGCGTCACGCGGCTGGGCGTCGTGCTCGCCGAGACCGACGAGGTGGAGGCGGTCAACTACGTCGAGCGCGTCCGCGGGTCCGTGCTGCCGAGGCTGCCGATGCTCGACGGCGCGCTGCGCCTCTCCTTCGGCTGGGCGAGCCCGGTCGCGGGTGAGTCGGCCGACGCGGTGGTCCGGCGCGCGGACCACCGGATGATCACGGAGCTGCTCCGCTAGGTTCGGGGCGTTGGCCGCCTGTCGACGCCGTCAGTGCGACGCGATCCGCTCGGCGAGGCTCTTCCCGCTGGGCGGCTTGCCGGTTCGGCTGATCTTGTCGTCGAGCCGGCCCATCGCCCACTGCGCATACCGCACGCCGAGCCAGCGCAACGGCTCCGGCTCCCAGTTGGGCGAGCGGTGGTTGACCAGCGGCAGCTCGGTGAGCGGCGTCTTGCGCCCGAGGATCAGGTCGGTCAGCACGCGCCCGCCGAGGTTCGTCGTGGACACGCCGTGGCCGATGTAGCCGCGCGACGTGGCGAGGCCGGTGGCCGGGTCGAACGCCATCGTCGGATGCCAGTCGCGGGGCATCCCCAGCGGCCCGCCCCAGGCGTGCGTGAACTGCACGCCGCGCAGCGATGGGAACCACTCCCGGACGAAGCCGCGGAGGCGCTCGTGCGTCGGCGCGTGCAGGTCGTACTCGAGCCTGATCGGCGAGCCGAAACGGTACGGTGCGCCCCGCCCGCCGAACAGGATGCGGCCGTCCTCCGTGCGCGAGAGGTAGTCGATCGAGAGCCGGGTCGAGGCCACGACTTCCCTGCCCTGCCAGCCGATCTCGGCCCACGCCTCCTCGCTGATGGGCTCGGTCAGCACGATGAGCGACCACAGCGGGACGAGCTGACGGTGGAACTGCTCCAACTGGGAGAGGTACGCCTCGCCCGCGAGGACGATGACCGGCGCCCGGACGTCGCCCATCGGCGTGACGAGGGCTGCCTTGCCGGTCCGGTCCTTCAGGCGGATCTTCGTGACGGGGGTGCCCTCGACGATCCGGACGCCGTCGCGCTCGAGCAGGCGCGCCAGCCCGCGCGTGAGGCGCCCGGGGTGGACGACCGCCGCATCGTCGGACACGAGCGCCTTGACCGTGCCCGCGATGCGGATCCGCGGCGCGAGCTCGTCGCCGCCGACGATCCGGTAGCGGGCGCCGAAGCCGAAGCGCCGATACTCCTCGAGCGAGTCCTGGAGTGACGGCACGCCCTGCGGCCCGCGCGCCACGATGATCTCGCCGCCCTTGTGGAACCCGGCGTCGATGCCCTCGGCGGCTGTCGCGCGGCCCACCTCGTCCACGGCGTCGTAGGTCGCCTGCTGCATCCGGCGCGCGGCGTCATCGCCGTGGAGCCTGGCGAGGCGGCTGATCGAGATGTTGAGGTCCGGCGCGCACCAGGCCCCGTTGCGCCCCGAGGCGCCGAAGCCCGCGATGTCGCGCTCGACGACGACGATCCGCAGGGTCGGGTCCGCGCGGCGCAGGTAGTAGGCGGTCCACAGACCAGTCAACCCGGCGCCCAGGATGGCGACGTCCGCGTCGGTGCTGCCGTCGAGCGGCGCGCGGGGCGTCAGGTCGTCGTTGGCGGTCTCGAGCCAGTAGGAGATCGGGCGGTAGTCAGTCACGTCCCGAATCTACGCGTGGCGCTCACTGCGCGAGTCGACGTCCCGTCTGGCGCAGGGTCCGGCTCGAGGTGCGCGGCGCCGCGCGCGTGAGGCGGCGCTTCAGGCAGGAGCGTTTCCCAGACACTCGCCGCACGAGTGCTCGGCGACCTCGCGTTCCCGTTCACGCGGCTCGCGAGTGTCTGGGAACCCTGGGCGCCCTGATACTCAGGGGGCGAGTGTCTGAGAACCGCAGCCCGTCCAACACTCCCGTGCCGAGTGTCTGGGGTTGAGCCCGCCCGGAGTGCACGGACGGACGCCCCGGGCGCGCTCCGAGATCACCCGCCCGTGGACCACCCCGCGCCCAGGCGCAACACCTGCTTCGGCTTCACGGCCCGCCCAAGCGACGAGTTGACGGTGTCCACCACGAGCTCGGCGTTCGCGTAGAGGTGATCCCACTCGACGTTCCGGTGGGCGGTCACCACCACCAGCACGTCGGCCCAGTGGAGCAGCGCGTCGAGGCCCACGCCAGTGTGGACCCCGCCCGCATCGTCGCGGTACTCGGGCACGTGCGGGTCGTGGTACCGGACCTCGGCGCCGCGCTCGGCGAGGAGCGCGAGCACCGCGCCGGCCGGCGAGTTGCGCGGGTCGTGCACGTTGGGCTTGAACGCGACGCCGATCACACCCACGCGGGAGCCCCTGAGCGCCTTGCTGCGCTCGTTGAGCGCCTCGGCGGTCAGGTCCACCACGTGGCGCGGCATCGCGAAGTTGATGTCGCCCGCGAGCTCGATGAAGCGGTCGGTGAAGTCGAACTCCCGCGCCCGCCACGACAGGTAGTAGGGGTCGACCGGGATGCAGTGCCCGCCGACGCCCGGGCCGGGGGTGAACCGCATGAAGCCGAAGGGCTTGGTCGCGGCTGCGTCGATGACCTCCCAGACGTCGAGGCCCATCCGCTCGCACAGCAGCGCGAGCTGGTTGACGAACGCGATGTTGACGTTGCGGAACGTGTTCTCGAGCAGCTTCGCCATCTCGGCGGCGTCGGGCGAGGAGAGCGTGAGCACCCGGTCGTTGATTCGGCCCAGCAGGGCCGCCGCGCGGTCCGTGGCCGCCGGCGTCGAGCCGCCGACCAGCCGCGGCACGCCGCGCGACGCCGACGCCGGGTCACCGGGGTTGACGCGCTCCGGCGCGAAGGCGAGGTCGAAGTCGGCGCCTGCCCGGAGGCCACCCTCCTCGAGCACCTCCCGGAGCGGCCCCATGGTGGTGCCGGGGAAGGTCGTGGACTGGAGGATGACGAGCTGCCCGGCGCGCAGGTGGTCGCGGATCAGCCGCCCCGCCGAGAGGACCGGGCCGAGGTCCGGGTCCTTGGTGCCGGTGACCGGCGTGGGCACGCAGATGAACACGGCGTCGGCGGCGGAGACGGCGGCCTCGGCAGGGACCGACAGGCGAAGCCGGCCGTCGAGCGCCGAGCCCAGCCGCTCGTCGGTGATGTCGTCGATGGGCGAGTGGCGCGACGCCAGCTCGGCGATCCGACGGGCGGAGGCGTCGATGCCCTCGACGTTGAGGCCGGCTTCCGCGAACGCGATGGCGAGCGGCAGGCCGACGTAGCCGAGGCCGATGACGGCCACCTGGGTGTCGTGCGTCATCGCGCAAGGATAGCGGCCGGCCGGGCGCCGTCGAGGAGCTGGGGCGACCCGCTCGACGAAATGCGACCGGCGCGCCGCACGGCCCTGCGCCACACGCGCTACGCTCGGCGCACCATCCCGCGCGAGGACGACTCCCCATGACCGACTCACCCGCCACGCTCGGCGAGCTGTTCCGCTCGCTCGGCCTGTCGCTGACCATCCGCCCCGTGGACGACGAGGACTCGTGGGCGTGCACGCTGACGCGCCCCGACGGCGCGGTCTACGAGATCGACGCCGTGTCGTTCTTCGACGTTGACCCCGAGACCGGCGACGAGTGGGCCGTGGAGCCCACGCCGTCGCGCGTGATGAGCGTGCTCGCGGGCGGCGACGTCGAGGCGGACGAGGACGACGGCGAGGCCCCCGTGGACGTGACCGCCGAGACCGAGGCGTCCGTCCGGGCCTTCTTGGGCGACGCGTCCTACGAGCTGCTGCTCGAGCTCGACGACGCCGAGAGCGAGTAGATCCTCCCCGTCTGGCCGGCGTCCGGGAGATCAGACCGTCGCCACCGTCGGAGGCGCGTCCAGCGCGGCGTTGAGCTCGTCGTCGGACGGCTCCATCAGGATGCCGCCGGCGGGCAGGACGATCACGGGGATCGCGGGGTAGCCATTCGCGGCCAGCTCGGCCCGGATCTCCGGCTGGGCGGCGACGTCCACCCACGTGTAGCGGATCTCGCGCTCTGCGAGGAGCCGCTTGGAGCGGCGGCAGTCGGGGCACCAGTCGGCGCCGTAGACGATGAGGGTGGCGGAATTGGCGATGGGGTGCGTGACGGTCATGCCCTGATTGTCGGGCAGGTCCGGGGCTGACGCCGAGGGCCAATGGGAGGATTGTCGCCGCCCCCGACGCGCCCCCGAACGGCCGGCGAGGCGACAATCGACCCCTCGAGCCCCGCCCCCCTGGAGGTCCGCCGCCGTGTCGTGGTTGGGCTCACGCCGCGCCCGCTGCTCATCGCTCCTCGAACGAGAGCCCGCACGACACGCCCGGCGCATCGATCGTCCGGCCGGTCGTGTTCGGCGCGTCGGATGGCCTGGTCAGCAACCTCGCGCTGATCATGGGCGTGGGCGCCGCGTCCAACAACGGCCGCACCGTGCTGATCGCCGGCGTCGCAGGCCTGCTGGCGGGCGCCTTCTCGATGGCCATGGGCGAGGACATCAGCGTCCGCAGCCAGCACGAGCCCCTACTTCGTGTCCACCGGGTCCGCCGCCTTCTGGGGCGCGCTCGCACTGTCGATGGCGGCGCTGTTCGCTGTGGGTGCGGCCGTGTCGACGCTCACGCACCGGCCGGCGTTGCTGGTCGGCGCCCGCCAGGTCGGTGTCGGACTCGCCGCGTCCCTGATCACCTACAGGATCGGCGCCGTGCTGGGGAGGGCCGCCGCGCCCTGAGGGCGCCCGCCACTCGCCCGCAACCGGGCCATCCGTGTAGAGTCCTGCTGGCGCCCCCCTGAGCCCTGCGTCGAGGTCTTCCCATGCTCCCGTCCTTCGCCCGCGTCGCCGCACCGCCCGACCCGATCCTCGGCCTCGCCGAGGCGTTCCGCAACGATCCGCGCCCGAACAAGGTCAACCTCTCGGCCGGCGTGTTCGTGGACGAGACGGGCAAGACCCCCCTGCTCGCCACCGTGATCGAGGCGGAGCGACGCCTGGCGGAGGGGGCCGCGACCAAGCTGTACCGGCCCATCGACGGCGAGCTCGCCTACCGCGAGCTGGTTCGGGAGCTCGTGCTGGGCAAGGACCACGAGGCGGTGGTGTCGGGCCGGGCGCTGGCGACGCAGACCCCGGGCGGCACCGGTGGGCTCCGGGTGGCGGCCGACCTCCTGCGCCAGACCGGCGCGTCAGAGACGTTGTGGATGAGCGAGCCAACCTGGCCCAACCATCCGGCCATGTTCCAGGCCGCCGGCTTCAGGGTCCGCACCTACCCGTACACCGATCCGGCCGGCCGCCGGATCGACGAGGAGCCCATGCTCGCGGCCCTTGGGCAGGCGAGCCCGGGCGACATCGTCCTGCTCCACGGCGCCTGCCACAACCCGACGGGCGTCGACCCCTCGCCCCAGCTCTGGCGACGGATCGGCGACCTCGTGGAGGAGCGACGGCTCCTGCCACTGGTGGACCTCGCCTACCAGGGCTTCGGCGACGGGCTGCGCGAGGATGCCGCGGGCCTGATGGAGCTGGTCCGGCCGGGCGCCGAGCTGCTGGTCTCCACGTCGTTCTCCAAGACGTTCTCGCTCTACTCGGAGCGAGTCGGCGCCATGCTCCTGATCGCCCGCTCCGCTGCGGACGCCAGCGCCGCCCAGTCGCATGTCAAGGCGGCGATCCGCGTCAACTACTCGAACCCGCCCGCCCACGGCGCAGACATCGTCCGCACGATTCTCGGCGACGCCGAGCTGCGCCCGCGCTGGGAGGTCGAGCTGGCCGGGATGCGGTCGCGGATCAAGGGCAATCGGCGCGCGGTGGTCGCCGCCCTCGAGGCCCGGCGGGTCCCGGGGGACTGGAGCGGCATCGCCACGCAGCGCGGCATGTTCGCGCTGCTGGGCCTGTCGACCCACCAGGTCGCGCAGCTCCGCGACGGGCACGGCGTCTACGTCGTCGGCAAGGGGCGGATCAACGTGGCCGGCTTCACGAGCGCCAACCTCGACCCGTTCGCCGACGCGCTGGCCGCGGTGGTCGCTGCCGGGGGCTGATCTCGGCCCCCGATGCCCGCGCCGCTTGGGCGGCGCGTCCGGTTGCGCGGCGCTGCGCCGCCGGCCGCCGTGTCAGGCGCGCGGGACGGGCGTCCGGATCGCGGCCGCGCGCAGGCGCGCCCACGCCCGGGCTCGCTCCCCGCGCGTGGTCAGGGGGATCACGGCCAGCAGCATCGAGAGCGACCCGTACCACAGCGCGGGCAGCGCCAGCATTGCGCCCACCGGCACCGTCCAGCGCTGGTTCCGGCGCGCGCCCCAGACGATCAGCGCCACGCCGATGGGCCCACGGACCAGCAGCGGGATGGGGATCGCGGCCCAGGTGCCGCCCTTGCCCGTGTTGCCGCGAAGCAGGTCGATCCAGTCGCGCCACGCCTGCGGCATGAGCAGATACGAGACGGCCGCGACCACCGCCGTGGCCCCGATCGCGATCGCCAGCGCGCGCCACTCGCGCCGCAGGGCGAACCACAGCAGCCCCACCCCGGGCGTGATCTTGGTCAGCAGCAGGAACGCCCAGGTCCATGGGTGGCGGAACCCCTTGACGATCGCGAGCGCGAGCAGGAGCGAGACGTTGCCGCCCGCGATCTCCATGGCGCCCACCACCAGGCCGAGCAGGAGGTACTCCGGCCCGGTCAGAAACCAGACGGCGGCGATCAGGATCGCGGTCCAGGCCGCCACGAACAGCGTCCACGGCAGGAGGTTGAGCGGGGCCAGGAGCTGGGCGAAGGCCGGCGAGTAGGGGTAGGCGCCGATGGCGTTCCAGTCGGTGCGGCCGGCGTACAGGTCCGCGTAGTTGAACCCGTAGTAGGAGCGGGCGTCCTGGGCGGTGACCGGCTGGCCGTTCCAGGGTTGGGTCGCGTTGACCGTGGGATCCGACCAGGCGATCACCAGCACCCACATGATGACCGCCAACGCGATCCCGGCCAGGAGGCGCGGGTCGATGCGGGCGGCGGGGCGTGGCGAGACGGTCACCCGCCCATTGTCGGGGATGAGGGCCGCCCCTGACCCCGTAGCATGGGGGCATGAAGATCGGCTCTGTGCTTCCCCTCAACGACAACGACGGACCCGGGGCGTCGCGCTGGTCCACGATCCGCGACGTGGCGATCACAGCGGAACAGGCCGGGCTCGACAGTGTGTGGGCCTACGACCACCTCCTGTACCGTGCTCCCGGCGAGGAGGATGGGCCCCACGATTCCCTCGCGATCCTGGCGGCGGTCGCCGCGGTGACGAGCCGGATCGAGCTCGGCACGATCGTGCTCGGGACGGGGTTCCGGTCGCCGGGCGTCACGGCCAAGATGGCGGTCGCGATCGACGAGGTGTCGGACGGTCGACTGACCCTGGGCCTCGGCGCCGGGTGGCACGAACCGGAGTACGAAGCCTTCGGCTACCCGTTCGACCATCGCGTGGGCCGGTTCGAGGAGTTCCTCGCCGTCATGCTGCCGCTGGTCCGCGGCGAGCGCGTCACCTTCCACGGCCAGTGGCATCACGCGCAGGACGCCGTGGTCCTGCCGCCGCCGCCCCGCCCGACGCGACTGCCCGGGCGGATGCCGGTGCTCATCGCTTCCAAGGGCGAGCGCATGATGCGGTTGACCGCCCGCCATGCCGATTCGTGGAATGCCGCCTGGTTCGGCGTTCCCACCGAGCGGTTCCACACGCGGCGCGCCCAGCTGGTCGCCGCCTGCGAGGCCGAGGGCCGGGACCCGGCGACGCTCGAGGTGACGGCGGGCCTGGTGATCGACAGCGAGGCGCCCGCAGAGGGCCGGCCGATCACCGCCGACGCGCTGCCGCCCGACCTGGACGCGGTGGCCCGGGCGCTCGATGCCTGGCGCGACCTTGGTGTCGGGCACGTCCAGTTCGACTTGCGGCCGAACAGCACGCGGCTCGTGGAACTGCTGGCGGCGGCCGCCGCCAAGCACCGGGGAGGCTGAGGTGGGCACGGATCGTTCGACCGCCGAGACCCAGGGGGATTCAGAAGCCCTGCCTCAGCACGTCGCGGCCAACCGCGCCGCCTGGGACCTCTACGCCGAGCGGTTCGTCGAGCCCGGCGAGCGCTCGTGGCGTCTGGCGCCGGGCGAGGAGCGGTGGGGCATCTTCGGGCTGCCCGAGGCCGAGCTCCGAATGCTCCCCGACGACCTGGCCGGCAAGGACGCGATCGAGCTCGGCTGCGGCACGGCCTACGTCTCGGCCTGGATGGCGCGTCGCGGCGCGCGGCCCGTCGGCATCGACAACTCGCCCCGCCAACTCGAGACCGCGGCCCGCCTCCAGCACGAGCACGGCCTGGACTTCCCGATCCTGCTGGGCAACGCGGAGCGGGTCCCCTACCCCGACGCCTCGTTCGACTTCGCGATCAGCGAGTACGGCGCGGTCCTGTGGGCCGACCCGGTGCTCTGGGTCCCGGAGGCGGCGCGGCTGCTGCGGCCCGGCGGCCGGCTCCACGTCCTGACCAACGGCTTCGTGTTCTACCTCGCGTCGCCGGACGACGAGACCGAGCCCCCCACGGAGCGACTGCTGCGGCCCCAGTTCGGCTCGAGCCGGATCACGTGGCCGGGCGACACGTCGGTCGAGTTCCACCCGGCGCACGGCGAGTGGATCCGGCTGTTCACGGCCTCGGGGTTCGAGATCCTCGAGATGCTGGAGCCACAGACGCCGGCTGATGCCACCTCACGCTGGATGCCGAAGGGCTCGGACTGGGCGACGAAGTGGCCGGCCGAGGAGATCTGGAAGGTCATCAAGCGGGCCTAGGTGGCTGGTGTGAAACGCGCGTTCTGAGGGGCTGACGGGCAGGCTCGGGCGCGTCCGGGATGAGGTCGCCCGGTTCGAGGGGATGATGTCGCGGAAGCTGCCTGGTGCCCGCCCCGGTTGCT
>JAJXUG010000046.1 GCA_021783095.1 Chloroflexota bacterium | reverse complement strand
GCTCCTCGTCGCCGCCCACGCGGCGGGCGACGCGTCGGGCGCCGACCTGGAGCGCGCCGCGGCGCTGGTGGCGTCCTGCCCCGAGTGCGCCCGCCTCCACCGCGACCTGCGCGCGCTGGCGCCGGCGCTGGCCGCCGCCCCGGCGCCCGCCCGCCCGCGCGACTTCCGGCTGGCCGCGTCCGACGCCGAGGCGCTCCGCCGCCCGCGCGGCTGGCGCCGGCTGCTCGCCCCGCTCGCGGGCGCACGCTCCGCCGCCGGGCCCCTCGCCGCCTCGCTCGCCGCGCTGGGCGTGGCCGGGCTGCTGCTGGGCGGCGGCCTCCGCCTCCCGCTCGGCGCCGGGAGCGCGGCGCTGGCGCCCAGCACCCCGGGGACTGCCCAGGCATCCGGCCCGGGCGTCGCCCTGGCAGGCGGACCCAGCGCGGCCGACGCCACGCCAGGGTTCAGCGGCCTCGCGCCCTCTTCCGCCCCCGCGTCCCCCGCCGCGCTCGAAACGCCTGTCGCCCCGAGCGGCGGCCCGCGCCTCGCCGCCACGCCCCCTCCGCCCGAACCGACGCCCACGCCGAGCACGCCGCTCGACCGCGAGAAGGCGATCGCGATCGCCCGTGCCGCCCGCCCCGACTACGCCAAGGAGCGCGTGCTCGACGTGCGCCTGGGCACCTTCGCCCGGCTGGGCGTCATGGGTCCCGCAGTGAACAGCCCCGTTCCAGCGCCGGGCGACCAGGTGTGGCTCGTGAGCCTGGGCTGGATCCTCGGGCCGCTCGACGGCCAGGGCGTCTTGGTGATCATCGACGCGACCAATGGCCGCGTCATCGAGGCGGTCGACTGGATCTCGTGACCTGCAGGGTCAGGCGCGGATCGGCAGCCGCACTCGGAACCGCGCGCCAAGCCCAACCCCGTCGCTCGTCGCCTCCACCGAGCCGCCGTGCGCGGTCGCCAGGTCGCGCACGATCGTGAGCCCCAGACCGCTCCCGCCCGAGTCCGCACGCCGCTGGAATCGGTCGAAGACGTGCGGCAGGTCGGCTGCGGGGATCCCCTCGCCCGTGTCGCGGACGTCGATCACCGCCTCGCCCTCGGCCGCCCGCACGGTGACCTCGACCCGTCCGCCCGACGGCGTGTGCCGGATCGCATTCGTCAGCAGGTTGGTGAGGATCTCGCGCAGCCGGACCGGGTCGACCGAGGCCTCGAGCTGGGCGTCGCCACCGAGCGAGAGGTCCACGCCCTTTGCCCGGGCCAGCGGCTGCTGGGCCGCCACCGCCTCGTCGGCCACCTCGACCAGGTCCGCGGGCTCCCGGTGGAGCGCCAGCGCGCCCGCCTCGGCGAGCGAGAGCGTCCGCAGGTCGTCGAGCAGGCGGTCCATCACCTGCGTCTCGGCCAGCAGCGGCGCGACGTGGTCCTCGTCCATGGGGTGGACGCCGTCGAGCATCGCCTCGAGCCCGCCGCCGATCACGGTCAGCGGGGTCCGCAGCTCGTGCGTGACGTCGGCGAGCATCGCCTGGCGGCTGGCGCGGCTCCGGTCGAGGCGCTCCGCCATGGCGTTGAACGATGACGCGAGCTCGCGGACGGGGCGCGGCCCGCGGACGGCGACGCGAACGTCGGGCTCGCCGTCCGCGAGGCGCTGGGTCGCGTTCGCCAGCGCGGCGAGGGGCCGGACGTACTGCGAGACCACCGAGATCGAGACCACGATGGCGATCAGGAGGATCGCGGCGATGGCGACCCCGCTGCCCGCGGAGGGGCCCGCGTGCGGCGCCACGAAGCCGAACACCGAGGCGAGGATCCAGGTGACGAAGGCGCCGGTCGAGCCGACGATGACGACGAAGGCGACGACGGCGCAGCCGATGCAGCCGAATGGCGGACGATGGCGGCGGAAGGGTCGGTCGCCATAGCGGCCGACGACCTCCATGCGATGGCGTCGCCACGACTGGCGCCGGGCGCGCCACCGCGCGCGCTCGGCCTCCCAGTCGAACTCGGGATCGCCCCACTCGGGCTCGTGCTCGTGCCACTCGGGCTCGGGCTCGTGGCCCGGCGGTCGCTGCCCAGCGCCGTCGGACGGCGGGCTCATCCCGTCGGCTCCTCGAGGTCCTCGAGCGCATACCCGACGCCGTGCACGGTGCGCACGTAGCGCGCCCCCGAGCCGACGGGCTCGAGCTTGCGGCGCAGGTTGCGGATGTGCCCGTCGATCGCGCGCTCGTAGGTCTCGAGGCTGAACCCGTGGACCGCGTCGAGGAGCTGCGCCCGCGTCCAGACGCGGCCGGGCTCGCGGGCGAGGGTCGCCAGCAGCTCGAACTCGGTCGGCGTCAGCTCAACGATGCGGTTGCCCGCGATCACCCGCCGCCGGGAGATGTCGATCTCGAGGTCGCCGACGGCGAAGTGCTCGGACGACAGCGGCCGGGCCTCGGCGCGCCGCAGGACGGCCCGCACCCGCGCCACGAGCTCCTTGGGGCTGAACGGCTTGACCACGTAGTCGTCGGCGCCCATCTCGAGGCCGATGATCCGGTCGGTCTCGTCGCCGCGGGCCGTGAGCACGACGATTGGCACCGAGGAGTCCCCGCGCAGGATGCGGATGACGTCGAGGCCGTCCACCTTGGGCAGGCCGAGGTCGAGCACGATCGCGTCAGGGCGCCGCGCCCGGGCCAGGGCCAGCCCGCCTGCGCCGTCGCCCGCCGTCAGCACGGCGAACCCGGCGTGTTCGAGGTAGTCGCGGACGAGGCCCGCGATCCGGGGCTCGTCCTCCACGACGAGGATGGTGCGCATGGGGCTCCGAACGACGGCGACGCCGGGCGAGGATACCGCCCGGCGTCGCGTGGGAGGGGGAGGAGCGTCAGCCGGCCGTGGGGCCGCCCGAGGGGTTCGAGGGGCCGGACCCGCCGGACGAGCCGGTGGTGCCGGAGGGCGAGGTGCCGCGCGCGGCATCCTCTTCGTGCATGCGACGGTGGGCCTCGGCGATCCACTCGCGGCGGGCGTCCCAGCGGCGACTGCCCATCGGGCCGAAGCCCATCGGGCCGTCCTCGCCGCCGTGCCCGCCCCAGTGCCCGTGGCCGTAGTGGCGGCGGGGCCCGAAGGCGGAGGCGAGGAACGCGAAGAAGCCGAAGAAGAACAGCGGCACGAGGAGGAAGGCGAAGGGCAGGAAGAGCAGCCCGCCCCAGTGCCAGCCTCCCCCGTACACCACCGTGGCCCCGTTGGCGGCGGCGGCGGTCGTCACCTCATGCGAGAGGCCGATGTTGTAGCCGGCGGCCCCGGCGCCGAGCGCCACGAGGCCCAGGAAGATGAAGGCGAGGAACCCGCGCATCAGGTTGCGATCTCCGATCGATTGGCGGCCCATCGGGCGGGCCGCGGTCGCTTGATGGAGATCAGCCTCGCAGGGCGATGTGCAGAAGTTGTGCGCGCGGCGTGGCGATCCGGTCGGGGTGGATGGATCGCCTGGACGCTGCGGGCCTGACGGCCGGGCGACTCGCCCGCGACGGCGTCAGTCGCCCAGGCAGGTGCCGGTGTGGCGCGCCGCCCGGAGCCACGGGTGGTCGTCGGGCACGATGTTGCGCCGCCCGGCAACGTCCTCCAGCGGGACGGCTGCCACGCCGTCGCCGTGGGCGGCGACCATGATCCCGTATGTCCGCTCGGCCACGAAGTCCGCGGCCGCGGTGCCGAGGCGAGTCGCCAGCAGCCGGTCGGCGCCCGACGGCGTGCCACCCCGCTGCATGTAGCCCAGGATCGACACGCGTGACTCGAGGCCCGTGAGCAGCTCGAGCTGCTGGGCGAGCCGGAGCGTGTTCCCCTGGTGCTGGAGCTCGAGCTGGACGATCTCGGCCTTGATCGTCTCGCGGGCGATCGGGTCCTTCGCGCGGGCAAGTCGGGCCTCGGCCGTGATCAGCGCACGGGCGTCCTCGACCGAGCGCGCGCCCTCGGCCACGGCGACGATGCTGAACCCGGACCCCTTGCGGACGCGCTCCTTGATGGCGCTCGCGATCTTGTTGACGGTGTACGGGATCTCGGGGATGAGGATCACGTCGGCGCCGCCCGCGAGGCCCGCCCCGAGCGCCAGCCAGCCCGCGCGATGGCCCATGACCTCAGCCACGATCACCCGGTGGTGGCTGTGGGCGGTGGAGTGGAGCCGGTCGATCGCCTCGGTGGCGATCTCGAGTGCGGTGGCGAAGCCGAAGGTCGCATCCGTGCCGGCGACGTCGTTGTCGATCGTCTTGGGCAGCGTGAGCACGTTGAGGCCGGCCTTCCAGAGGCGCAGCGCGTTCTTCGCGGTGCCGCCGCCGCCCAGGCACACCACGCCCTCGAGCCGGTTGCGCTTGCAGACCTCGAGGATCGTCGCGGTCATGTCGCGGACCTCGCCGTCCACGAGCATCCGGCTCGGCTTGTCGCGGCTCGTGCCCAGGATCGTGCCGCCGACGGTCAGGATGCCGGCCAGCGCCCGCTTGTCGAGCCTGACGTGGCGGTCCTCGGCCAGACCCCGGAAGCCGTCACGGAAGCCCACCACCTCGAAGCCGTGCGTGCCGATGGCGGCCTTGCCGAAGCCGCGGATGGTGGCGTTGAGCCCGGGGCTGTCGCCGCCGGCGGTGAGGATCCCGACACGTCGTGTGGCCATGGGCGAATCCTACGCGGCGGGAGCGACGTGGCGAGGGCCGCTGGCCACGCTGTGGGGCGCCGCTTCGCCGGCTTCGACCACACGTCCGGCCGAACCATCCGTCCGGGACCCACCAGGTGCACACCGTGCACCCTGCGGCGTCGATCCGGTCACTGGCAGGCGTCGTCTCGTCGTTCGACCCGCCGCCTCAAACCCCGGACGCTATCGTGGCTCGTGACGGGACGCGCGAGGGAGGAGCCATGGTGCCGGACGACGCGCTCCAGGCGCACTACGCGCTGGGCAAGGAGCAGGGCCGGCTCGATGGCGGGCTCGGCCTCGTCGAGTTCGAGCGGACGCGCGAGCTCCTGCTTCGGCACCTGCCCTCGCCGCCGGCCGTCGTCGCCGACATCGGCGGCGGCCCCGGACGCTACGCGCTCTGGCTGGCGTCGATCGGGTACGCCGTGCGGCTCCGCGATGTCGTGCCGCTGCACGTGGACCAGGCGCTTCGGTCCGCGCGGGAGGCCGGCCTCGCGATTGATCCCAAGGTGGGCGATGCCCGCGACATCGACCTGCCCGACGGCTCGGCAGACGTCGTCCTGCTGCTCGGGCCGATGTACCACCTGCCGGAAGCCACTGACCGCGCCCGGTGCCTGCGCGAGGCCCATCGCGTCCTCCGCCCGGGCGGCGTCGCGTTCGTCGCCGCCATCTCGCGCTGGAGCCCGCGGCTCCACGCGCATCTGGTCCGCCGGGCATACCGCGACTTCCCGTCGATGCACGAGGAGCTGCCCGCCGCGGAGCGGACCGGCGTGATGCGCCCGCTGGCAGTCGGCGGGTTCGTCGGGTATGCGCACCGGCCCGCTGAACTCCGCGCCGAGGTCGAGTCGGCCGGCTTCGAGTGCCTCGACCTCGTGTCGGTCGAGGGTCTGGCCTTCGCGCTGCCCGACCTCGACGAGCGGCTGGCGGACGAGACCGACCGGGCGGTCGTGCTCGATGCGGCACGGAGCCTTGAGCGCGTGCCCGAGCTGCTCGGGCTCGGCCCGCATCTCCTCGCCACGGCGCGGCGATAGCGGCGCGCGGCGCTCCGGGCGCGCCAAATCCGACCTGCGATCACTCACAGGGCCGGAGATGGCGCTCCTGCCGTGCCATCGACGGTAGCCTGGCGCCTCGGAAGCGCCAAAGTCGGGCGTGGTGCGTGCCCTGAGGCGAAGTTGGCGCGCCCGGGACGCCACGGGTCGGGTCGGCGACGGACGCGTCGAAGCCGTGGGGACCGAACGGGACCGCCCCGGTCGCGCCGGGACCCCGCCGCGTACACTCAGCGCGATGGATCGAATCCTGCTGCTCGACGGCAACGGCCTGATCTACCGCGGCTACTTCGCGCTCATCGACCAGCCGCTGACCACGTCGCGCGGCGAGCTGGTCACCGCAGTGTTCGGCTTCACCAACATCGTCCTGCGCTCCATCCAGGACGCGAAGCCGGACCGCTGGGCGGTCGCCTTCGACCTCCCGAAGCCCACGTTCCGCCACGACCGCTACGCCGAGTACAAGGCCACGCGCACCCGCATGCCCGACGACATGCGCGATCAGATCCCCAAGGTCCGCGCCGTGGTTGCAGCGCTCGGCATCCCGGTCTACGAGCGCGAGGGCTTCGAGGCCGACGACGTCATCGCCACGCTCACCGGCCAGGCGATCGCCCACGGCGACGAGGTCACGATCCTCACCGGCGACCTGGACATGCTCCAGCTCGTGGACGAGCAAACCCGGCTGATGGTCTCGCTGCGCGGCGGCGCGTCGAACAGCGTGACCTACGATCTGGCGCGGATCGAGGAGCGCTGGGGCCTGCGGCCGGACCAGATGCTCGACTACAAGTCGCTCAAGGGCGATCCCAGCGACAACATCCCGGGGATCCCTGGCGTGGGCGAGAAGACGGCCGCGAAGCTCGTCGCGACCTGGGGGACGCTCGACAACCTGTTCGCGAACCTCGACCAGGTGGCGCCGGTCAAGCTCCAGCCGCTGCTCGCGGAGCACCGCGAGACCGTCCTCGAGAGCCGCGAGCTGATGCGCCTCGTCCGCGACGTGGACGTGGTGTTCGAACCCGAGCGAGGGCGCCTGGGCGATTACGACCGCGAGGCGGTGGTGCGGCTGTTCCGCGAGCTCGAGTTCCGGACGCTGATCGACCGGCTGCCGCCGCTCGTCGGCGAGCGCGCGGAGGACGCAGCTGCCACGCTGCGCGAGGCGCGCGAGGGCACGGCGGCAGCGAACGCGGCCAATGCGCGTGGCGGAGCCGGAACCGCAGCCGGGGCACCGGCACGGGCTCCTTCGGACCCCGGCGCCCTGCAGCTTTCGCTCGACTTCGATTCGTTCTCCACCGGCGGCCACGCGGGCGGCGCCATCGCGACGACGTCACCTGCGCTCGAGGCCCGGGCGGAGGCGCTCGCGGCGGCCTCGGGCGACCTGCCGGGGGCGCTGGCCGCGGCGATCATGGACCCGGGGCGCATCGGCGTGGTGGGGGAGGACGGGGTCGCGGCGCTGGAGCCGTGGCTGCGCGGCCTGCCGTCGGTGGGCGTCGCGCTGGTCGCCGACGACCCGCGGCCGCTGGCGGGGATCCCGCTCGCGCTGGCCCTGGCCGGCGAGGACGGCCGGGTCGTGGCCGCGGACGGGCCCGAGGCGTCAACCGCGCTCCGGCGTCTGGTGGAGCGCCTCGGCATCCCGCTCGTCGGGCACGAGGTCAAGCCGGTGCTCACCGCCCGGTTCGGCGAGGACCGGGAGGCACCCGCCACGCCGATCGCGTTCGACACCCAGATCGCGGCCTACCTCGTCAACGCGGCGCTCCGCGCCCAGAGGATCGCAGACGTCGTCGCGGAGCGGCTCGACCTCGTCCTCCCGCCCGCCGCCGCCGGCCTACCGCCCACCGCGGTCGCGGGACTCGAGGCCCTGGCGTCGCTGGCGGTCCGGCCGAGCCTCGAGCTCGCGCTCCGCGACGAGGGGGCCGAGCGGCTGTTCGCCGAGATCGAGCTGCCCCTGATCCCGATCCTCGCCCGCATGGAAGCGGTGGGCGTCGCGCTCGACCGTGAGGCGCTGGGGACCCTCGAGCGCGAGTTCGCGACCGAGATCGCCCGGCTGGAGGCCGAGATCTACGCGGCAGTCGGGCACCAGTTCACGATCGGGTCGCCCAAGCAGCTGGGCGAGATCCTGTTCGAGGAGCTGCGGCTGCCGAAGGGCCGCAAGACCAAGACCGGCTACTCGACCGACGCAACCGTGCTCGAGGAGCTGCGCGGCGTCCACCCGGTCATCGCGCCGATCCTCGACTGGCGCATCTACACCAAGCTCCGCTCCACCTACGTCGAGGCGCTGCCGAACCTCATCGGGCCTGACGGGCGGCTGCACACGCTGTTCAACCAGGCCGTCGCCGCCACCGGCCGGCTCTCGTCGTCCGACCCGAACCTCCAGAACATCCCGATCCGGACGCCGCTGGGCCGCCGCATCCGCCACGCGTTCGTCGCCGGCTCGCCCGAGACGACGCTCGTCGCCGCCGACTACAGCCAGATCGAGCTGCGGATCATCGCCCACGTGTCGGGCGACCCCCATCTCGCCGAGGCGTTCGCGCGCGAGGCCGACATCCACCGCGAGACCGCGGCCCGGGTGCTCCACCTCGACCCCGCCGAGGTGACCGCCGACCAGCGCTCGATGGCCAAGATGGTCAACTTCGGGCTCGCCTACGGGATGAGCGACTTCGGGCTGTCGTCGCGGGCGGGGATCTCGCGGGAGGAGGCGCAGGCCTTCATCAAGAGCTACTTCGACGCGTACAACGGGATCAGCCGGTACATGCTCCACATCCGCGAGACGGCGAAGGACCTCGGCTACGTCGCCACGCTGCTGGGCCGACGGCGGCGGATCCCGGAGCTGTCGTCGTCGAACGGCGCGCTGCGCGCGGCGGGCGAGCGCATGGCGATCAACATGCCGATCCAGGGCACCGCGGCCGATATCGTCAAGATCGCGATGATCCGCGCCGACCGGGCGCTGCGCGAGGGCGGGTTCCGCTCGCGGCTGCTGCTCTCGGTGCACGACGAACTGCTGATCGAGGCGCCGCGCGACGAGGTCGACCGGCTCGTCCCGGTCCTGCGCGAGGCGATGGAGGGCGCGCTGCCGCTCTCGGTGGCACTCACGGTCGAGGTCAAGACCGGCGACTCGTGGGAGGGCATGACGCCGGTATCGAAGCGCGACGCGGTGCTGGCCGAAGCCGGCGAGGTGCCCGAGGAGATCGCGGCGGGCTGAGTGCCGCGGCGCTGGCCGAGCGGCCCCGGGCCCGCCGGCTCGGGGCCGCGGCGCCGGCGGGGGTCGCGGCGCGGAGGTCCCGGCGATGTCCTGGCGGCCCACATGGCCGCGGAGGTCCGCCCGTCCATGTCGGAGCCCACCCTTCAAGCGTGCGGGCCCTCGTTGAGGCTCCGAGCCCACGCGGTTTCCCGGAGACGCCCGGCAAGGGTGCGATGCGGACCACGTTGTCCGCACACTCCCAACGGGCGTAGTCAGGGACGCTCGATACCGGAGTACTCCCGGCAGGCGTGTTCGGGATCGGCCGTCGGACAGCACGCTGGGGCGCATATCGCGGAATAGCGGAGGCGTGTCCCCCCGCCCCGGCCCGCCCGTCCCCAGGCACTCGCTCCCCGAGTGTTGGACGGGCGCCTCTGCCCAGATACGTGAAGCACGAGTGTCTGGGACCGCAGGCGAACCAGATAGCCGCGTCACGAGTGTCCGGGGACGCGGCCCCATCGAGCACTCGGGTGGCGAGTAACTGGGAATCGAGGCGGCGCGCCGGCAGCCGGCACCTCGAGGCGCTCCGAATGAGGGCACCTTCTCCTGCTGCCGCCGAGGAGAGTGTTGCGACGATCGCTTGAGACTGCCGTTCCTCTCAGCGCTGTTCGCAGGCTCGGCGGGTGCCGGCCTGGGGCGCGACGACAGAACGGGTGAGGTCGATGCCCGAGGTTGGTTCTCGGAACGCGACCTGCCGCCGCTGAGCCCGCAGTGGGATAGCCACGTCCGCCCCGCCCCGGGATCTGTTCAGGCTAGATGCGGCGTCGAACCCAGGCGGCCGCGTCGCTTGCGAGGAGGCCCTCCTCGAGCGGAGACGATGCCAGCAGCACCTTGCCCGCAGGGAGCGCGACGGGGGCGGCGCCGAAGTTGGCAACCACGCGGACCGTCTCCCCGGACAGGACGAGGTCGAACGCGAGGATGTCGTCAGCGAGCCCTTCGACCCAGCGGAACTCGCCTCGGCCCAGCGCGCGCTGCTCGTGCCGCAGCCGGAGCGCGTCGCGGTAAAGCGTGAGCATCGACCCGGGGTCGGCAATCTCGGCCTCGACCGTCAGGGATGCCCACGAGTCGGGCATGGGGAGCCACGTCTTGGGCGACGTGCTGAACCCGAACGGCGGCCGGTCGCCCGCCCAGGGCAGCGGGATCCGGCAGCCGTCTCGGCCCCGGAAGGTGTGTCCGGAGCGCTCCCAGATGGGGTCATGCAGGCACGCCTCGGGCAGGTCGTCCACGTTGGGCAGGCCGAGCTCCTGGCCCTGGTAGAGGTACGAGGCGCCGGGCAGCGCGAGCAGCACGAGTGCCACCGCACGCGCCCGTCGCGTGCCCGCCGCGACGTCCACCGGACCGGCGTCCTTCGCCCGGAGCTCGCCCGGCACATACGCCCCCCCGAAGCTCGCGCGTGACCCGTAGCGCGTCACCGAACGCGTCGTGTCGTGGTTGTCGGTGACCCAGGTCGTGGTCGCGCCCACGCGCCCGTTCGCCGCGAGCGACGTCTCGATCGCCTCCCGGAGTGACGGGGCATCCGGCGCGGCGTGGACGAGGCGAAAACCGAACGCGAGCTGCATCTCGTCGGGCCGCAGGAACAGGGCGACGACTTCATCGCCTGCACCGGTCTCGATGACGCCGATCCGATCACCGGGATAGGCGTCGAGCACGCGGCGGAAGGCGCGGTACACGCCGTGGACGGGGGAGTCGGCGCCCTTGGGGATGATCGGGCTGCCGTCGGGCGTGTCGGGGAACGCCGGATCCTTGATCAGCGCGTCGGCGACGTCGACCCGGAAGCCGTCCACGCCGCGGTCGAGCCAGAACCGCAGCACGTCGGCGAACTCCGCCAGCACCTCGGGGTTCAGCCAGTTCAGGTCCGGCTGCTCCGCGGCGAAGAGGTGGTAGTACCACTGGCCGGGCGACCCATCGGGCTCGTTCACGCGCGTCCACGAGGAGCCGCCGAAGACCGCGCGCCAGTTGTTCGGCGGGCGGCTGCCGTCCGGGCCGCGCCCGTCGCGGAAGTGGTAGCGGGCACGCTCCGGGCTGCCACGGCCGGCTTCGACCGCCGACCGGAACCACGGGTGCTGGTCGGAGGTGTGGTTGGGCACGAAGTCGAGCGTGACGCGGATGCCCCGCGCGTGTGCCGCCACGATCAGCTCGTCCATGTCGGCGAGGGTGCCGAACAGCGGGTCGATGGCGCGGTAGTCGGCGACGTCGTACCCGTGGTCCACCTGAGGGCTCGCGAAGACGGGCCCGAGCCAGAGCGCGTCCACGCCGAGGTCGCCCAGGTATCCCAGCCGGTTGGTGATGCCGCGCAGATCGCCGACACCGTCGCCGTTCGCGTCCGCGAAGGAGCGGGGATACACCTGATAGACGACAGCGTCGCGCCACCACTCAGCCATGCCGGGAGGATACGGGGCCGGGCGCTCGCCAGGGAGCGGTGGTCGCGCCTCACATGACCGTACGCAGCGCGCCGACGACTTCGTTCCTCGCCGGACTACCAAGGCCGTTGGTTGTCCGCGGATCCCGCGGCCCGGGACGGCCCGCGGGGCCGGTTCCGACCGCCCGACACCAACCCCGTCAGTCCGCCGCGCGATCCGGGACCCTCAAAAGTGCGCGGATACCAACCCGGTTGGTGCGGGAACGACCCCCTGCGCAGCCGACTCGCCGGATACCAACCCGGTTGGTGCTGAAAGGCCGAAGCCCCATCCCAACCGCCCGACACCAACCCCGTTGGTGCGGGAACGACCCCGGTGGTGCGGGAAGGACCCCCCTGTGCGGCCGACCGGCCGGATACCAGCCCGGTTGGTGCTGAAAGGCCCGAAGCCCGATCCCAGCCGCCCGACACCAACCCCGTTGGTGCTGGAGTCACCTGGGTGTAGCCGACTGACCGGACACCCACCCTGTTGGTGCGACGCCACCGCAAACCACCGGGTGACCGGCGCGACGCCCGACTCGCCCGACGCCAGCGCCCCCGAGTCGCCCGCGCTCGCGAACCGGCGCCGCCTGCCCTATCTTGGCCCCCATGCCTGAGCTTCCCGAGGTCGAGACCGTTGCGCGCGACCTCCGGCGCCTCCTGCTGCCCGAGGGCGGCGGGCCCGGCCCGGTGGTGACGGGCGCGCGCGTCGCCTGGCCGGGGACGCTCCGCGACGGCGACCCGCCGACCTTCGCGCTCGGCGTGGCGGGGCGTCGCGTCGAGCGGATCGGCCGGCGCGGCAAGCAGCTGATCATCGACCTCGACGGCGGCGCATTCCTCACCGTCCACCTCAAGATGACCGGCCAGCTGTTCGTAGTGCCCGCGTCAATGCCCCGGGACCCGTACGAGCGCCTCGCTCTGGCGCTCGACGACGGCCGTGAGCTCCGCTTCCGCGACATCCGCAAGTTCGGCCGGGTGGGCCTCTACGGCGCCGACGACGACCCGTTCGACGGCGTCGGGCCCGAGCCGCTCGACCCGCGGTTCACCATTCGCCAGTTCCGGCAGCGGGTCCGACACCGCCGCGCGCGGCTGAAGCCGCTGCTGGTGGACCAGGCGTTCATCGCCGGGGTGGGCAACATCTATGCCGACGAGGCGCTGTGGCGCTCGAGGCTCCACCCGCTGCGCACGGCCGCCACGCTCCGTCCCCACGACGAGCGGGCGCTCTACCGCAACGTGCGCGAGATCCTGGCCGAGGCCGTCGACCGTCGCGGCAGCTCCATCGACGACTACACCGCGCCCGACGGCGACGGCGAGATGCAGGAGCGACTCGACGTCTACCAGCGGACCGGCCAGCCGTGCCGGCGCTGCGGCCGGCCGATCCGGCGGATCGTCATCGGCATCCGGGCCACCCACTTCTGCTCGTTCTGCCAGCGCCTGCCGGCGGGGGACCGGCCGGGAGCCGCGAAGCTGCTGAGCACGATGACCCCGCGCCCGGGCGGGGCGGCGACGGGCCGCAGGGGCCGACGCTGGGTCGACCTCGACGGCGAGGGCTCGCTGGGCCGAACCTCGGACGAGGCGGTGAAGGCGCGCGAGCGGACGGCGCGGACGAAGGCGGCCGCCGCCGCGAGGCGGGCACAGGCGCGCGCGGGGACCGGGATTGAGGCCACGGCCGGGAAGGGGCAGGGGGCCGGGCACGAACCCGCGACGGCCGATGGCCATCCCGGCGCGGAGCCCTCCGCATGAGCCTCGTCCGCCTCGAGGCCGTCGCCCGCGAGATCGGCACGTTCGTCATCCTCGACGCTGTCACCGGTGCCATCGCGCCGGGTGAGCGCATCGGCCTCGTCGGCCCCAATGGGGCGGGCAAGACGACGCTGCTGCGGATCGTGTCCGGCCGCGACGAGGCCGACCGCGGCAAGGTGACCCGCCGTCGCGGCCTCTCGCTCGGGCTGCTCGCGCAGGAGGCGCACTTCGACGAGGCGTTCATGACCGCGCCCGACCTCCGGGCGGCGGTCCGCCACGGCGCCGCGCACCTGGAGCGCATGGCCGAGAAGCTGACGGTCCTCGAGCACGCCGGCCACGCCGCCGGAGCCGAGTACGAGGAGCTGCAACACCGGTTCGAGATCCTCGGCGGGTACACGCTCGACCAGCGCGTGGACGAGGCGCTGTCGGGGCTCGGTTTCGCCCGCGAGGAGTGGGGCCGCCCGCCCACGGCGACGTCCGGCGGCCAGCAGACCCGAGCCGCGCTCGCCCGCCTGGTGATCGCGGACCCGGACCTGCTGCTCCTCGACGAGCCCACGAACCACCTCGACGTCAGCGCCATCGAGTGGCTCGAGGAGCACCTCCGCCGGCGCGGCGGCGCCCTGCTCGTCGCCTCGCACGACCGGGCATTCCTCGACGCCACCGTCACGCGCGTGTGGGAGCTCCGCGACCGCAAGCTCACGGTGTTCCGCGGCGACTACAGCAGCTACCACCGGCAGCGGATCGAGCGCGACGAGCGCGCGCTGCGCGAGGCGGGGGCGCTGCAGGCGCAGGTCGAGAAGGAGGTCGACCTGGTCCAGAAGTACCGCAGCCAGCGCAAGCACACCAAGATGCACGAGCACGAGGCGCGCCTGGATCGGCTGAAGGAGCAGAAGGTCGAGACGCCGCGCTCAGGGCGCAGCCTCAAGCTCCTCGGCAACGCGCTCGCGGGCGCTGGCCCCGTTCGCAGCGGCGAGCTGGTGGTTCGCGTGGACGAGCTCGCGGTCGGCTACCTGCCGGGCCGCGGTGCCGTCCGGCCCGACGGGGAGGCCGCCACCGAGCCCGTCGAGATCGCGAAGGCGCCGTTCCTCGCCGCCCAGCGCGGCGACCGCATCGGCATCGTCGGCCCCAACGGCGCGGGCAAGACCACGCTGCTGCGGACCATCGCCGGCGACCTGCCGCCGCTCGACGGCTCGATCACGTTCGGCCACCAGGTCCAGCCCGCCTACCTCGCCCAGCTGCGCGACGCGGCCATCCCGGGCGCCAGCGTCCTCGACGCGGTCATGGAGGCCATCCCGGTCACGCCGGGCGAGGCGCGTGGCTACCTGGCGCGGTTCCTGTTCCGCGGCGACGACGTGTTCAAGGAGGTCCGGCTGCTGTCGGGCGGCGAGCGATCGCGGCTCGAGCTGGCGCTGCTCGGGATCCTGCCGTCGAACCTCATGCTCCTCGACGAGCCCACGAACCACCTCGACATCGCGGCCCGCGAGGCGATCGAGGGGTTCCTCGCCGAGTCGCACGCGACGATCCTGGTCGTGTCGCACGATCGCCGGCTGCTCGAGACCATCTGCGAGCGGCTGTGGGTGGTCGGCGAGGGGCTCGCCGTCCCGTTCGACGGCGGGTATCGCGCCTGGCGGGCGGCGGTCACGGACGGCTGGACGATCGAGGCGGAGGCGCGGCGCCGCGCGAACCGTCTCCGGCCGGGCGCGCCGGCACCGAAGAGTGCAGCCTCGGGCGTCGACAGCTCGAGATCGGGTGGCGCGAAGGGCGCTGGTCGCGCGGCCGTGTCGAAGTCTGGTGTGGCTGCCTCGTCGTCCGCCGCCGTGGCCACGGCGGCGCCGAAGCCCAAGCCGGCTCGAGCAGCCAGGCCGAAGCTGTCCAAGGACGCCTACCGCCGTCGCCGGGAGGTGCTCGACGCGGAGCTGTCGCGGCTGGGGCTGCGCAGGACGCAGCTGGAGCTCGCGATGGGCCAGCCGTCGGTGACGGCCAACTTCGTGGAGATGCGGCGCGTGACGAGTGAGCTCGCCGACGTCTCGCGGGCCATGGTCGAGGCCGAGGACGCCTGGCTGGAGCTCGAGGAGCTGGCGCCGTGACCGCCCCTCGGCGGGCAGCGCCGGTCGGGCGGCGCCGCACGGTCCGGATCGGCGTGACGGGCCCGATCGGCTGCGGCAAGTCGCAGGTCGTGCGATGGCTGGCCGAGGTCGGCGTGACCGTCGTCGACGCAGACGCGGTGGCGCGGCAGGTCACCGCACCCGGCCAGGCTGCCCACGACGCGGTGGTGCGCCACTTCGGGCCGCCGGTCACGCAGCCGGACGGCACCCTCGACCGTGCAGGGCTCGCTCGCCTCGTGTTCGCCGACCCCACGATGCTCCGCGAACTCGAGGCGATCGTCCACCCGGCGGTCCGACCCAGGATCATCGCCGCGCTCGATGGCGCGGAGCGGGACGGCGCGCCGGCCGTTGCCGTCGAGGCGATCAAGCTGGTCGAGGGCGGGCTGGCAGCGCTGTGCGACGAGGTGTGGCTTGTGGTCTGCGACCCCGCCTCGCAGCGCGAGCGGCTGACCGGGCGCGGGACGCCGCCCGACGACGCCGAGCGCCGCATCGCGGCCCAGTCCGGCCTGGCAGAGCGGCTCCGGCCTGCCGCGACCCGCGTCATCGACACCAGCGTCCCGATGGCGGAGACGCGCGCGCTCGTCGTGGCCGCCCTCGCGGAGGCGCTCGCCGTCCGGCGCTGACGAGTGGCTCCGCACGTGCGCGGGCCTGGCGGAATCCGCCTCGCGCCGACCGCGAGTCCGGGACATGGAACCGCCCGGCCGGGGCGGGTCGGCCGGGCGGTTCGAGGGGAGGCGCGCCGGGTCAGCGGCGCGCGATGGAGTCGATGGTTGGGCGGGCATCAGGCGCCCGTGGGCCCGCGACGGTCAACCCCCGGCCGGCGACGCCGCGGGTGATCCGCTCGGGGCGGGCGAGCCGGAGTCCGACGGCGACGGCGCCGGCGTGATGGCGGGGATCGGCGGGTTGCTGGGGATGTGCCCGTTGCCTGGCCAGGCCTCGGGGAACAGCAGGCCGTAGCGCTGCAGGATCCGCGAGGTCGTCGTGCCCAGGCCGGACACGTCGAGGATCCGCGTGTCCTGGTCGGGCCGGAGGAGCAGTGTGAAGACGCCGCCGTCGAGCACGGCCTGCGTGATCTCCTCGGCCACGGGCAGGGTCGCCTTGAGGACGTACGAGGTCCCCGTCCGGGCGAGGATCTGCATCTTCTGGTAGGTGACCTTGGTGCTCAGGCCGGCCTCGTAGATCATGGCGGACGCCGATGGCCTCGGCGTGGGGGAGGGGGACCCGCTCTGTCCCGGCTGCGTCGTGGGCGCGGCGCTCGGCGGGGCCTTCATCGCCTCGGTCAGCACCACGTCGACGGTCATGCCCGCGGTGAGCATGCCGCCCACGGCGTGGTCGTCGGACACGGTGACCGAGATCGCGCGCCAGGCGTCCGAGTCGGGCGCGACGGTCTCGCCCGGGCCCAGGATCGGGAACTGGCCGCCGACGCTGGTCGACGCGAGCAGGTTCAGCGTCATGAGCTGGCCCGCCGCCACGTCAACGCCGAGGACCCGGCCGACGAGCTGGTCCTTCGTCGTCGCGACCATGCCGGGGATGCTCGTAGTCGAGTCGAGCGGGATGTCGTCGCGGACGATGAGGTCGTCCGCCGTCAGGGTCTTCTTCGCCGGCAGCGGCTTGGCGGCGACCACGGCGGTCGTCGTCTTCGCGGTCCCGCGGCCAGCCTGCTGCTGCGCGTTGTTGATGAGGTAGAACGCCGCCGCGGCCGCCCCCACGGCGAGGATCACCCCGAGCAGGACGATCCACTTCCCCCGGCGCCCGGGGTCCTTGTACTCCATCTCCATCGAGGCCTCCCGTCGCAGACGGCCAGGGCCGCCCGTGGTGCCGTGCCCGCCCGGCGAACCCAGGGCACCGGCTGCGTCCCCTGACCGAGGCGCAGCCGTGGATCGCCTCGAAGTGTCGGGCCGTGGCGGGGGGCGGCCTATGGCCCGTTGGTCCCATCCGCGGGCGCGAGGCGGTGAGAACGTCTGTTCTAATCACGGCGAATCGTGTACGATCCGGTTGTGCCGGAGTTCCGCCTCGTCGCCCCGTTCGAGCCCACGGGTGACCAGCCCGCCGCCATCGAGCGCCTCGCGGACGGGCTGAGCCGCGGGCTGCGGAGCCAGACACTGCTCGGAGCCACCGGCACGGGCAAGACCTTCGTGATGGCCCAGACCATCGTCAAGCACAACAAGCCGACGCTCGTCCTCGCGCACAACAAGACCCTGGCCGCGCAGTTGTACTCGGAGTTCCGCGAGTTCTTCCCCGACAACGCGGTCGAGTACTTCGTCAGCTACTTCGACTACTACCAGCCCGAGGCGTACCTGCCGCGCTCGGACACGTACATCGAGAAGGACTCCAGCCGGAACGAGGAGATCGACCGGCTGCGCCACGCCGCGACCCACGCGCTGTTCGAGCGGCGGGACGTGATCATCGTGGCGTCGGTGTCGTGCATCTACGGCCTGGGCGCGCCGGTGGACTACGGCGCCACCGTCCTGCGCCTGCGCGCCGGCGGCCAGTACCGGCGCGATGCCGTCCTGCGCCACCTCGTCGACCTCCAGTACCAGCGCAACGACACGGCCCTGACCCGCGCCCGGTTCCGCGTCCGCGGGGACACGCTCGAGATCGGCCCGGCCAGCTCCGAGGAGATCGTCCGGGTCGAGTTCTTCGGCGACGAGGTCGAGCGCATCACCGAGATCGACCCGCTCACGGGCGAGCTCCTGGCCGAGCGCCAGGAGCTCAACATCTTCCCGGCGTCGCACTTCGTCACGCCCCGGGACAAGCTGCAGGCGGCCATCCTCGCGATCGAGGAGGAGATGGAGCAGCGCGTCGGCCAGATGGAGGCCGAGGGCCGCGCGCTCGAGGCGGCCAGACTCCGCCAGCGCACCACCTTCGACCTCGAGATGATGCGCGAGCTGGGCTACTGCTCCGGCGTCGAGAACTACAGCCGCCACCTGTCGGGGCGCGAGCCGGGCTCGCGGCCGTGGACGCTGCTCGACTACTTCCCGCCGGACTGGCTGCTGATCGTGGACGAGTCGCACATGACGATCCCGCAGGTGGTCGGCATGTACAAGAACGACCGGACGCGCAAGGAGATCCTGGTCGACTTCGGCTTCCGTCTCCCGTCGGCCCTCGACAACCGGCCGCTCACGTTCGAGGAGTTCGAGGCGCACCTCAACCAGGCGGTGTACGTCTCGGCCACGCCCGGCCCCTACGAGCTCGAGCGCAGCGAGCGGGTGGTGGAGCAGCTGATCCGGCCCACCGGCATCGTCGACCCTAGGATCGAGGTCCGGCCCACCGAGGGCCAGATCGACGACCTGCTCGAGGAGATCAAGCTGCGCGTGGAGCGCGGCGAGCGGGCCCTGGTCACGACCCTCACCAAAAAGATGGCCGAGGATCTGGCCGACTACCTCAAGGAGCTGGGCGTCAAGGTCCAGTACCTCCACTCCGAGGTGGACACGCTCGAGCGCGTCGCCATCCTGCGGGACCTGCGCCTCGGCGTGTACGACGTGCTGGTGGGCATCAACCTCCTCCGCGAGGGCCTCGACCTGCCCGAGGTGACCCTGGTCGCGATCCTCGACGCGGACAAGGAGGGGTTCCTCCGGTCAGCGTGGTCGCTGATCCAGATGATCGGCAGGGCGGCGCGCAACACCGGCGGCGGCGTGGTGATGTACGCGGACCGGATCACCGACTCGATGCGAGCGGCGATCGACGAGACCGACCGCCGGCGGAGCATCCAGGAGAAGCACAACACCGAGCACGGGATCGAGCCGCAGACGATCATCAAGGGGATCCACGACATCAACGACCGGCTGCGCGCGGTGGCCGAGAACACGATCGTGTACTCGTCCGAGCGGCGGGCGGCGAACCTGGCGGCCGCCGACACAGCCGAGGTGGAGCGGCTGGTGGCCAAGATGGAGGCCGAGATGAGGGCCGCCGCCAAGCAGCTCGAGTTCGAGCGCGCAGCCGCGCTCCGGGACGAGATCCAGCAGATCCGGCTCCGGGTGCTCGAGCAGGACGCGTCGGTCGTGGTGGCGCGAGCGGCGGAGCGGGCGGCGAAGGACGCGCTGCTGCCGGCCAAGGAGCGCGCGGCGGCGCACCGGCCCGGTGGCAAGGGCGGCGAGCGCCGTGGCGAGGCGCCCTCGTTCGAGGTCACCGAGGTCAGGGTGCTTGCGGCGGGCGAGGAGCCGGACGCGGCCGAGGGGGGCGGCGGCCCCGGCGAGGGCGATGCGGCGGGCGGCATTGCCACCGACCTGTTCCCCGGCATCCGCGACGAGCACGACGACGAGGACACGGGCTGGCAGGCGCGCTGGCTGGACCGCCCCACCTGGGACCACACGGTGACGCCCAACATCCGGCGCCGGACGGGCCAGCGCCCGGGCAGCCGCCGACCGCGCGGCTACTGAGAGCGCGACTGCTGATACGCGGCCAACGGCCGAGGGATTCCGGCCGAGGGGAGGTCGACATGGTCGAGTACGCGGTCGACATCGCGCCGCTGGGCGAGCTCGCGGATCCGCGGGCGGATCGTCCGGCTGGCCGTCGCGGCGGAGCGAGCGGGCTGGGACGGGGTCTCTGTCTGGGACTCGCTGGGGGTCTCTATGGGCGCCTCCGCGACGGACCCCTGGGTCGCGCTCGCGGCCGTCGCAGCGGCCTCCCCTCGCCTCCGGCTGATCGCCTCGGTCATCGCCTCGGTCATCGCGCTCCCGCGGCGCCGGCCGCAGCTCGTCGCGCAGGGAGCGGCGAGCCTCGACGCATGGAGCGATGGGCGCCTCGTGCTCGGCATCGGGGCGGGCGGCGACCCGGGTGACTTCACGGTCTTTGGCGAGGCGTTCGACGCGGAGCGCTTCGCCCGTCTCGACTGCGACGCCCAGCTGATCGACGCGTGGCTGCGCGGCTCGGCGGCGCAGGTAATCGGACCGCGCCCGGTGGAGGCCCCGCGGCCGCCCATCTGGATCGGCGGCACGAAGCCGGGGGCGATCCGGCGGGCGGCGTGCTGGGACGGCTGGATCGCCGTGGCCACCGCGGAGGACGGCAGCGAGCTGACGCTGGGTCCCGACGATTTCGCCGGGATGCTGGCGCGGCTGCACGACGAGCAGGCGGCGCTCGGCCGGACCGGCGAGGCGTGCGACGTGGCGGTCTTCGGCTTCTCCGAGCCGGACGAGGCCGAGATGGTCCAGTGCTACGCGGCCGCCGGCATGGTGTCTCGAGAGTTTGTCGCCTGCCCGGGGCTCACTGGATGCGCTCCCCGCCCGCATCGAGGTTGGCCCGCCCCGCGCCTGACGCGGCGCCCGGCCACGCCTGTCAGGGACGGGCATGGCGGTTCCGTGGGACCTCGCCCTCCCTGTCAGGGAACGCGGGGGCATCGTCACGAGCGTGCTCGTCGCGGTTCGGACCGTGGGAGGGAACACGCGCGCGAGTCTCGTGTCGTTTCCCGTACCCGCTAGGGATGACGGACGCGCGACGCGTCATCGCTCATCAAGGAATCGGACGCCCGTCGGGCCGATGCGCGCCCAGAGCAACGCGGGACCCGGCCATGGAGCGGGCCCAGTCAGCGCCGCGAGCGCATCGGCCGGATGGGCCGGGAACGCCGAGCGCAGCTGGCGCGGGAACTCGACGGCCACCGCACGCGTCGTCCGCGTCCACCGGACGACCATCATCCGACTGATTGCCGGCTCGCCGAGCTCCGCCCAGCCCGTCCACGAGGGGAGGGCGTCAGCCTTCGCGTTCGACCAGCGGACCTGCTGCTCGAGGCGGTTGATCTCGGACTCGATCTCCGTTGCGACGACCACGCCTTCACGGGGATCGTGCAGGGCGAGGTCGATCCATCCCCTGACCGGGCGGCGCACGCCGATCTCCGAGATTCGACGCCAGCGGGCAGTAGCGATGGCGAGTAGCCCCTCGTGGATCCGCGCCTGGTGGCGATCGCGGATCGCCGGCCCGGTGGTGGGGTAGAGGCGCGCCGAGAGATCGGCGCCGAGTGTCGCGGCGAGGCGCGCGTACGTCTCGATCGACGGGCGCTCGTCGCCGTTGAAGATCCGCCAGACGTAGGCGCTCGGGACCCCCGACGCACGGGCGAGTGCCGAGAGCGAGACGCCCGCGTCGTCGCGCATCCGACGCAGGTCCTCGCGCAGGCGCCTCCGGGCGTCGGAGGCGCTCCGCTCGGCCGCGAGATCGATCGACGTCCTCCGCATGCTTCATGGGACGCCGGGGCACTTACCTACCACTTACGTCGTCGTCTCGTATGCCCGGCTCGGGACTGCGAGGGCGCGCCGCGGCCCGCCGGGCGGTCGCGGGGCCGGTTCAATCCCCACCAGGGATTGGGATCGACCGGAGTCAGCGCGCGCGCTCCCTGCGAGGGCGCGCCGCGGCGCTGCCGCGCGTCGCGGGGCCGGTTCAATTCCTGCCGGGGATTGGGATCGGCCGGAGGCGGCAGGCGCCTATCCCTCCCGGGGACTGTCGCAGCCGGCGGCGTCGTCGGCGGCGGCGCGGGCGTGCGCGGCGCGTTGGGACCGGCGCGACGCCAACGTCTCGTCGAGTTCGTGGCCCTGGGGAACAAGGCGCCGCGAGGCTCGCAGCCGAGGCAGGAACGAACGCTTGTTCCAAATGCGCTGGGTCGCTACACTCGACCCGTGCCCCAGGATCGAATCGTCGTGCGCGGCGCGCGCGAACACAACCTCAAGGACGTCGACGTCACGTTCCCGCGGGACCGCCTCGTGGTGATCACGGGGCTGTCCGGCAGCGGCAAGTCCAGCCTCGCCTTCGACACCATCTACGCCGAGGGCCAGCGGCGCTACGTCGAGTCGCTCTCCTCGTATGCCCGCCAGTTCTTGGGCCAGATGGAGAAGCCCGACGTCGACCAGATCGACGGCCTCTCGCCGGCGATCTCCATCGACCAGAAGGGCGCGTCCAAGAACCCGCGGTCGACGGTGGGCACGGTCACCGAGATCTTCGACTACCTGCGCCTGCTGTTCGCCCGGATCGGCCACCCGCACTGCCCCAACTGCGGCCGGGAGATCGAGCGCCAGACCGTCCAGCAGATCGTCGACCAGATCCTCGCCCAGCCCGAGGGGACGCGGCTGCTCGTCCTCGGGCCGCTGATCAAGGACCGCAAGACCGAGGGGGACCGCGTCTTCGACGGCGCGCGCAAGCAGGGCTTCGTCCGCGTCCGCGTGGACGGCGCGCAGTACGACCTGTCCGAGGCGCCCACGCTGGACAAGTACAAGCGCCACACGATCGAGGTGGTCGTGGACCGCTTCGTCGTCCGCCGCGCCGAGGTCCCCGACGGCTGGGCCCGGGACGAGCTTGGGCGGCCGATCGACCCGGACTCCGGCGCGAGGCTCCCCGACCCGGACGCCGCCCGCCTGGCGGACTCGGTCGAGACCGCCCTGCGGCTGGGCGAGGGCGTGATGGTCGTCGCGCCCGTCCCGCGCGACGGCGAGGAGCCCGCGTTCGAGGAGCGCCGGTACAGCGAACGCTACTCGTGTCCCTACGACGGGACCACCATCGACGAGCTCGAGCCGCGGTCGTTCTCGTTCAACTCGCCGCACGGCGCGTGCCCCACGTGCACCGGCCTGGGCAGCCAGCTCGTCATCGACCCGGAGATGGTCATCCCGGACCGCCGCAAGAGCATCCGCGCAGGCGCCCTTGTGCCCTGGAACAAGATGCCCACCGAGATCAGCTGGCGCATGAAGATCACGGACGCCGTGTTCAGCTCGCGCGGCTGGTCGATTGACACGCCCGTCGCGGACCTGCCGGCGGAGGCCATCGAGTACCTGCTCTACGCGCCGAAGGACGAGAAGGTCGTCGTCCGCTATCGCCACGAGCGCGGCGAGAACTCCTACGTCGCCACGTTCGAGGGCGTGGTCACGAACCTCGAGCGGCGCTTCAAGGAGACCGATTCGGAGTACATCCGGACCGAGCTCGAGAAGTTCATGGTCCAGAAGCCGTGCCCCACGTGCCATGGCCAGCGCCTCCGCCCCGAGACGCTCGCCGTGACCGTCGACGGCCGGAACATCGCGGAGACATCCCGGCTCTCGGTCACCGAGGCGCTCGACTGGGCGGCCGCCCTGATGAGCCGGATCACCGAGCGCGAGGCCACCATCGCCCGTCAGGTGCTCAAGGAGATCGTGGCGCGGCTCGGGTTCCTCGTGGACGTCGGCCTGGACTACCTCACGCTCGACCGCGCGAGCATCAGCCTCTCGGGCGGCGAGGCGCAGCGGATCCGGCTCGCCACCCAGATCGGGACCACGCTCATGGGCGTGCTCTACATCCTCGACGAGCCGTCCATCGGGCTCCACCAGCGCGACAACGCCAAGCTGATCGCGACGCTGACCCGGCTCCGGGACCTTGGCAACACGGTCCTGGTGGTCGAGCACGACGAGGAGACCATCCGGACCGCGGACTGGGTGATCGACATCGGGCCGGGCGCCGGCGAGCACGGCGGCGAGATCATCGCCAACGGGCCGCTCGAGGCCGTCCTCGCAGAGCCGCGGTCGATCACCGGCGCCTTCCTGCGCGGCGAGCGCATGGTCGCCGTCCCCGAGCGGCGTCGCCGCGGCAACGGCAAGCACCTCGTGGTCCGCGGCGCCCGCCAGCACAACCTGCGCGGGATCGACGTCAAGTTCCCCCTCGGCACCTTCATCGCGGTGACCGGCGTCAGCGGCTCGGGCAAGTCCACGCTCGTGGACGAGGTGCTGTACCGGGCCCTCGCCAGGGACCTCACCGGATCACGCGAGCCGGTCGGCGCCCACGACGCGGTCGAGGGCGTGCAGCACATCGACAAGATCATCGAGATCGACCAGAGCCCCATCGGGCGGACGCCGAGGTCCAACCCGGCCACCTACACGGGCCTGTTCGGTCCCATCCGCGAGCTGTTCGCCGGCACGCCCGACGCCCGCGTCCGCGGCTACCAGCCGGGACGGTTCAGCTTCAACGTCAAGGGCGGCCGGTGCGAGGCCTGCAAGGGCGACGGGATCATCAAGATCGAGATGCAGTTCCTGCCGGACGTCTACGTCCCGTGCGAGGTGTGCAAGGGCAAGCGCTACAACCGCGAGGCGCTCGAGATCCACTACAAGGGCCGCTCGATCGCGGACGTCCTGGAGATGACCGTCGAGGAGGCCAACGAGTTCTTCGCGGCCGTCCCCAACGTCAAGGCCAAGCTCCAGACCCTGTTCGACGTCGGCCTCGGCTACGTCCACCTCGGCCAGCCGGCCACCACGCTCTCGGGCGGCGAGGCACAGCGCGTCAAGCTCGCCACGGAGCTCTCGCGGCGGGCCACCGGCAAGACGCTCTACCTCCTCGACGAGCCCACCACCGGCCTCCACTTCGCCGACGTCGACAAGCTGCTCGCGGTGCTCCACCGGCTCGTGGACAACGGGAACACCGTCCTCGTGATCGAGCACAACCTCGACGTGATCAAGACCGCGGACTGGATCGTGGACCTCGGGCCCGAAGGCGGTTTGCGAGGCGGTCTCGTCATCGCCGAGGGGACGCCGGAGCGGGTCGCCGAGACGCCGGGCTCGGCCACAGGCGAGTACCTCGCGCGCGTGCTCCGCGGCGAGCCCCTCGTCCCGCTGTCCGACGTGACGTTCTCGGACGAGGCCGGCCGGCCGGGCATCAGCGCCCGCGAGGTGCTCCCCCTGCCCGAGATGGTGCCTGCGCGGAAGCGGGTGGCCGCCGCCCGATCGGCGGGGGAGCGCTGAGCGCGCTCGACGCGCCTCGCAGCGGCGCTGTCGGCGGGTCCGCAAGGACGATCCGGGGGGCGTCGCGGTTCACGGCGCCCGCCCGCACGCCGTACCATCGCCCTATGCCCGACATCGAGTACGCCTTCCTCGCCGACGCCGCCGAGACCAACCCCGGCCACAAGTTCCACGTGCTCGGCGGCGGCATCACGCGCATCGGCGGGCCGACGTTCCCGCTGGTCCACGCGCACCTGGCGCTGGTCGTGGGTCTGCTCGTCACGGCGCCCGAGACCAAGCGCGAGCACGAGCTGGGCATCGTCCTGCTCGACCCCGACGGCCGCGACGTCACTTCCGCGACTGGCTCGCTGGTCGCCCGCGGCAACGATGACGGGCGCGACAACATCGTCACGTTCAGCGTGGACCTGTACGGGATCCGCTTCCCGTCGCCCGGTGACTACTCGTTCCGCATCCTCGTCAACGGGTCGGAGCGCAAGCGGCTCGGGCTGGTGCTGGTGCGGTCGGGCGGGGACGGCGGGATCCAGATCAGCCCGGCGGAGTCGTGACCGGCGGTCGTCCAGCAGCCCGACGGCCGGCCGGCCCGGCGCGCCACGAGCGGCCCGCGATCGACGAGGCGGCCATGGTGGCGGCCCGCGCCGCAGACCGCCTCCTGGACGCGGCACGGCAGGCTGGCATCACGCGCTGGGTCACGTACCTCGAGCCCCTGCCCGACCTGCTGCGCGACGGCGAGCTCGGCGAGCTGCGCCGGGTCGCGCTCCGGGCGCGCTCGGCCTATGGTCCGAAGGACTCGATCCGCGACGCGCTGCCGCGCGACCTGACCGAGCCGTTCCTCGACGCGGTCGACAAGCTGCTCAAGGAGCTGGCCAGGCGCGACGTCGGCGGCTGACCGCGCCAGTCCGGACGGAGTCGCGAGGCCAACGACGAGGCCGCGAGCGAACCGTGCCTCGAGTCCAGTGCGTGCGTCGGCTTCAGTACAGGAGCGGGAGGATGCGGCGCGTTCGCGCCCGGTACGCCGCGTAGCCGGGATAGCGCGCCTCCAGCCAGACCTCCTCGCGGGCCGACTTGAGACGGAAGAAGGCGAGCAGCACGACGGAGCCCGCGATCCCGGTGACGGGTGCGTGCATCGCCAGTCCGTAGCCCAGCGCGGCGATCACGAGCCCGCCGTAGATCGGGTGACGGACGAAGCGGTAGACGCCCGTCTCGACCAGGTCGCCGCCGTCGCGCGGGTGGGGGAGCGCGGTCAGCGCGCTCCCGAGCTGCCGGACGCCGAGCAGCGCCATGAGCCCACCCAGCGCCAGCAGCAGGAGGCCGACGACAGAGGCGGGTGTCAAGACCTCAGGCGAGAACGGCGTCTCGGTGAGCCCGCCGAGGCCGATCGCGACCAGGAGCACGCCCTGGATCAGGACCCAGCCCTCTCCGCGCGGCCCGAGGCTTGGGAGCCTGGTCACTGCCGTGCGACGGCCGGGTCGGACTCCGACGATGCCGCCAGCGTCCGCCACTCGTCGGCCAGGACGCCCATGCGGTGCACGTCACGGTGCACGCCCTCGCGGAAGGCCGCGCGCCGGAGCGTGCCCTCGTGGACGAAGCCGACGCGCTCGTAGACGCGCTGGGCGCCCATGTTCATGTCGTAGACGTCGAGCCAGACGCGCACGAGCCGAAGCTCGTCGAAGGCGAACCGCAGCAGCGCATGGATGCTGTCGGTGCCGTAGCCGTGGCCGCGGTCCTCCTCGGCGCCGACCGAGATGCCGAGGCCTGCACTGCCGTCGATCAGGTTGAGGTCCTTGAGGCCGATTGTGCCCACCGGGCGGTCATCAGCCAGCAGGCAGATGACGAAGTGGTAGCCCTCCTTGCCCTGGCCCTCGATGAGCCGCTCGACCCACTTCTCTTCCATGCCCTTGGACAGCGGCGCCCGCATGCCGAGCGTCCTGCCGGTGCGCCAGTCGTTGAGCCAGCGGACGAACAGCTCGACGTCGTCCTTCTCGGCGGGCCGGAGGAAGACGCTGCCGTGCTGGATCTGGGGGACGGTTCCGTCGGATCTCGGTTGCATGGGCAGCAGTCTACGCGGCACGAGGGCTGAGGCCGGTCCCCAGCTCCTCGGGATCGAAGGCCTCGAGCAGGAACCGAGAGGGGGCCGCCGGGTCGAACAGGAGCGTGAGCGAGCGGCGGGCGCGCGTCCAGGCGACGTAGGCGAGCCGGCGCTCCTCCTCGAGAGCGCGCTCGGGCTCCGCCGCGTCCGCGATCGACCGCCGGCCGGGGAAGCCGTCCGCGAGCACGACGACGTGGTCCCACTCAAGGCCCTTGGTGCCGTGGGCCGTGGCGAGCGTGAGTGGCGCGTCGTCTCGGCGGAGCTCGGCCAAGCGGCCGCGGAAGGCTTCGACGTGGCCTCGTAGCGCGTCGAGCGTGGGGAGCGGCGCGGCCCAGCCGAGAAGCGCGGTGACGAGGTCCGATTCGGTCGGCTCGTCGGGGTTGGCGGGAGGGTTGGCGGCCTCGACCGCCCGGCACTCGGCGCGGACGCGGGCGAGAGCGACGAGGGGTCCGCCGGGGTCCCTCGACGCCGACTCGGCGCTGGCGAGCAGCCCGTTCAGCCGCGGGTCCTCCACAGGAAGCGCGATGTCGGGCGCGCGGAACGGCCAGCCGCGCGCAACCGCGACCACCACCGGGACGAGGAGCTCGCGGTTGGTCCTCGCGAGGACGGCGCGGGTGCTCCCGTCGTCCGGCCACGAGGCCATCGCCCGCGCGACGCGGACCACGTCGTCAGAGGCGTCGGGCGCCAGGATCAGTCGCCCCGCGTTCCGCGGCCCGGCCAGCACGCGCTTGGCGAACCGCTCCTCGTTCTGCTCCACCAGCCGAACCGCCCGCTGCACGACCGGCGGCGGGCACCGGTAGTTGGTCTCGAGGTCGATCCGGCGAAGTCCCGGGAGCGCGGCCGCGAGGCTCAGGATGCGGCGCACGTCGGCCAGCCTCCAGCCGTAGACCGTCTGGTCGTCGTCGCCGACGAGGGTCACATTGCGCCGCTCGCCCGCGAGCAGCAGTGCCAGGTCGAGCTGGGTCCGGTCGAGGTCCTGCGCCTCGTCGACGAGCAGGGTGGCGCTGCGGGCCCGCCACCGCTCCCGGGCCGCCGCGTGGGTCTCCAGCAGCGCGAGCGCCCGGACCACGAGGTCGTCGAAGTCGAGCGCGCCCCCGTCGCGCAGCGCCCGCTCGTACTGCGCCCACGCCCGCGCCACCGGGCCGGCCGCCTCGTCCGCCTCCACGTCGCGCGGGTCGACGCGAAGGTCGAGCTTGAGGCGGCTGAACGCGAGGTCGAGGCGCCCGCGGTCGGCGGCCGGCATCTCGGGCCAGAGGGAGCGCACCACCGCGTCCCGGTCCGCCAGGGCGGTCACGTCGACCCCCGCCTCCGCGAGGACCTCGCGCCCGAGGGCGTGGAACGTCCGCACCCGCACGCCCCCCGCGCCTGACGCCGACGCCCCCAGCGGCGCGAGCGCCGCGTCCAGGCGTTCCACCAGCTCCTCCGCGGCGCGCTTGTTGAACGCCACGAGTGTCACAGTGCGCGGGTCCGCCCCGGCGTCAATGAGCCAGGCGACCCGCGCGACCAGGGTTGTGGTCTTTCCGCTTCCCGCGGGCGCCACCACCAGCACCGGCCCGGGCGGCGCCGTGGCCGCCGCACGCTGGTCGGGGGCGAGCCTGGCGAGGCGCTCGACGACGGAG
>JAJXUG010000007.1 GCA_021783095.1 Chloroflexota bacterium | reverse complement strand
GGGCCAGCGCCCGGGGCCAGCGCCCGGGGCCAGGGGCCCTGCGGTCAGTGCCAGTGCCAGGGGCCCGGCGGCCGGCGGCGGCGGCCGACGCCAGCGCCAGCGGCCAGCGCCTGCGCCGATGCCAGGATCGGAGTGGGGTCAGCCGCCGATCAGCCGCAGCAGGTCGCCCAGGACGGCGACGTGCTCCGGCGTCGTGTAGATGTTGTTGTTGAACGTGAAGCCCGCGAAGCCGGCATCGAGGTAGGGCCGGAGCTCGTTCGCGGCCTGCTCCGGGGTTCCCGCGAACACGTGGGGTCGGCGGTCGGGCGCCACGCGGTCCAGCATCGCCTTGGCCCCGGCCTCGTCGGGCCCCACCAGCACCGGCGCCGCCATCGTCCGCTCGATCGTGGACGGGTCGCGCCCGATCTCCTCGGCGTAGCCGCGCAGCAGGTCGGTCTTGCGGTTGAGCGTCTCCATGCCGAGCGGGAACCAGTGCGTGATGTCGGCGTGCTTGGCCGCGATCCGAAGCGTGCGCTGCTCGCCGCCCCCGCCCACAAGGATCCGCGGGCCGCCGGGCTGCACCGGCCTCGGGACGTTGATGACGTCGACCGTGCGGTAGAAGGCGCCATGGAAGCTCGAGCGCTCGCTCCTGAACATGCCGCGAATGATCGTCAGCGCCTCGTCCAGGCGGTCCATCCGCTCCTTGATCGGCGGGAAGTCGAAGCCGAAGGCCTCGTGCTCCGCCTCGTACCAGGCAGCGCCGAGGCCGAGGATCGCGCGCCCGCCGGAGATCACGTCGAGCGTCGTGGCCGTCTTCGCCAGCAGGGCCGGGTTGCGGTAGGTGACGCCCGAGACGAGGGTCGAGAGGCGGACCCGCTTCGTCTCGCGCGCCAGTGCTGCGAGCACCGACCAGCCGTCCATCATCGGCTCGTCGGGCACGCCGATGCCCGGGATCTGGTTGAGGTGGTCCATCACGGTGACCAGGCCGAAGCCCGCCGCCTCGGCCGCCTTCGCCTGCTCGACGGTCTTGTCGAACAGCTCTGCGCCGGGGGTCCCGGGATGGGTGTAGGACGGGAGGTGGAGGCCGAACCAGGGAGTCGTCATGCACCGATGATGAACCAGGTGCGTTTCCGGCGCTGACAACGTCCTGGGCGTCGTTTTCCAGATGCCTCGTCAGTCTGGTGCACGCTGCCGACGTGGCCCGTTCCGAAGGCCGCGCGTATCGTGTTCCGGAACGGAGGCGTCCGAGCGTGTCGCTGCGAACAATGGTGGGCGGGCGGCTGGGCCGGTCCGCGCCCAGACCGGTGGTAGTCCGCCAGTACGGTCGCGACAGCCTGCTCGTCTGGGCCAACGTGCTGCTCGCGCCGCTGTTCGCGGCACTCGGCCTGCGGGTGGGGCTGCAGTCGGAGGAGCGGCTGGCCGCCAGGATCGAGGCCGACACCGCGGCGATGCGCAAGCGCGGCTACCTCGTGGCGTCGGTAGAGATTTTCACGCTGCCGGTCGTCGGCGCTCCAGAGCATCCGGCCAACTGGTATCGCGTGACGTTCGAGCGCCCGACACAGGCGGCCGGCGAGGAGGATCCTCGGCCGAACCGCTAGGCGATGCGGCGCGCGACGCGCTTCGGGCCGGACGCGCTCCGCTGAATCTCGACGCCCGTCGGGCGGTCGCTCCGAATGCGCGGGATGTACGTCCGCGTGGTCGCGGGCGGCGTCGTCCGCGAGGGGGACGCGATCCGGAAGGCGTAGCGCGGAGGGGGCGCCGGTCGATCTGGGGGTGAGCCGCCGGCGCGCGTCAGGTGCGCGCGCCTGAGATCTCCGCGATCCGGACCGCGACCAGCCCAGCGACGAGCTCGTCGGGGATCGGGTGCTGGGCCGAGAACCGGATCGTCGACCTCTCGCCGAGGAACGGCAGGAGCTCCTCGCCCAGCGCCGCCCGAACGTGAGGGTTCCCCGGGAAAAGGCTGCAGTGCCGCTTGAAGGCCGCGAACCAGACGAGCTTCTTCCCGCCGAGCTCGAACGCCGGCATCCCGTATGAGATCGTCTCGGTCGCCCCGGGGCAAGCTCCGTGGATCAGCGCCCGGATGTGGGCGAGCAGCTCGCGGTGCGGCTCGGGGACCGCTGCAAGGTAGTCGTCGACGGCATTGCTCGGGTCCACCGCCGCAGCCTAGCACCGGCCCCAGCAGCGGCGCTTTCGGGGATGGCGGCGACCGTGCTCCATGGCGCTGCAAAGATGTGTCAGGGGACGGGTCGGCGAGCAGGGGTCGACCGCAAACCGGACTTCCGGCCTCCGGCCATGCTCGCCGGACCCGATTCAACCCATGCTTGGGCCGCGGGGCGGGTCTCGTGGGTGACCGGCTGCCCACGCTGCTGCCGTCCGAACCAGCTCGTCGAGCGCCGGCGGGAACACCGTCTCGCCGGTCGCGGCGAGGTCTGCGAGCGACCACCAGCGATGGGCCGCGACCGCGCGCGCCTCGCCGTCCCCGCGGCGCCCGGTTCCGACGTGCGGGCTCGGCACGCAGCCGGCCACGTACCACTCGTCCTGGACGATGCGCCGACCGCGGAACACGAAGGAGACCTCCGCCCGCGCGCCGATCACGGGCCCGACGGCCACGTCGCGGATCCCGGTCTCCTCGCGCAGCTCGCGAAGCGCCGCCGCCTCGACCGACTCGAACGGCAGGCGACCGCCACCGGGCAGATACCAGTAGCCGCGCCCTGCCGGGTCCGACGACACGTCGAGATGGAACAGAAGCACCCGCCCATCCGGATCGAGCAGCACAACCCGCGCCGACCGGCGCCGCCGGGGCGGGAAGAGCCGCTGCCACCTCATCGCGGAACGCTCCCGCCCGGCTCCTCCACCGAGCCCGCCACCGCTCCCCCGCCGACGGCCGCAACCAGCCGAGCCACGACGGCCTGCGTCAGCGTCCACGAGCGGAGCGGGTCACGAGGCAACCGGATGCGCACCTGGTTCGACGCGAACGTGAGGTCGCCGGGCCGCACCCCCGGCAGCGGCGCCGCCCCGCCCGCCGCCCCCGGCGCCAGCAGCTGCATCGCCGTCGCCCGCGACAGTGCCGCCCCGAACCGCACCACGAGCCACCCCTCCTCGCGCGCCACCGAGGCCACGCCGGCCGTCTCCGCCGACAGCCGCAGCTCCGCCACCTCGACCAGCCGGAGCACCGGCGTCGGCATCGGCCCGAAGCGGTCGGTCACCTCCTGGCGGAACGCGGCGAGATCGCCCGCGGTCCGCGCCCGGGCCAGTCGCCGGTAGAGCTCGAGCTTCTGCGCCTCGTCGGGCACGTAGCTGTCGGGCAGGTGCGCGTCCATGGGCAGGTCCACCACGGCCTGCGGCACCTCGCGGACGGGCTCGCGGTGGTCACGGCGCGCCTTCGCCTCCTCGACCGCCTCGGTCAGCAGCCGCGAGTAGAGGTCGAAGCCGACCGAGGCCATGAACCCGCTCTGCTCGCCGCCAAGGATGTTCCCGGCGCCCCGGATCTCCAGGTCGGCCAGGGCGATCTGGAACCCGGCGCCCAGCTCGGACGCGTTGAAGATCGCCTGGAGCCGCTTGCGCGCCTCCTCGCTCATGCGCTCGCGCCGTCGGTACAGCAGGTATGCGTACGCCCGACGCGAGGAGCGCCCGACGCGACCGCGGAGCTGGTAGAGCTGGGCGAGGCCGAGCGTGTCGGCCCGGTCGATGATGATCGTGTTGGCGTTGGGGATGTCGAGCCCGGACTCGATGATCGTCGTGGACACCAGCACGTCCGCGGCGCCGTCGGCGAAGGCGAGCATCACCTTCTCGAGCGCGCCCTCGGGCATCTGCCCGTGCCCGACCAGGATCCGGGCCCCTGGCAGGAGCCGGCGGAGCTGCTCGGCCTGGGCCTCGATGGTCTCGACGCGGTTGTGCACGTAGAACACCTGGCCGCCGCGGTCGAGCTCGCGTAGCACCGCGTCACGGACCAGCCCGGCCGAGGCCTCGGCCACACGGGTCTGGATCGGCAGGCGGTCCTCGGGCGGCGTCTCGATGACCGAGAGGTCGCGGATCCCGGCGAGCGCGAGGTTGAGCGTGCGCGGGATCGGCGTCGCCGAGAGCGTGAGCACGTCGACCGACGACCGCAGCTGCTTGAGCCGCTCCTTGGCGGCCACCCCGAAGCGCTGCTCCTCGTCCACCACGACCAGGCCGAGGTCCTTGAACGCCACGTCCTTCGAGAGCAGCCGGTGCGTCCCGATGACGATGTCGACCGTCCCCGCGGCCAGTCCGGCCACCGTCGCCTCCTGCTCGCGGGCCGACACGAACCGCGACAGCAGCCGGACCGTCATCGGGAACGCCCCGAAGCGCTGTGAGAAGGTGGTGAAGTGCTGCCCTGCGAGCACGGTGGTGGGGACCAGCACAGCCACCTGTTTGCCGTCCTGGGTGGCCTTGAACGCGGCCCGCAGCGCCACCTCGGTCTTGCCGTAGCCCACGTCGCCGACCACCAGCCGGTCCATCGGCCGGCGGGCCTCCATGTCCACCTTGACCTCGGTGGAGGAGCGCAGCTGGTCCGGCGTCTCCTCGTACGGGAACGACGCCTCCATCTCCATCTGCCAGGGCGAGTCCGGCGAGTAGGAGAAGCCCTCCGCGGCCTCGCGCTTCGCGTACAGCGCGAGGAGCTCGTCGGCGAGGTCGGTGACGGCCTTGCGGACCTTCTGCTTGGTGCGCAGCCACTCCGTCCCGCCGAGGCGCGAGAGGGTGGGGTTCTCGCCGCCCGAGTAGCGCGAGACGCGGTTGATCTGCTCCACCGGGACGAAGATGCGGTCGCCGGCCGCGAAGCTGAGCTCGAGGTAGTCGCGCTCCTCGCCCGATCCGCCGCGCCGGAGCATCTGCTCGTAGCGCGCGATGCCGTGGTCGATGTGGACGACGAGGTCGCCAGGCGTCAGGCGCTCGAGGATGTCGCGCGGGACGATGCGGCGCATGGCCTTGGGCCGGCGGACGCGGACTGACCCGAACAGCTCGCGGTCCGTGACCACGGCCAGCCCGTCCGGCCCGCCGACGAAGCCGCCGTTGAGGCTGCGCTCGACGAGGGCGATGGCGCCGGGCGGCGGCGGGGTCGAGATGCGGTTGACGATGCCGACGGCGTGGCCGGCCTCGCCCAGGAGCTCGGCGAGTCGCGGCGCCTGGTCGGACGCGAGGACGACGCGGGCGCCCTCGCCCAGCCAGTGCTCCACGCCGTCCACCAGGCGCTCGCTGCGGCCCGGCGGCAGGACAGGCTCGCGCCAGCCGAACTGGTCGCCGCTGGTGAGGCCCCTCGAGGCGTAGGCCATGCCCTCGGCCTCGGACGCGTCCGACTGCCAGGTCAGCTCGAGGGTTCGCGCGCCGTGTAGCCGAGACTTCCAGTCGCGCGGCGCGAGGTAGGCCGTGGGCCAGTCGCGCGGGAGCTCGCCCTGGTCCACCAGCTCGTGGTGGCGCTCCTCCGCCTGGCGCCACAGGAAGTCGGCGGCGTCGGCGAGGTCGCCGGGCTCGTCGAGGACGAGCAGCGTGGCCGGCCCGAGGTGGTCGAGCCCCGTCGCTGGCGCCACCAGGCGTGCCCAGACCTCGGCTGCGTCGCCCGCCTGGAGGGCCCGGCCGGCCAAGGTGTGCGCCGCGCCTTCGGACACCGCCTCGCCGGTGAACCGCGCCAGGTCCAGCGCCAGGCGCTCGGGGAGCCCCTTCGTGAGCTTGCCGAGCCTGGCCCGCAGCTCGTCGGCACCGCCCTTGGGCAGCAGCAGCTCGGTCGCGGGGAAGAGGGCCACCTCGCGCACCTCGCCCACGCTGCGCTGGTCGGTGGGGTCGAAGGCGCGCATCGAATCGATCTCGTCGCCGAACAGCTCGATCCGCACCGGCAGCGCGGCCGATGGCGGGAACACGTCGAGGATCCCGCCGCGCCGCGCGAACTCGCCCCGGCCCGCCACCTCGAGCACGGGCGCGTAGCCCAAATCGAACAGCTCGACGAGGAGCGCGTCGAGGCCGACGCGCACGCCGGGCTTGAGCACGCGCATCCGCTCGGGGAGGTCCGCCGGGGCGATGGTGGCCTGGAGGAGCGCCTGGACGCTGGCCACGAGGATCTTGGCCTTGCCGCTCCGCCAGGCGGCGAGCGCCGCAACCCGCGCCGCCGTCTCGTCGGGCACCAGCTCGGACCGCTCGTACGCGAGCGAGCTCCGCGGCTCCAGCACGGCCACAGCGGCGGCGTCGCCAAGCCAGGCGCCCAGCTCGTCGGCAACGCGGTCGCCGATCTCCGCGTCTCGGGCGACCCAGCAGATGCGCTCGCCGCCATCGGCCATGGCCAGGGCGGCCGCGAGATAGGACTTGGCCCCGTGCGGGACGGACGTCAGGCCGACATGGCGACCGTGCATGCCGGGGGCCGCGCCGCCGCCGACCCGCTCGCGCAGCGACGCGAACGAGCCGGTCTCGTGGAGGAGCCTCGGCAGCGCCGAGAGGTCGGGCGTGCGACGGCCGGCGCCGCGCCCACTCGCGGGGGCGCCGTCGCTCCGGGTCCGCGCAGACGGTCGAGTCTGCAGGCGCTTGGCTGAGGGGCCCGCGCCGTCGCCCGTGCGAGCCGCCGGGTCGAGCAGCTCCACCTCTGCCTCAGCCGACGCTCGGTCGAGGTCGACCTCGCGCTCCGTCGTCTCGGCCGCAGCCCGGCGCTCGGCCCAGTCCCGCGCAACCTTCTCGGCGAGCTTGCGCTCGCGGGTGGATCGGCCGCGGTAGCGATCGGTCACCGGCCACCGCCCGCGGCGCCACCACCCCTGCCGCCCGAACCCGCGCCGGGCCCCGAGCCGCCGCGGCCCCGACCGCCTGCGCCCGGGTCATCCTCGCCCCCGCCCGGACCGCCCGGCAGCAGCTTCCGCCAGCCGGTCTTGGTCCGTCGCACCCCCTGGTCGTCCGCGGGGCCGCCCACCTCGCCCGGCTTCGGGCCCGTCGCCCCGCTGTCCGCGGCTCCGCCAGGATTGCACTCCAGATCGAACGCGTTGAACCGGTTCGCGGCCTTGGACGTGCCCTCACGCGCCCAGGCCTCGACGGCCTCGGCGGTGGCGTCAAGCAGGATCGGCAGACAGGCCCGCTCATCGGTCGCGAAGCGCGAGAGGACGTGGTCGATGGCGCCTCGCCCGGGCTCCCCGATGCCCACGCGAAGGCGGCTGAACTTCTCGGTGCCAAGCTCGTCGATGATTGAGCGCAGCCCGTTGTGGCCGCCGTGGCTGCCGGCCTCGCGGAAGCGCAGCTTGCCGAACGGCAGCGCGAAGTCATCGGCCACCACCAGCACATCGACCAGCGGCACGTGGCTGCGCACCATCAGCTTGCGGACGGCGATCCCCGAGTCGTTCATGAACGTGAGGGGCTTGGCGAGGATCAGGTCCATCCCCTTCCAGCGCAGCTCGAGGACCTCGCTCGCGTCGCGCTGACGGCCGCGCCCGCCCCGACCCGCCCGATCAGCGATCCGGTCGAGCGCCATCCAGCCGATGTTGTGGCGGGTCTCCGAGTACTGGCCGCCCGGATTCCCCAGGCCGACGACGAGCTTCACGATCTGATGCGGTCCCCTGCAAGCACAGCGAAGGGCCCCGGGAACGCATCCGCCGGGGCTGTTGCGCCATGGTACTGCCGCTCGCGCCGAAGTCGTCCAGCTCAGGCTCGCGTCCGGCCCACAGCTCGCGCTGTTCCGGGGGCCGACTCGGTGCACCGCGGGTCGTGTCGCTCCTGGGGCCGACTCGGTGCACCGCGGGTCGCGTCGTTCCGAACCCGAGCCGCTGCCCGGGCTCGCCGTCCGCGCCGGGGATCAGGTCGCCGCATCGTGGCTTGCGTCGGCCGCCGTGCACGAACCAAGCTCGTGCTCGCCGGCCGGAGCGACAGATCCCGCGCCATCCACGAATGAAGCTCGTGCTGCAGCGCCTCAACGACCGGATCGTCGACCGTTCACGAAGGCAGATCGTGTTCGGCACCAAGGGCGGGGCAGCAGGGGCGCCGAAGACGACCCTGGATCGTGCATGGTGTGGTCGGACCGGGATCCGTGCGCGGCTCCACACCCGACCCGGCCGAATCCGCCCGCGTCAGGCGGCATCGAACGCGATTGCACGATGTCAGCTCGTGGGCGGCGCCGGAGTGGGCGGGAGCGGCGCGGGGCGGGGAGCGGAGGAGGTCCGCGGGCCACGGAACGGCCCGACACTGCCAGCGGCCAAGTGCGCAGGGCCGTCAGCCCGATTCGGCGCGAAACCTACCGGATCCTCCCAGGACCTTCGGCCGAGCAGCCTCGAGCGCGGCGCGGCGCGGCGCTGTAACGCCGAGGGCTGACCGGGCGTCTCAAGCGCGGCCGCGAGAGGGGCCCGTTGAAGGGTCGGCGGCGGGAGCGGGAGCGATGGACCGGGCGGACAGCCGAGGTTCTGCGGTTCACGGCGTTCGGAACAGGCCAGCCGGACGGATCGCCACGCTGATGGCGGCTTTGGCGGTGGCCGCGGGATGCGCAGGTCCAGCGCCGACCGTGTCGCCCGTCCCCTCGAGCACGCCGCTCCCATCGGCCATCGCGCAGCCGACCGCCGCCGCGAGCGCGGGTGCCACGCAGTCCGCCGACGTCGGCTGGACGGCCGTCCAGCCCACAGGCCTGCCGCGAGTCGCGACCCTCGTCCCCACACTCCTGGCCGGGGACGCGGTCGCGCGGACGACCGCCTTCCTGCTGACCAGCCTCGACGGCCAGTCGGTCCTCGACCAGGCGGGTCGCGTCGTTGCCTACCCGCCCGTCAGCTTCGCCATCTCGAAGTCGGGCGACGGCGCGATGCTGCGGCCGACCGCGGCCCTCGCCGCGGCGACCCGCTACCAGTTCAGCCTCATGCGCGCCGACGGCACGGTCGCGGCTTCCTGGAGCGCGCAGACGGCGGGTCCGCTGCACGTGGCCGACACGGTCCCCGGCGACACCGCGACGGGCGTCCCGGTCGACACCGGGATCGAGGTCACGTTCGACCAGGCGGGCGTCACGACCGCCGACATGGCGGCGCACTTCAGCATCTCGCCCGCCACCGCCGGTCGGTTCGAGGCCAGCGGCCGGAGCGTGGCGTTCGTCCCGGCGAAGCCGCTCAGCAGGGCGACGCTGTACACGGTGACGGTCCGCCACGGGCTTCCGCTCGGCGGCACGGGCGAGACACTCGCGGAGGACGCCATCATCCGATTCGAGACGTTTGGCAGCGGCACTGCCACCGGCGTTCGCGTCTGGCTCGCGGACGACCTCGTCGACGCCAGTCCGCGCGAGCGTGCGGCGCTCAGCCTGTGGATCGAGGCGCCCGAGGGCGCGACGGCGCCCAAGACCGTCCCCGTGACGGTCCACAGCATCGCGGGGCTCACCGCTGCGGTGGCGGCGTGGAAGGCGATCGCGGCCGCGCCCGACTGGACGTTGCTCGCAGGCCGCGAGGCCGTCGCCACGGGAAGCCTGCCCCGCGTGGTCTCGGCCAGTGTCAGCGTCAATCGGCTCGACCACGTCACCCGATGGATCCAGCTGCCCAAAGCGCTGCCGACGGGCTGGTACGTTGTCACCGTGCGGTTCGCAGGCGTGCCGCGCCAACTGGTGCTGCAGGTGACCGAGACTGCCACGTACGCGATGGTCACGACGACCCGGACGGCGATCTGGGTGAACGACCTGCGGACCCGGGCCCCGGCCGTCGGCGCCACGGCGACGCTGGCGGGCGTCGCGCTGGCGGGTTCCGCGGACGCGCAGGGCCTTCTGGTCGCCCCCACCCCGTCGCAGGTCGTCGCCGAGACCGCGGCGACGCAGCTCCTCCTGGTGCGCTACCAGGGCAACTCCACGTTCCGGCCGGCGTCTGGCGCCTGCGCGTCCTGCGGCGGCAAGGGCGGCCCGGACAGCACCGAGGCCAATCGCTGGTGGACGCTGCTGACGACGGACCGCACCAAGTATCGCCAGACCGACACGATCAATGTCCTGGGCGTGGTCAAGAGCCGCGCAACGGGGGCCGCCCCGGCCGAGGTCAGCCTCGCCCTGTACTCGAACGGGAGCGATGGCACCGGCACGCCGATCCAGACCCAGACGGCGACGCCTGACGCTCGCGGCATGTACACAGCGCAGTTCACGGTCGCCGACCTGCCGACGAGCGGGTACTGGGTCCGGGTCAAGGCGGGCGGCGATCCGGTCGGCGAGACGTGGTTCGATGTCGCGACGATCCGGAAGCCCGCGTACTCGGTCGCGGTGACGACGAACAAGCATGCGGTGATCCGTGGCCGGCAGCTCGGCGTGAACGTCTCTACCGCGTTCTTCGAGGGAACGCCGGTCGCGGGCGTCACCGTCGCCCTGTCGGCCAACGGCGAGGGGAAGGCTGAGGCGACCGCCTCGACGGACACGGCGGGGCAGGCCACCGGGACGGTCCACCCCATGATGTCGAACAGCCTGTTCGAGGTGGTCTCGGTGAACGCGGCGCCCACCATGCCGGAGGAGGCGAGCCTCGCCGCAAGCACGCAGGTCGCCGTGTTCGCGGGCTCCGCCTACGTGTCCCTCGACGGGGCCGTCGCCGGCTCGAAGGTCACGGTGAGCGGCGGGGTCAACTCGGTGGCGTTCGGGCGGTATGAAGGCGCGCTCGCCGATCTGGGCGCCGTGGACCCGCGTGGCGCGCCCCGCGCCGGCGCGACCGTACGGGTGGTCGTCACTGCCCACTACCTCAAGCTGCACCAGGTCGGCACCGCCTACGACTTCGTCACGAAGCGCGTCCAGCCCAAGTACGAGGCCGATGACAAGGACCTGACGCTGCCTGCCCGGATCGTCCGGACGGGCGCCGACGGCGCCTTCCGCTTCGTCATCCCCACCACGCACGACGCCTACGCCTACTCGATCACAGCCTCCTACCGCGACGAGGCGGGGCGTCAGGTCCTCGCCGACACCTGGACGGAGAGCCCGGGCCAGATGGTCTCGCCGGTCGACCCGCCGAGACTCACCTCCATCGACGGGCACGGCAACGACCAGGCGTACGCGGTCGGCGAGACGGTCCGCGTCCGCTTCACGGCACCCGCGACGACGGCCACGCCGCAGCGCTACCTGTACCTGACGCTCCAGCAGGGGCTTCGCGCGGCCACCGTGGGCTCTGGCTCGACATTCACGATGCCCTTCACGAGCACCAGCGTTCCCGACGTCGCGATCGGCGCGGTCCGCTTCAACGGAACCGGCTACGACGTCGTCCCGTGGCTCTACACCGCGAGGCTTGACCCGGGCAGCCGGACGATGACCGTGTCGGCCACGCCGGACAAGGCGCGCTACCAGCCCGGCGAGACGGCGACGGTCAGCCTGCGCACGCTCGATCCGGCGGGTCGCCCGGTGGCGGCGAGCGTGTTCGTCCGCGCGATCGACGAGAAGCTGTACGCGATGGGCGCGGCGTCCGACACCGATCTCGTGCAGATGCTCTACACGGACGTGCCGAGCGGCCTGATCGCCATGGCGTGGTCGCACAAGGTCCCTGCCATCCAGGGCGGTGGAGGCGGCGGTGACACCACCGGCGGCCCAGGCGGCGGGCGGAGCGACTTCCGCGACTGGCTGATGGCCAAGGTCGTCCACACCGATGCCGACGGGCGGGCCACCGTGCAGATCCCACTCTCCGACGACCTCACCTCGTGGCGCGTCGCCGCCACGGCGGTTGACGCTCGGCTCGACGCCGGCGCGACGTCCGTCAAGCTGCCGGTCGGGCTGCCGTTCTTCGTGGACGCGGTCCTGGCGCCCGAGTACCTCAGTTCCGACCGGCCAGTCCTCCGCGTCCGGTCGTTCGGGAGCGAGCTGAAGCCGGGGACGCGCGTCACGTTCGCCGTCAGCTCGGACACGCTGCCCATGCCCGGGACCACGGTGGCGGTCGACGCCTTCGGCTCCGCCTACGTGCCGCTCCCGGCCCTCTCGGTCGGGACCCATCGGGTGCGGATCGCCGGGAGCGCCGTCGTTGACGGCAAACCGGTGTCCGACGCGATGGTCCGGACGTTCACCGTGGTGGCGAGCCGGGCGACGCAGCTGCGGACGACCTGGTCGCCGCTCGTTGGCGCCACGCAGGTCAAGTCTGGCGCCGGGCTGACGTCGGTCGTGCTCGTCGACGCCGGGCGCGGCCGCGTGGTCCCGATCCTTGAGCAGCTCGCATCGGGGAGCGCGGTTCGCTCCGACCAGGAGCTTGCCGCGGCGCTTGCCAATCGGGTCCTCCGGACCCAGTTCGGCCTGCCGGCCGTCGCCGAGCCGGATCCCAACGGCCTCGACACGTACATGGTGCAGGACGGGCTCTCGATCGTCTCATGGGGCTCGGTGCAGCTCGACGTCACGGCGCTCGCCGCGATGGCGGGTGACCCGCGGATCCCGGCGCCGACCATCAGCTCCCTGCTGACCCAGGTGGCCACGTCCGCCGATGAGACGCGCGCCCGGCGACTGCTGGCACTGGCAGGCCTCGCGGCACTGGGCGAGCCAGTCGCCGGCCAGATCCGCGCGGCTGCCGCGCAGCCCGACCTGACCGTCGAGGAGCGGGCCTACGCCGCCCTCGGGGCGCTCGAGGCCGGCGACGAGGCGCTGGCGGGCGCGCTCGAGCAGCAGGTTCTCGCGCAGGCCGGGTTGCGGCGCGGGGACCAGGTCCGCGTCGAACCAGGCCCGGGGGCGGACATGACGGTGATCACGGCACGCCTGGCGATCGTGGCCGCGTCGCTGGGCGACCCGGTCGCGGCGGCGATGGACGCCTACGTCGAGGCGCACCCATCCCACACGACCCTCGTGGAGCTCGAACGGGCCCTCGCGGCGCGGGGCTGGGCGACACGGGTTGCGGGCGCGGCGGCCTCGGCCGCACTCACCGTCGACGGCTCGCGTCGGGAGCTGAGCCTCAAGGCGGGACAGGCGATCGCCGAGGTGCTGACGCCGGCGCAGGCGCGGAGCGCGACCGTCGAGCCGGTCTCGGGCTCCGTGCTCGTCGTGCAGACCTGGGATGGCGTGCTGACTCCGTCAAGCCTCACCCCGCCCAAGGGCTTCACGGTCGAGCGGACGGTCAGCCCGTTTGGGACGGTCCCCGCCGACGGCACGGTGGTGGTGACCTACGCGGTCACCATTTCGGACGCGGAGCGGGGCACGTGCTGGCGGCTCGTTGACAGCGTCCCGTCGGGCCTCGCGCCCATCCCCTGGTACGGGGCCATGTCGGAGCCCAGCGCCCTGCCGGGGGACGTCTCGCCGACCCTTGTCGACGGGCAGCGCGTGGAGTTCTGCGTGGGGTGGGCCCCCGACCGGTCGCAGTACACCCTGCGGTACGTCGCGCGCGTCGTCACGCCGGGGACGTACACGTGGGAGCCCGCGGTGATCCAGTCGACCGTGGACCCATCCTCGGGCACAACCGTGGCGCCCACCGCGATCACGATCTCGGCGCCGGGGAGCTGATCCCGGACCGCCCCGTCAGGCGAGGAGGCGGCGCTCCAAAGCGCGCATCGCCGCCTCCTCGACGGGGTCGGCGTGGTCCCACCCGCAGACGTGCAGCGTGCCGTGGGTCACTAGCAGGCGGAGCTCGTCGCGGGCGTCCCAGCGCAGGTCGCCGGTCTGGCCACCTCGCCCGGCCTCGGCCTGGTCCACCGCGCGCTCGACCGACACGATGATGTCGCCGAGATGGGGGCGCGCTCCGGGCGGCAGGGCGAAGCCCTCGAAAGCCTCGCCGGCCGGCCCCCCCGCCGCGCCTGAGCTCTTGCCCGCGTGGTCGGGGTACTCGTCCGGCGCGAGCAGCGGGAACGAGAGCACGTCGGTGGGGCCGTCCTTGCCCATGTGCGCGGCGTTGAGCTCGGCCAGCTCGGCGTCGTCGGAGAGGATCAGGCCGATCGAGGCGGGCGTGGGCGCCCCGGCAGCCTCGAGCGTCGCAGCGACGGCCCTGGCGAGGGCGGTGGCCGGCAGGAGGCGCGGGACGCCGTCGCGGCGCTCGATGTCCACCCGCCAGCCGCCCATGTGGTGCGTGCTCATGGGCACACCGTAGCGCAGCCCGAGGGCCGTCGGCGGATCGGCCGCGCGCTACCATCGGGCGCATGGCCATCCGACCCATCGTGACCCTCGGCGATGCCCGTCTTCGCCTGCCAGGGCAGCCGATCGTCCGCTTCGATCGCGAGCTCGGCCGCCTGCTCGACGACATGGTCGAGACGATGGACGCCGCGCCCGGCGTGGGCCTGGCCGCCCAGCAGATCGGCCTGGACCTCCAGCTGTTCGTGATGCGCGTGGACGACGAGCTGTACGAGGTGGCGAACCCCGAGATCCTCCACCGCTCCGGCGAGGAGGGCGCCTGGGAGGGCTGCCTGTCGGTCCCGGGCTACCGGGCGTGGCGGCTGCGCGCCGAGCACGCCGTGGTGAGCGGGCAGGACCGCCACGGCCGCCGCGTCACGATCTCCGGCCACGGGGAGCTGGCCCGGGCCATCCAGCACGAGTTCGACCACCTCCACGGCGAGCTCTACATCGACGGCCTGCCGGCGGACCAGGAGATTCTCACCGAGGAGGAGCTGGAGGCGCGCTTCGCCGAGGAGACCCAGGCCGACTGACGGCCCCGCCGAGCGCATCCTCGGAGGAGCAGGTAACGCTCGGCGGCCGAGGCGCGTCTTGGTCCCCGGCTACGCGGCACAGCCGCTCCGGCTGCCCGTCGCCGAGGAGAATCCGATGGGCGAAGCCCGAACGCGGCGTCCCGTCGATGTGCTCCCCACCCTGCTCGCCGTGATCGCGCTAGTGGCAGGTTGCGGGAGCCCTTTCCCAACTCCGAGCGGCTCGCCGGCGTCGCCGCCGCAAAGCGCGGCAACGGCCAGCCCGAGCAGCCAGCCGACGAGCCCACCCTCGTCCGGGCCGACCAGCTGGTCGCCGGTCACCCTCACCGACCTCCCCCTCGTCGCGACCCTGGAACCGGTCACCGCCGGATCCGGAGCTGTGGCGACGAACACCACCTTCCGCCTGCGCAACCGGGCGCATCGGCATCTCCGACCGCATCGTCATCACGATCCGCGTCACGCTCTCGAGGGCGGCCCGCAAGGACGTCTGGCGTTTGGTGGACTGGACGCCGTCCGGGCTGACCGCGATCGGCGGTGACCGCTGGGACACGAGCAGCGCCACGGCATGGACCGTCGGTCCCGATTCGATCAGCGGGCAGCGCGTCGAGGCGACCATCGGCGGCAACGCCAAGGTCGGCACCTGGACGCTGCGCTACATCGCGAGGGTCGTGTCGCCCGGCGTGTACCGCTGGGAGGGCTCGGTGATCCAGGCTGCGGTCGCCCCAGATCACGGGATCGTACTGGGTCCCAAGACGATCACGATCGGCGGCGCGAGCGGCAGCTGAACCGTCCGCAGCCTCCCGGTGCGCAGCTGGGATCGGCGAGGCGCCGCGGCGGGGCGGAGACCGCCCCACCGCGCCTTCTGCCTGTCGCGGGGCGCCGAGAATTTGCCGCCGCCCGTCCTACTTGGTGACCTTGAGGGTCGCCGGCACCGAATGGCTCAGGGTGCCGCTGACGCCCTTGATCGTCAGCGAGTAGTTGCCCTGCCTGGTGTTCGCTGCCGTCTTGATCGTCAGCGATGCGCTGCCGGTCGTCGAGGTTGGGGTGAACGTCACGATCGTCCCGGAGGGTGCCCCGGTGAGGCTGAGGTCGACCGAACCCGTGAAGCCGTTGAGCGGGTTGACGGTGACGGTGTAGGTGGCGGTGGCGCCGCGCTTGACCGACTGCGAGGCCGGGCTGACCGACAGCGAGAAGTCAGCGACTGGAGCCGTGACCGTGACGCTCGCCGAGCCCTGGACAGCGTCGCTTGTGGCGGTGACGGTGTACGGCCCGCCAGCCGTGGAGCCAGCGGTGAACAGGCCCGTGGCGCTGATCGACCCGCCGGCACTGGCGTTGGTTGCCCAGGTGAACGTGGGCTGGACGGCCAGCGGCGAGCCGTTCTGGGCGAGGCCGGTGGCCGTGAACTGCTGCGTGCCGTTGACGAGGATCGACGCGCTCGACGGGGAGACGGAGATCGACGCGAGCGTCTGGCTCACCGCCGCCAGCTGGATGCTGCCGCGGCCGGTCGGGCCGTCCCAGCCGGTGCCGGCCGTGCACAGCTCCGTGGGGCTGCACGTGCCGTTCGAGCCCGAGGTCACGTCGTAGTAGGGCGTGGACGCCGCCCAGGCGTACGGCCCGGCCAGCGTCGTGGCGTCGTAGCCGCCCTGCATCGCGTACAGCGCCCCCATCAGCGGCGACGAGAGGCTCGTGCCGCCGAAGATCCACCAACCTCTCGTGCCGTTGTACGTAGTGTAGATCTGGAGGCCCGAGCTCGGGTCAGCGTCCGCGGAGAGGTCGGCCATCGCCTTCTTCGTCCCGCACGGGCTGCCCGCGATCACCTGCCACGATCCGGCGGGGTTGTAGCTGGAGCACCCGCTGCCGGCACCCGACCACGCGGTCTCGCTCGTCCGGGCACCGGCGCCGTCCACGGCGAGCGTCGTGCCCCCGACGGCGATGACGTAGGTGCCCGAGGCCGGGAAGGAGGCACCGTAGCCGCCGTCACCGGTGGAGGCCATGACCGCGAGCCCCTTCTTGGCCGCGTTGTCCCAGGCCGGGTAGCTCGCGCCCGAGACGTCGCCGCTCGATCCGTAGCTGTTGGAGATCGCGAGGACGTGGGGGATGCCCGAGGCGGTCGTGATCGCCGTTCCCAGGTTCGAGAACGAGGCCGTCGACGCCTCGACGAGCACGATGCTGCACATCGGGCACACGGCCGAGGCCGCCTGGAGGTCGAGGTCGATCTCGTTCGCCCAGCCGGAGTTCGCGACCGGGTACTTCGTGCCGCCCGTCTGGTTCACCTTGGCGAAGCACGGGGTCTTCGCGGAGCTGGTCAGGCCCGTGAGGGTGGTGAGCGAGCAGTTGCCGATCGCCGGCAGGCCCATCGCCGAGCGGTAGGTCGAGAGGTTGCTGTACGCGTTGGGGTCGTCGTAGGCGTCGATGATGGCGATGACCCGCGACGGGTCGCCCACCGCGGCGATGCCGTACGCGCTGCGGATCCCGACCGCCGTGTAGGACACGGACGCAGCGGCCCTGGCGACGCGACTGAGGTCGGCCGGCGACTTGGCGTGGTAGGCGGCGCCGTTCGCGTACAGCACGCGGGCCACGCTCGCGCAGGCCGCCTCGTCGGCGGCGGAGGGCCCGCAGATCCGCGAATCCCGATGGCTCCACGTCGGGCTCGCGGCGGCCGTGGACGATGGCCCCAGCATCGCGATGAGCATCGCGGCCGCCATGAGCGGGGCGAACCTGTGCACCAACAGCCGCATCGCCTCGTCGCCTCGCACTTTCATCTCTCGGACCTGGCCCGGGCCCCGCGCCCGCTGCGTCAGACGATCTTCGCGAGGACGCGTGCCGCGGTCAATGGCGGAGTGCGCCAGCCGGTGTCAGGCGGCACCGATCGCTGGCAGGCGGTGGGTCGGGGGCCGAGCGGCTCCGGGACCCCGGCCCTACTCGTCGCCGGTCTTCGCCCGCCGCGACTCCAGTTCGACCACCTTGTTCTGCGGGTACGCCACGCGCTGGTGGTACATCCCGAGTAGCTGCCCCACGAACGCCTCGCGGATGCGCTCGAGGTCGCGCAGCGTGAGGTCGCACTCGTTGAACTGGCCGTCGGCGATCCGCTCCTCGAAGATCCGGGCCACCATCGCGCGGATCGCCCCCTCGTCGCGGGAGGCAAGCGAGCGCACCGAGGCCTCCACGGAGTCGGCGAGCATGATGATTGCCGCCTCGCGTGACTGCGGCTTCGGCCCGCCGTGGCGGAACCTGCGGATGTCCACCGCTTCGGCCGCCTTGCGGCCCTCGGGCGTCTCGAGCCCGCCATACGCCGCCGCCGCCGCCTCCCTCGCCCGCGCATAGAAGTACGACATCACGCCCGTCCCGTGGTGCTGCGGGATGAACGCGATCAGCGTCTTGGGCAGCCCTGCGCCGTAGGCGATGTCGATCCCCTCGGACACGTGGCTCTTGAGCAGCTGCGCCGACGCCTCGGGGTCCAGCTCGTCGTGGAGGTTGTCGCCGCCCGCCTGGTTCTCGATGAACGCGGCCGGGTTCGAGAGCTTGCCCACATCGTGGTAGTACGCAGCCACGCGGGCCACGAGCGGGTCCGCGCCGATCGCCTCGGCGGCGCGCTCGGCCAGGTTGCCCACCATCAGCGAGTGGTGGTAGGTGCCCGGCGTCTCGACGAGCAGCCGCCGCAGGAGCGGCGCCGACGGGTTCGCGAGCTCGAGCAGCTGGAACACCGTGAGGATGCCGAACACGGAGCCGACCACGGCAACCGAGCCCGCCGTCGCCACCGCCGCGCCGCCGGACGACACCGCCACCGCGCCGATCAGCTCCAGCACGCCGCGCATGTCCTGCCGGCCCAGCAAGGCGAAGATCACGATCACCATGGCCTGGACGACGAACACAGAGGCGCCCGCGCGGACGAAGACCGACAGCCGGTCGCCGCGGCGCACGGCCACGATCCCGGCAATCCCGCCCAGGAGCGTGTACGCCGCGAGCTCGAGCCCGCCGCCGTACCCGCCGCCGTTCACCGCCGCGGCGAGGATCGCCAGCAGCGCGGTCAGGACCAGCGCGGGCCCCCCGTCGAGGAGGACCGTGACCAGCATGCCCACCGCGCCGAGGGGCAGCGCGTACGGCAGCCAGTAGCGGCCGGCCGTGAGCTTGAGCGAGAGGACGGCCACCAGCAGGATCACGCTCAGCAGCAGGAGCACGTTGTTGCGGTGCCAGAACTCGCGGCGGAACCGCCAGGTCCAGAGCAGCAGCAGCGCGATCGTCAGGACCGAGAGGCCGAAGAACCCCACGAGGCGCGCGACGTCGAGCCCGCCCTGGTTGAGCCCGAAGAAGACGATGGCCTCGTAGGCGGCGGCGTCGATCCGAACGCCGTTGGCGACGATCGTCTCGCCCTGTTCCCAGCTGGCCTGGACGGGGGCGACCGCCGCGGCCGCAGCGGCCTGCTGCTCCTGGGTCAGCTGCTCGGAGTAGGACGAGTTGGGGACGAGCAGCGGCCCCACCATCGCCGCCGCCAGCGAGCGCTCGTCGGGCGAGAGGTCGCCCGCGATCCGGACCGCGATGCCGCTCTTGATCAGCGGAAGTTCGCTGTCGCGCAGCTCGGCGCCCTCGACCGTGGCGAGGACGCGGGCCGCCTCGTCCCGGACGGCCTGCCAGCGCTCGGCGGTCAGGTTGGTGAGCGTCTTGCGGTCCGCTGACGAGAGGTCGCCGAGCGCCCCTGCAAGCAGCGCCTGGCGCCCCAGCGGGGTCACGCTCGGCGCGAACGCCGCGTCCACGACCGCCGCCTGCTGCTCGAACGCTCGGGCCTGCTGGGCGGCGACCGCCGCTGCACTTGCCGGGGTGTAGGTGTACTGGGGCTCGACCGCCGCGCGCGCCGCGTCCTGCGCCTGCTGGGTGAGGACCTCGCTGATGTAGTGGCTCGCGCGCGGTGCCTGGACGATTGTCGGCGCGGGCTGGCCCAGCTCGAGCGCCGGCTGGGCCGGCAGGACGTCGAGGCCGAGGATCGCCGACATCGCGGCGATGAGCAGGACCGACGCGGCGAGCAGGCGCCACGCGTCGCGGCGCGTGAAGTCGACGCTGGCCTCCGGGGCCGACGAGGCGAGCACGGGTTCGGCCCTGCGCCCTGCGGCCTAGTGGCCGGCCCCGTGCGCGGCGAGGTCCGCGCGGGCGAGCGTCTGGGCGACGAGGCCCGAGGCGGTCTTGCCGTCGGCGCGGCCGCGGATCTTGGGACTCAGCCAGCCCATCACCTTGCCCAGGTCGCGGGCGGAGGTGGCGCCGGTGGCGGCGATCCCCTCGTCGACGAGGGCGCGCAGCTCGTCATCGGTGAGCTGCTGCGGGAGGTAGCCCGAGAGGATGGCGATCTCCGCCTCCTCCTTGGTCGCGAGGTCCTCGCGCCCGCCGTTGCGGAACGCCTCGACGCTCTCGCGGCGGGTCTTCACTTCCTTGCTGACGACGCCGAGCACCTCGTCCTCGGTCAGGCCTACTCGCTTGGCCTTCTCGACGTTGTAGATGGCGCTCTGGACCATCCGCAGGGTGTCACGGCGCAGCGAATCACCCGACCGCATCGCGGCGGTCGTGTCGTCGTGGAGTCGTTCGCGTAGGGTCATCGGGACCCTCCTGGGTGAACCCCCGGCGGGGGTGCCGCGGGTCCGCGGCGGGTTGCGGGTGCCGTCATCGGCTGGTGCGCCGTCTTCGGCCCTCGATCGCCCGGCCGCGAACCCGGTCTGGCTCAGCCCTGGCTCGCTCGCGCGTTCTTCTTGCGCTTCGCTTCCTTGCGCTTCCGCTTCACCGACGGCTTCTCGTAGTGCTCGCGACGACGCGCCTCGGCGAGGATCCCGCTCTGCTGGATCTTCTTGTTGAAGCGGCGGAGGGCGCTTTCGAACGTCTCGTTCTCGCCCACTCGGACTTCGGCCAAACCTGGTTCACCTCCTCGGGCAGGAGATTCGTCTTCGCTCCCTGTGCGCGATGCCCAACGGCGCGGGGGCGTCCCGACGGGCTCCTCGTACTCGCTCTCGCGGGCGCACGAAACCTGCCGGTAGGCCGCCGGAGTGTACGCGGGCGGCGCGGAGGCGTCGAATCCGCACGCGTTCTGGCTCCCTCTCCCTGGCGAGTCACAGAGGACTCGAATCGGCGCCGTCCGTGCGTGTCTCGCGGCCGGATCCGGCACGTTTGTCCGTGGGCCGTGCGGCGCGCGGCCCAAGGCGAGTCGGGCGCGACTCACGTCGAGGCGGCGTCTGGGTCGGGGCGACCCAGACGGTTCGCGGGACGATGTGAACGAATCGGTCCCCGCACGCCATCAGATAGGGCATGGTGTGGCTGTACGGGAGCGCGAGCATGAGGGGGACGGCAGTGGCCCTGGGGGAGCCGGCTGGAACGGAACGCGGGCTGACGGCCGACGAGGCGTTCGCCGCGCTGACCCGGCGCCACGTGGATGCCGCGTTTCGCCTGGCGTGGGCCATCCTGGGCTCGACCGCCGATGCCGAGGACGCGGTCCAGGACGCCTTCTCGCTCGCCTGGCGCAAGCGATCGTCCCTCCGCGACCCTGACCACTTCGACGCCTGGTTCGCCAGGATCCTCGTCAACGTCTGCCGCGAGCGACTGCGGGCGCGGGCGCGCAGCCGGGTTCGCGAACTCGCGGTCGTGATCGAGCCCGATGCCGGCGAGCGGCCCGACACCCCCGGCCCTGACATCGGCCTGCGCGGCGCCGTCGGCTACGCCCTCACCGGCCTCGACCCCGACCACCGCATCGTCGTCGTCCTGCGCTACTGGGCCGACCTGACCGTCGACGAGATCGCGGACCGCGTCGGCATCCCGCCCGGCACCGTGAAGTCCCGCCTCCACTACGCGCTGCGCGCGCTCGCTCCATCGCTGGAGGACGTCCGATGACGACGAACGAGCCGATGACCCCGCGGGAGCGGGCGCTTCGCGACCGCCTCCACGCCCAACTGGTGCCGCCGTCAACACCGGATCGGCTCCACTTGGCCGTTGACACGATCGCCGTCGATGCGATCGACGCCCCGCGCCCGCGCCGTCGGCTGCTCGAGCAGGCCCCGTCCCTCGACCGCCGGATGGGCATCACGTCCCGGCTGCGCGTCGGGCTGGCGATGGCAGCTGCGATGGTGCTCGTGGCCGGAGTGCTCGCGACGGGCATCGGCCTGCGCGGGACTGCGACGGTCGCCGGCACGCCGTTCCCCTCGCTGCCATCCGGGGCCTCCGACCCGCTGCCCCTGATCGATGGCGCCTGGGTGAGCGCAGATGTCGCCTGGGTCGAAGACGAGGCGAACCATCTCTACATGACCGAGGACGGCGGAATGACCTGGTCCGAGCCGCGATGGCTGCCGCCGGTCGACGGTCTGCGGGACCTTGGCTTCCGCGACGCCTCGAACGGGTGGGCCGTGCACACGCCGATCACCACGCCGCCCAATGCCACTTCGGTGCCGGTGGAGGTCTACCAGACGCGCGACGGCGGGCGAACCTGGGTCGGGACCAGCGTCGGCAGCCTCCCGTCGGCGTCTGGCCACGAGCATCGCGCGAGCCTTCATTTCAGCGACGCCAGCCACGGCGTGGTACTGGCTGTGGACACGGCCCGTGACGAGTCCTCGGGCACCACCCAGTTCACACAGGCGGCGTGCGCTGGTTGGACGACCGCTGACGCCGGGGTGACTTGGCAGGAGCTTGCTAGTGCTCCGTGCTCGAGCGCGGAGTTCTGGGCGTCCCCGGCGATCGGGGTCGCGCTCGGCGGGCTCGATGCCACGTTCGACGTCTCCCTGACCCTCGACGGTGGTCGGTCCTGGACCAAGGGCGTGCTGCCGAGTGGTCTCGCGTCCCCCACCACCGGCTTCCTGCTCTTCGCCCTCAGCCGCGATGGCACACCGCAGCTCGTCCTGCTGCCCATTCCGAGTGGCGAGGTCCTGCTGTCAGCGACGCATCCGACGGTCGTTGAGACTCACGACGGTGGCCGGACATGGACCGTGGCGTACTCAGCCACAGCTCCGGGCATCGCCACCGCGGCCGCTCGGGCCGTCTTCGAGCCGGACTCGTGGCTGGTCGCGGGCACGCGAACCACCGGTCAGCAGTCGCCCGGCATGCCGATCCTCGAAAGCCGCGATGGCGGGCGGAGCTGGGTGGAGTCGGGCACCATGCCCAACGGGATCTACTGGTCGACATGGCTCGACCGGCTCCATGCGATGGCGATGGGCACCAATAGCGGCGCCGCAACTCGCTTCGTCCTCATCACGAACGACGGCGGGACGACGTGGCACACGCTGCCGGTTGAGGATCCCCGGTTCGCCCCGCGATCGTCGCCCTCAGCTTCCACATCATCTCCGGCAGCGATATCCGCAGCACCATCCGCCGTAGACATCGAGTCGCTCGCGTCGGACATGCAGGCGTATGGGTCCACAGTCGCTGACGAGTTCGGCGGCGGCTTCATCGACCAGGCTGGAAACAATGTCGTCGCGCTCTTCACGGGCAACCTCGAGCTGCATCGACAGGCCATCCTCGACCGAGTTGGCAAGCCGGCGCCGCAACTCGTAGTGAGGCAGGTGAAGTACAGCGAGGCCGAGCTCAATGCGCTCCAGGACCGGATCAACGCCGACACTGGACCGGGCCAGCCCGACTGGTTGACCGCCATCAACGCGAAGCTCATGGGAGTCGGTGTGGACGTGGAGCACAACTGCGTTGGCATGGAGATCTCAACGTCGAACCCCGAGGTGCCCACGGCGATCCTCGCCCGGTTCGGCGTGCCTGCGGACGAGCTGCGAATCGAGTCGGACGGGACTGGCGTCCAGCTGATGCCGAAGGGCTGGGTCGACGTTTCGGTCCAGGTCGCGGCTAGAGTGGCTGGGCCACCGGGCGGCTGGAGCATCGACATGCACCCTGACGCTCCGGGCATCTGGGGCGGCGGCGACATCGGCTACGGGGTGGAGGCGGGCGGCAAGTCGGCGGTACCCGCGACGGTGGGCGGTTGGACGGTGAACCTGCTCGACGAGAACCAGAAGGTCATGGCGAGCGGGCACGTGACGATCCTCGCGGACAAGCACGTGCCGCTGGTGATCAGCATCAAGTAGCGTCGGCACGGGGCCCGACACGGCGGGCGGCCTGGCGCGTCACCACTCGTGACGCCGCACGACAGCGGTGGACCTCCACGGCTAGGATCAACCGATGGGCACCCTGCTCGACCTGCTCGAGAGGACCGTCGCGCGCAACGGGCCTCGAAACGCGCTGGGCCTGCGGCGCGACGACGGCACGACGTTCCACTGGTCGTATCGGGAACTGCTCCGACGAAGCCGGATCGCCGCGTGGCGGCTGCGCGCGCTGGGGCTGAAGCCGGGCGACCGCATCCTGACGTGGTCGCCGTCGACGCCCGCCCTGCCGGCCGCCTACTTCGGCGCGATGTACGCGCGGCTGGTCTACGTGCCGCTCGACGCGCGGATGGCGCCCGACACGATCGCGCGGATCGTCGAGCGCTCGGGCGCCCGGCGGCTCATCCTCGGCACGGGGCGCGACGCCCCGGTTCCCGCCGAGGTTGGGCTGGAGCACTTCCCGACGACCCTGGTCGAGGATCTGTCCGCCGACCCGGACGGCACCTTCCCGCCCGACTGGGAGGCGCAGCTGGCGGCCTGGCCCCGACCCGCCGACGGCGAGCTGTTCGAGCTGATCTTCACCTCGGGCACGACCGGCAACCCCAAGGGCGTGATGCTCGCGCACGACAACGTGCTCGCGGGCGTGGGGTCGTTCCACCGGATCATCAACCCGATGGAGCACCGGCTGGTCTCCCTGCTCCCCCTCTCGCACCTGCTCGAGCAGGCGGTCTGCCTGTTCTACGCGCTCGAGGTGGGCGCCGACATCCTGTACGTCCGCAGCCGGAACCCGCGCGTCATCTTCAGCGCGCTAGCAGAGCATCGTGTTACCACGATGCTCCTTGTGCCCCAGGTGCTCGACGTGTTCTGGAGCGCCGTCGAGCGCGAGGTCGAGAAGCAGGGCAAGACGACGTCGTTCAATCGGCTTCGGTCGATCGCCCGCCACCTGCCGATGCCGATGCGGCGCCTGCTGTTCCGGAGCGTCCACGCCCAGCTCGGCGGCGGGCTTCGGCTGTTCGCGACCGCGGGCGCCTTCCTCCCGCCCGCGCTCCAGCAGGCGTGGGAGGACCTCGGGGTCATCGTCCTCCAGGGCTACGGCGCGACCGAGACCGCTGCCGGCTCCTGCACCACGATGAACGACCACCCCCTGGGCTGCGTCGGCTGGCCGCCCGATCCGGTCAGGATGCGGATCGCCGACGACGGCGAGATCCAGTTCGCCGGGCCGACCCTGTTCAAGGGCTACTGGCACGACCCGGCTGCCACCGCGGAGGCCTTCACCCCAGACGGCTGGTACCGATCCGGCGATCTGGGCGCGCTCGACGAGCGCAAGCGCCTCCACCTCCACGGGCGCACGAAGGACATCATCGTGCTGCCCAACGGGTTCAACGTCTTCCCCGAGGACGTCGAGAACGCGCTGCGCATCGTCGGCATCCGCGATTCCGTTGCGATCGAGACGCGGCCCGGGCGCATCGAGGCGGTGGTCCTGGCGCCCGCGACCCACGGTCTGCCCGGGGACCCGGGAGCGACACCCGCCATCAACGGCCACGCCCCCGACGAGATCCGTGCCGCCATCGAAGCCGCCGTGAAGGCGGCGAACGCGACGCTCGGGCCGAACCAGCGGATCGCCGGCTGGCGCCTGTGGCCCGAGGCCGACTTCCCGCGCACCCACACCTTCAAGGTGCGCCGCGACCGGGTCCGAGCCTGGGCGGCCGTCGATCCGGCGCTGCGGGTGGCGCAGAGGGACGGCGGCTGAGAGATCGTGTCGTCGCGGCTCGGTCCCCCGAGGCCGTGACCTGGCAGGTACGCACGACGGCCGCGGACCCGTCAGTTCGTTCCCTGGCAGGGCACGAAGTGGCGGCTCTCGGGCTCCCGCGGGCGCATCAGCCGTCCATTCGTACCCTGTGGGGCAACGAACGCCTACTGACCGGTGAGCGGGCTGCCAAGCCCATCGAGCACGGACGCCAGGCGCGCGATCTCGGGATCGGGCGAGACCGTGGGCGACCAGGGGAAGAAGATCAGCGTCGTCCCCATGCGGCGGAGCACGAACTGGGCGTCGGCCGGGTAGGCGATGGCACCGGTCCCCGAGTGGAGGAACGCCCAGAAGTCGCGGCCCGCCGCGTCGGCCGAGTTGGCGTCGGCGAACTGGTAGATCACGACGATGCCGTGCTGCGGGTCCGACGGGATGACTGCCTGGATCAGGCGTCGCGGCGTGCCCAGGAGCGTCGGCGTCTCGCCAGTGCGGAACGGCGTGTTCGGGTCCTGCACCTGGAACGATGCGGCCTGGAGCGCGAGCGCGACGCGGTCGTAGGTCAGCGCCGCCGCCGAGCCCGCCGGCGCAGGCGACGTGTTCACCCCCGGCACCAGGACGTTGACCCCGACGCCGAGCACCTCGAGCAGGATGACGACGACCGCAGCAAGGATGCCAAGGCCGCCCAGCAGCGCGAACCAGACCGGCGGCCCGGGGCGACGGCTCGACGACGGGGAGGACGGTGCGTACGAAGACGACGAGGACGACGAGGCCGACGGAGTCGACGGGGAGGCGTCGGTCATCCCGGAGGCCAGTGCATCGACCGCCCGCCGAGGAGGTGCATGTGCAGGTGCGGCACGGTCTGCCCGCCGTCCGGGCCCACGTTGCTCACGAGGCGCCACCCGCCCTCGAGCCCGTCCTGCTGCGCGATCTTCGCGGCCACCGAGAACAGCCGGCCCAGCAAGGGCGCATCAGCCTCGGTCAGCTCCGCCGCGGACCCGATGTGCGCCACGGGCAGCACGAGCACGTGGGTGGGCGCCTGGGGGTTGATGTCGCGGATGGCGAACACCAGGTCGTCCTCGTGCACCTTCGCCACGGGGATCTCGCCCGACGCCATCCGGCAGAACAGGCAGTCAGTTGTCATTCCGGGCCAACTCCACGCTGCGCGTCGTCCATGGTGGCAGAGGGTATGCGAAATCGACGCGGGAACCGCCACGACGCTACGCCTCGGTCACCAGCGGCGGGATCGGGGGCGCCCCGAGCAGCCCCTCGAGCGGCGCCCGCCCGGCGTCGGTGCTGAACACCGTGAGCCGGTCGCCCGCGCGCAGCACCGCATCGCCCCGAGGCACGATGGTCCTGCCGTCGCGGTTGATCGAGACCAGGACCGTGTCTCGGGGCCAGCCCGCGGCGGCGACGGTCACGCCGTCGAGCGGCGAGCCCACTGGCAAATCGGCCTCCACCAGGGCCCCGCTGGACGCCACCGCGCGCACCCGCCGCACGTTTGCCGCCAGCGCCCGTCGGTACGCCGTCATGACGTCGCCGGTGGAGAGGATGCCGGCCAGCCCGGCGGGCGACCCCACCGGCACTCAGCTCCGGTGGCCGTCGGCCAGCGCCGCCAGCACGTCGTCAAGCGAATCGTCCACCGACACGGCCGTCGTCGAATCGGCCAGGTCGCCCACCTTGGCCCCCGACGATCCCGGCGGCAGCGCCTCGATCCGCGCCAGCTCCAGCGTCCCGCGCAGCTGGCCCGCGCGGTCCACGACCGGCGCGCCCGGCAACAGCGCGGCCCGGAGCCGCTCGGCCGCCTCGGTGGCCAGCTCGTCCGGGCGCAGCACGAGCCGCGCCGAGCGCGCGGCGTCCCCCGCTGGGATCGAGGCCAGCAGCGGCATCGCGAACCGGAACTGGTGCGCGGGCGACTCGGAGCGGTCCTGCAGCTGCGACTGGTAGATCGACTTCGGCCCCACCACCAGCATCGCGATCCCGATCGCGAGCATCGCCGGCGCCAGCATCGAGAGGTTGCCCGTCATCTCGGCGACCATCAGCATCACGGCCAGGGGCGCATGGGCGATGCTCCCGAACAGGGCCATCATGGCCACGATCACGAAGCCGGACGGGTCGGCGGGGACCGCGGGCGCGCTCCCCTCGAGCAGCCGCCAGACACCGGCGCCCAGGAGCCCCCCGATCACCATGCCCGGCCCGAAGATGCCACCCGAGCCGCCGGACCCGATCGAGAGCGACGTCGCGAGGATCTTGGCGAACGGCAGTGCGAGCACCACCCAGAGCGGCAGCCCGAGCAGCGTCTGGCGATCGAGCCCCGCCTGCACCCAGCCGTAGCCCGTGCCGAGCACGCCCGGCAGTGCCAAGCCCAGCAGGCCGACGGCGAACCCCGCGATCGCAGGCCGGAACATGCGCGGCAGCCGCCAGGTCGAGAACCAGCGCCTGGCGCCGTAGAAGGATGCGATGTACAGCCGCCCGGCGAGGCCGGCGAGGAGCCCGATGAGTGCGTAGTAGGCCAGCTGGCGCGGGTCGGTGAAGCCCGCCGACGAGATGCTGCCGAAGATGGGCGCGAAGCTGATGAAGGAGCCCAGGACGGAGAAGGCCACGATCGAGGCCACGAAGCCCGGGATCAGCGCGTCGGCCTCGAGGTCGTCGCGGTACGGGATCTCGGCCGCCAGCACAGCCCCTCCCAGCGGGGCGCGGAAGATGGCGCCGATCCCGGCGCCCATGCCGGTGGCCACGGCGATCCGCGCGTCGCGGGCGTCGAGGTCGAGCAGGCGCGCGAGGAAGCTGCCGAAGCCGGCGCCGATCTGCGCGGTTGGCCCCTCGCGGCCGCCGGAGCCGCCCGAGCCGATCGTGATGGCGGAGCTGACGAGCTTGATAAGCGGGATCCGAGCGCGAACCCGTCGGGCGCCGTGGTGGAACGCCGCGATCGCAGCGTCGGTGCCGTGGCCCTCGGCCTCCGGGGCGAGGCGGAAGACGATGATGCCCGACAGCAGCCCGCCCAGGGCAACCACCAGCGGGATCACCCAGGGCCTCGCGGCGTCCGTGATGGGCGCCGCGCCCTCGCCCGCCGGCGTGGCGGGGGTGAAGCCGGCCAGCACGCCGAGGAACAGGTGCGAGGCGAACTCGAGGGCCGTGAGGAAGGCGACCGCGCCGAGGCCGCTGATCAGGCCGATGAGGGCCCCCAGGAGGATCCACTTGCGGAGGTGGTCGGCGGAGCGGATGCGGAGCCGCGCCTCCCGCAGGAGCGAGGCGCCGAGTGCCGCGGGCGCGCTCACCCGAACACCGCGAACGCCTCGGCGAGCCGGTCCAGGACGGCGCGGTCCCGAGCCTCGAGATGGGCGGCCGCCAGGGCGGCGTCGAGCTCCTCGCGTCGGCGGCCCGCGACCCGCTCCCAGAGCGCCTGTCCCTCAGTGGTCAGCAGCACGGTTGTCACGCGGGCGTCCGGCTGATCCTTGCGCATCGTCACCAACGCCCGGCCGCGCATGCGGCCCAGGAGGCGGCTCGTCGCCGGCAGCCGCGACCCGATCCGCTCGGCGACATCGGTCACGGTCGCGCCGTCGGGCTGACCCGCCAGCACCACCAGCACGCGCCACTGGAGGAGGCTCAGCTCGGGCGCGGCGTCCGCAACGGCGCGGGCGGTCACGCTCACCGAGCCGACGACGATCCGCTCGAGCAGCGGCAGCAGGTCGGGATGTGGGTGCCGGTGGTTCATGCCGATAGTTTACATAGTGCAACCATTTGTGGCGAGGCGGTGACGGATCAGTGCGAGGCGGTGGTGGAGCGGGCAGCCGCCGGACGAAGGCTCGCCCCGACCGGCGGCTCCTCGCGTGGTCATCCGCGACGCAAACCGACTGGCGGAGATCGCGGACGGCGGCGCGCTGGCCCGAGGGAGCGCCGGCGGCGGCGTCAGCCGGGGATGTTGAGCTCCTGCCTCGCCGACTGGCGGCGCTGCTCCATGCGGTCGCCCAGGTCGGCCAGCTCGGCCTTCTCGAACACCTGCCGGGCGACCTTGAACATGTCCTCCTCCTCGGCGATATGGTGCCCGATGTTCTCCTGCATCACCTGGGCCTTCGCGCCCCAGGTCTCGTCATCGACCGGCCCGCCGACCGCCGCGTCGGCTCGCGCTCTCCGCCTGAGTCCCTCTCGAGGCTTTCCGCCATTCAGTACAAGCACGACTAGACAGCGGGCCTTCGGACGATCGAACGGGCGGTTCGGGCCAGAATTCGCCCGGATCGCCGCCAGACAGTCGCTAGCCGCGGAATTGGCGAGTATGGCGGCGCGTGCGTAGTCGTCCTTGTACTCGCTGGCGGGAACGTGCGCAGCCGACTCAGCCGGCGAGGACGGGCAGCGCCTCGCGGAGGGACCGGCGCGGCAGGTCGATCGCCAGGATCTCGCCCGTCGCGCGGTCCGGGACCTCGGGGTCGACCCCCGTCCGGCGCACGGTCAGCAGCGCGTTCTCGAGGTCCGCCGGATCGCCCGGACACGACGCCACCGCCACGACCACGTGGTCCTCGGCGTGGCCGATCCAGCGCCGGTCGGGCAGGCGCTGCTCGGCGAGGACCCGCGTGACGCTGCCGACGCCCCGTCGCGCGAACGCCGCACGCGCCTGGGCCGCCATCGCCAGCAGCTCGGCCGCACGGGCCTTCCTCGTGGGCTCGTCCACCTGGCCAGCCATTCGGGTCGCGGGTGTTGCGGGTCGGGCAGAGTAGCGGAAGACGTGGAGCCCGGCGAGGTCGAGCTCGCGGATGAACGCTGCCGAGCGCTCGAAGGCCGCGTCGTCCTCGGTCGGGAAGCCGGCGATCACGTCGGCGTGGACGGCAAGGCCGGGGATGGCGGCACGGGCGCGCGCGACGGTGCTGGCGTACTCGTCGGCCGAGTAGCGGCGGCCCATCCGGTGCAGGACGCCGTCGTCGCCGGACTGCAGCGGCAGGTGGAGGTGCGGCAGCGTCCGCGGTCCGCCGTCCACCCATGCGGCGAGCAGCTCGTCGTCGACGTGCTGGACCTCGATCGAGCTCAGCCGGATCCGCTCGACGTCGGTCTCGGCCAGGAGGCGCCGGACCAGGCCCGCCAGGGTGAGCGCGCTCCTGACGTGTGAGCCCCGCACGCCGCGCTCGGACCAGCCGCCGTCGTAGGTCCCGATGTTGATCCCGGTCAGGACGATCTCGCGGTGGCCGGCCGCGAGGGCCCTTCGGACGTCGGCGAGGACGGCCTCTGGGGCGAGGCTGCGCTCGCCGCCGCGGGCTCTCGGGATGATGCAGTAGGTGCAGTGGAACGAGCAGCCGTCCTGCACCTTGACGAAGGCACGGGTGCGCTCGACCGAGGCGCGTTCGTCCGCGATGCCGTCGATGGGGCTGGCGGCCTCGACGCCCGAGAGCGTGGGGAGCTCGGCGGTGAGCGGCTCGTGGGGCGCCGGGGGTGCGGCATCGTCGCGGCCGTCGGGGCGACCGAGCGCGAGCAGCGTCTCGAGCTCCGCCATGAAGGCCGCCTTCGCGTCGTTGTCGACCAGCCGGGCCCGTGGGTCCACGCGCGCGTACGTGGCCGGGTCCACCTGGACCGAGCAGCCGGTGACGACCACGCCGGCGTCCGGGTTCGCACGACGGGCGCGGCGAACGGCCTGTCGGCTCTTCTCGTCCGCGACCGAGGTAACGGTGCACGTGTTGACGATCACGAGCTCCGCGCCGTGAGCCGGGTCGACCAGCGGTACGCCGCCCTCGCGCAACAGCCGGGCGACCGCCTCCATCTCGGACTGGTTGACCTTGCAGCCGAGGTTGACGATCGCGGCGGTGCGGGGCGCGGCGAGGCTCGCGGAGGGATCGGGCATCGCGCGCGATCGTAGCGCAGGCTCGCCGGGGCGCCAGTCTGTCAGTTCGTCGCCGGGGTCTCCACGAGCGAGCCCTGCGACCACGCCCATGCCCAGACGTCGATGTCCGGGGGCTCCACGCCCAGAGAGGTGAGCGCAGTGCAGACCTGCGACCGATGGTCGGTCCCGTGGTGGATCACCTGCGCCAGGCGAACCCCGACCGGGGCCTCGGTGGCGGACCCGTCGTCGCGGCGGCGGACCAGCACCTCGTCCGGGTCGAGGTCTGCGGCCAGCACCTGCTGCCAGACCGGCTCGTGAACGTGGATCGTCGCCCGCAGTGCGGCCAGGCTCATCTCCCCCTCGTTGATCCTGGCCGCCCGCCCGCCGGACAGCACCGCGAGGTACCCGGCGTCCGAGCCGACCAGGTGGCGGAGCGTGTCGAGGATCGAACCGAACGTCCCTGGGACCGTGGTGGCCAGCGCCTCGGGCGGCAGGTTCTCGCAGGCCGCGAGGATCAGGTCGGTCGCCCAGGCGTGGTGGGCGAAGGCGTCGGCCAGGACGGGACGGGCCACGGAGTCCTCCTTCGACGGGCGTACTGCATCGGCATCCTAGACCGCCATCGCCCGGTCGTCATGGCGGGGCTCCCCGGAGTCCGCTGACCGTTGATGGCTCGAGCCCGACCCCGCCGCATACGCAGACTGGGCTCGCGCTGGCGCGGCTGCTCATGTCCACGGTCTGAGCGCGTATCCGCCCGACGGCAGCGGCGTCGTAGACGCTCCAGCCCCGCAGGCGGCGAGGACGAGGAGCGCACGGCGCAGGTCGTCACGCGCAACCGGGAACCCCACATGCGCCGGAATCTTCGGCCGCGAGCGGGCCGGGTCAAGAGCCGCGCGGCCGCTCGGCGGCGCTGGCGACAGGTGGCGACGCCTCCTCCAGCGTCACCTCACGCGACAGGCCGAACCGCCTCGAGCGCGACCCAGTCGCCTTCGGTCCAGCGGCGGGCGATCATCAGGCCGCGCGACTCGAACGCCGCCACCACGTCGGCCTCGCGGTTGGTGAAGATGCCCGAGGCGAGGAGCGTGCCGCCGGGGCGCAGGTCGGCGACCAGGCCGTCGACGAGGAGGACGAGCAGGGACGCGATCAGGTTCGCCAGCACCACGTCGAACGGGCCCTCGCCGGTGGGCGCGCTGCCCTCGCGGGCGCGGATGACGCGCCCGAGGCGGTTGCGCCGGGCGTTGGCGGCCGAGGCCTCGACGGCGATGGGATCCACGTCCACGGCGAGGATCGAGGACGCGCCCAACAGCCCCGCCGCGATCGACAGGATCCCCGAACCCGAGCCGATGTCTGCCACGCGGGCGCCGGTGATCACGCCGCGATCGGCCAGCGACTCCAGCGATGCGAGGCAGAGCCGCGTCGTCGGGTGCAGGCCGGTGCCGAACGCCATGCCGGGGTCGAGCGCCAGCACCACGTCGCCGGGCTGCCGCCGATGCCGTCGCCAGGTGGGCCGGATGACGATGCGCTCCCCCACCCGCAGCACCGGGAAGTGCGCCTTCCAGGCGTTGGCCCAGTCGGTCTCGCGGACGAGGCGGGCCGAGAGGTCGCCGATGGGCCGAAGGCCGAAGGCCTGGAGGTGGCCGAGCTCGCGGTCCGCCTGCGCGACGGCCTCCCGCACGGTCACGGGCGTCAGCACGGGCAGGTATGCGCGCACGAGCGCAGGCCGGGCGATGTCGATGCGGGCGGCCAGGCCGTCCTCGACGAGCTCGAACGCGGGCTCGACGCTGGTGCCGCCGGGCGCGGCGCGCGACAGGATCTCCGACACGGCCTCGACGGCCTCGTGGTCGGCGGCGACCGACAGCTCGAGCCAGGCGTCCTTCGCGGCGGCGGACTCGTCCAGGTCGACCCCGGCCAGCGGATCGTGGGCGCCCGACGCTCCTGCGTCGTCGGCTTCGGCTTCGGCTTCGTCCGTGGGCGGGCCCGAGCTCACCCGAGGCCCAGCTTCTCGCGCAGCCCGCCGCCCGACACTGTCTCGCCCGACGCCTTCGCGAACGCCTCGAGCAGCTCGCGCTGGTGCTTGGAGAGCTTCGTCGGCACCACCACGTTGACCATCACGTGCAGGTCGCCGCGCTGGTTCTGGCGGCGGAGGTGCGGGACGCCGCGACCGCGCAGCCTGATCTCGGTCCCGGGCTGCGTGCCGGGCCGGACCTCCACGTCGATGGGCTCGCCGTCGACGATCGGGACCCGCAGCTTCGTGCCCAGCGACGCCTGCGCGATCGAGAGCTCGGCTTCGTAGAACAGCTCGGTCCCCTCGCGGGTGAGGCTCGGGTGGTCGGCCACGTGGATCGCGACGTACAGGCTCCCGGGCGCGCCACCGCGCGGCCCCACCTCACCCTCGTTGGACAGGCGGACCTGGTGGCCCTCGTCGATGCCGGCCGGGATCGACACGCGCAGCGACCGGGTCTTCTGCACTCGGCCCTCGCCGTGGCACGTCTCGCAGGGGGCGTCGATGGTGCGCCCCTCGCCGTGGCACCGCGGGCACGGCTGGACGTTGACCATCTGGCCGAGCATCGTCTGGCGGACCGAGCGGATCTCGCCGCGCCCGTTGCACTGGGTGCAGGTCGTGGGCGTCGACCCCGGCTTCGCCCCCGAGCCGCCGCACGTGTCGCAGCGGCCGAGGACCGGGAACTCGATCTCCTTCTCGCAGCCCAGGACGGCCTCCTCGAAGGTGATCCGCAGGTCGTAGCGGAGGTCGCTGCCGGTCTGCGGCCGGGCGCGCCTCGCCTGGCCGCCCATCGTGCCGCCGAAGAAGGCGTCGAAGATGTCGCTGAACCCGCCGAAACCAGCCGCGCCGAAGGGGTCGGCCCCGCCGCCCGCCGCCCCGGAGATGCCCGCCCGGCCGAACATGTCGTACTGCTGGCGGCGCTGGGGGTCGCTGAGGACCTGGTAGGCCTCGTTGATCTCCTTGAAGCGGCCATCAGCCTCGGGCTCCGCGTTGACGTCGGGGTGCCACTGCTGGGCGAGCTTGCGGAAGGCGCGCTTGATCTCGGTGTCGGTCGCACCGCGCTCGACGCCGAGCACCTCGTAGAGATCTCGTTCGGCTGCCATGGCTCGAGAGAGTTTAGGGGAGGTTGGGGGTTCGGCCGGTGGCAGGCTCGGCGAAGTCGCGCCGCCGGGCCGTCAGTCTGTGCCGCCGGCGCGTCTGGCCCCGGCCAGCTCGACCGCCCGGACGAGAACCGTCTGAAGCATCGGCTGGGTCAGCTTGCCCGTGAAGGTGTTCTGCTGGCTCGGGTGGTAGCAGCCGAGGAGTGTGTAGCGGCCGATCCGCGCCTCGGCCGCGTGCGCGAACTTGGGCTTCGGCGACGGCATGGCGTTGCCGAGGGCGCTCAGCGTGCGCAGCGTCGCGTCCCAACCGATGGCGCCCAGCGGGACGATCACCCGCAGCTCGTGGAGGAGCTCGACCTCGCGGGCGAGGTACGGGCGGCAGCGCGACTGCTCGTCGGGCGTGGGCTTGTTGGCCGGCGGGGCGCATCGGACAGCGGCGGCGACACGCACGCCATTCGGTCGCAGCCCGTCGCCGGCGCGTCGGCCCTCGCCCTGGTTCGCGAGCCCCACCTCATGCATGGCGCGCCACAGGAAGTCGCCCGACGCGTCGCCGGTGAAGACGCGCCCGGTCCGGTTGCCGCCGTGGGCCGCCGGGGCGAGGCCAACGAGCAGGATTCGGGCCGCCGAATCGCCGAAGCCTGGAACGGGGCGGGCCCAGTACGTCTCGTCGCGGAACCTGGCCACCTTGACGCGCGCCTGCTCCTCGCGCCACGCCACCAGGCGGGGGCAGGCGAAGCAGTCGGCGATGGTCGAGTCGAGGCTGGGCAGGTCGCGCGCCGCCGAGGCGGCCGCTCGGGGGTCGGCGATCGGCACGCTCGCGATGCTAGCCGGGCTCGCCAAATGGTGCCCGCACTCGCCTCCCGCCGCTCCGCGCCGCGACTTCCGCCGCGCGGTTTTCGCCAGCCAGTCGAAGTACGACTGGCGTTGCGCGCCCGCAGCCGGGGCGGCGGCCTGGACGGTGACGTCCGTGCGTGGGAGCGGGCTATGCCGGACGCGATCTCCGCCAAGCAGTCGCCACCGTGGGTTCTGGCGGAAACGGCGGCAACGCGTAGTCGTACTTCGACTGGCTGGCGGAAACCGGCGGGCGAAGGAACTCCGGCGAGGGTCACCCGCGCGCCGCGCGCGCCGCTGGCGCGCCTGGTCGTGGCGCCGGTGCAGAGCCTACTTGCGCAGCAGCCGGTCCAGCCGGAACGCGACAACGGTAAGCCCGATCAGCCCCATCGCAATTAGGTACGCGACGTGGAACAGCGAGCCCAGGTCGAGCACCCCCGTCACCAGCCCGCGGATCAGGTCCACGCCCTGGTAGAGCGGCGTGAGCGTGACGAAGACGCGGAGTGCCTCCGGGTAGGCGCTGATCGGGTAGAAGGTGCCGCTGAACAGGAACATGGGCAGGATGAACAGGAAGATCAGGTCGAAGTCCTGCCAGCCGCGGAGCCAGGTGGTGAGCGCCATGCTCACCGCCGAGAAGGCGAACGAGAGCAGCGTGGCGGCCGGGACGGCCAGCAGCGCCCAGGGCGAGCGGATCAGCCCCAGCACGGCGATCACGACGAAGAACCCGACGCCGTACAGCGTGGAGCGGATCATCGCCCAGCCGATCTCGCCCAGCGCCACGTCGCCCGGCGACATCGGCGTCGAGAGCACCGCGTCGTACGTCTTCTGGTAGTTGAGCTTGAAGAACACGTTGAACGTGCACTCGGTGATGGCGCCGTTCATCGACGACGAGGCCAGCAGCGCCGGGGCCACGAACAGCGCGTACGGGATCGGCTGCCCGCCCGGGCCGGGGATGTCGCCCACCATGCCGCCGATGCCGAAGCCCACCGACAGCAGGTAGAACAGCGGCTCGAAGAAGCCCGAGAACAGGACCATCCAGCTGGACTTGTATGCCAGCAGGTTGCGCTCGATCAGCAGGCTCGCCCGGCGGCTGCCCAGGCGGGTCGGGAAGACGCGGCCCGTGACCGGCACGGCGGTCATCGCTACTTCTCCAGCTGCCGGCGGAACCGGACGAACATCGCCCAGGCGCCGAGCGCCGCCACGACCACGAGGATCGCCAGGTGCGCGAGGTGGAGCAGCGGCTCCTGGCCGGCCGTGCCCAGCGCCAGCGCCCGCGCCAGGTCGACGCCATGCCAGAGCGGCAGGAGCCACGCCAGCGGCCGGATCACATCCGGCAGCCGCTCGATCGGGAAGAACGTGCCGCTGAACAGGAACAGCGGCGTGATCCCGAAGCGCCAGATGTTGTTCCACGCGGTCGTGTCGCGCTGGCTGGTCATGTAGGCGGCGATGGGCGCCGAGAACGCGATGCCGGTGAGCACGCCGATCGGCACGGACCACAGAATCCCGGGCGTGGCCGCGGCGCCGAACAGCACGATGACGACGGCGAAGATTGAGCCGACCATCAGCGCGTGGGTGGCGTTCCAGGCCAGCTGGCCGAAGGCGATCGCCGTCGGCGTCAGTGGCGTCGCGTACATCGCGTGGTAGCGGCGGGTCCAGCGGAAGCCGGCCAGCACCGGGAAGGTCCCCTCCCCCGCGGCGCCCTGCATGACCGACGAGACGAGCAGCGCGGGCGCGAGGAACTGGAGGTACGAGACGCCGCCCGTGGCGTCCGGGCCGCCCTTGTCCACGTACGTGCCCAGGCCCACGCCCATCGCGAGCAGGAACAGCACCGGCTGCGCGAAGTTGCTGAACAGGGAGCCGCGCCAGTTGCGCAGGTAGAGCAGGATCTGGTGCTCGTACGAGGCCCGGAAGGCGTTGACCGGGTCGGGGCGCGGGACGCGGTCCCCCGTGGCGGGAAGCGTCGGGACGGGTGCGGACGACGCGAGGGCCATCGGCTCAGTCCACCAGCGAGCGGCCCGTCAGCCGCAGGAACACGTCCTCGAGCGAGCTCCGGCGGACCAGCACCGTCTCCGGCTCGAGGCCCCGCGCGTGGACCGCGTTCGAGACCGCCTCGCCGTCGCTCGTGTAGACCAGGACGCGGTCCGGCAGGAGGTCGATGCGGTCGCCGATGCCGGCCAGTCGGTCACCCAGCGTCTCCTGGATGCCCACCGGGAAGCGGAGCTCGGTGACCTCGCGGCTGGAGTAGCGCTCGATCAGCTGGCGGGGCGAGCCCTCGGCCACGATCTTGGCCTTGTCCATGACCACCAGCCGATCGCACAGCTGCTCGGCCTCATCCATGTAGTGCGTCGTGAGGACGAGCGTCACGCCGCGCTGCTTGAGCCGGTAGAGGCGCTCCCAGAGGAGGTGTCTGGCCTGCGGGTCGAGGCCGGTGGTGGGCTCGTCGAGGAGCAGGATCGAGGGCTCGTTGATCAGGGCGCGGGCGATCGTCAGGCGCCGCTTCATGCCGCCCGAGAGCGGCTCCACCCTGTCGTTGGCGCGCTCGGTCAGCTGGGCGAACTCGAGCATCTCATGGGCGCGCCGGGTGCACTCCGCGCGCGACAGGCCGAAGTAGCGCCCGTAGATGATCAGGTTGTCGATGACTGAGAGGTCGGTGTCGAGCGAGTCCTCCTGCGGCACGACGCCCAGCTGTCCCCGGATCCGCGGGCCGTCGCTCGACGGGTCCAGGCCCAGGATGCTCAGCTTGCCGTCGGTGACCGGCGAGATGCAGCCGATCATCCGCATCGTGCTCGTCTTGCCCGCGCCGTTGGGGCCGAGGAAGCCGAAGCTCTCGCCGGGCGCGACGTCGAAGTCGATGGCGTCAACAGCAGTGAAGCTGCCGAATCGCTTGGTCAGCCCGCGGGCAGCGATGAGCGGCGCCCGGGCGGGCGCTGGCTGAGTGGTCATGGGACGGCCATGCTACCGGAGGCCCGGTGACAGCTGTATGGCACCGGCCCTCCGAGCATCATCGAGGTCTCCGGCACACTCCTCCGTGATGACCGGCCAGTCCGTTTCCGACGCCGCGTGCCCAGGCTGCGGTCTCCTACCGCCCGACTGGTGGCGTGGCGCTGTGGCGCCCGATCGCCCGCCTGCGGCGCCGGCCGGCATGACGGCCGCCGATGTCGTCGCCGCCGGCGCCTGGGCCAACTCGCCGGAGGGTCAGGCCGAGGCAGTCCAGCGCTGGGCAGGCGCGGTATGGAACTCCTGCAGCGACCAGCACGACGAGATCCGCGTCTGGGTCGACCGACTCCTGGACCCGGCCCGCCACCGCTGAGCGGGCGGTCTGCCAGGACGCCGGATGCTCGCCTGCGACCTCGCCCGGCCGCGGCGTTCGCCGGCTGGCGCCTCGGCCTTGCCGTCGGCGACTGCTGTCCGGCACAGTCCGCCGGGGAGACACTGCCGCTGGGGTGGGGGTGCGAGATGCTTCGGATCTGGCGGAAGGATCGCCTCGGACCGAATGGTCAGTCGGGTGGTGTGGTTCTCCGATGGCGGCTCATAAGACGGCAGTAAGCGTCGAACGCGATGCTCCGAAGATGACTCGACGCACCGGATCCGGCATCGCACTCCTGGCCGACGACACCCGGCGAACGATCGTCGCGCTGATCGCCCTTCATCCTCGGCATCCCACCGAGCTGTCCCGCGAGCTCGGGTTGAGCCTCCCCGCGATCAGCCGCCAGCTCGGCCTGTTGGCTGGGGCCGGACTGGTCCGGGTCGCCCGGTCGCGCATCGACGGTCGGCGTCGGATGTACGCCATCGACACGCGAGCGCAGGGTCGGATACTCGCCTGGCTCGCCGGGACCGACCTCGCACTCGAGGAGTCGCTCCTCTCGCGGTGGGCCACGGCCCGCGGATCACGCACCGACCCCGACTGATGGCCCGGGCAGCGGCCCTGACCGGGTCAAGCGGCACCGAGCCCCGCGCTCGCATGGCGGTCCGGCACGATGCTTCCGCCAGAATCGAAGCATCTCGCACCCTGCCTCCCCAGCGGAGCCCTCCCGGAGAGCCGGTCGGCTCACGTCGATGGCGAGGTTTCCAGGGCGCCCCAGGCGGGGGCGGTGGGCGAAGCCGCGCTACCGCTCGGGGACGGTTCCCTGGTGCAGCGTGACGATTCCCCCGGTGAGGCCGGTCCAGCGCACGTCGACGAGGCCGACCTCGGTCATGATCTCCGCGATCCGCTCGGGAGATGGGTAGGCCTGGACGCTACGGACGAGGTAGCCGTAGGCGGGCCCCTGGCCGGCGAGGCGGCCGATGACCGGGACGATCCGGTCGAACCACCAGCGCATGAAGCGCGCCAGGCGGCTGCGGGGCCGGGCGATCTCGAGGCACAGCACGCGGCCGCCGGGTCGGACGGAGCGCGCCATCTCCGCGAAGCCGCGGCGGTAGTCGGGCAGGTTGCGCATGCCGAAGGCGATGGTTGCCGCGTCGAACTCGCCGTCGCCGGTGGGCAGGTCCATCGCGTTGCCGACCATGTAGCCGAGCCCCGGTTGGTTCGCGTACCGCCTCTGCGCCACGGCGGTCATGCCCGGCGACAGGTCGACGCCCAGGATTCGGCCGGAGGCGCCCACCCGGGTTGAGAGGTCTGCTGCCACCTTGCCGGTGCCCGACGCCACGTCGAGCGCAGCGTCGCCCGGCCGGAGCCCAGCAGCATCCACGAGCCGCCGTCGCCACCGCGGCTCCTGGAACGCCGAGATCAGCAGGTTCATCAGGTCGTAGCGGCCGGCGATGCGGTCGAACATCACCCGGACCTCGGGCGCGGGCGCGGCGTTCCCGGCACCCGTGGAGGCGCCGGAGGGCGTGTGGTCGGGCGGGAGGGCGGTCATGCGGGAAGGGACTCCAGGAAGGCGCGAATGGCTTCGACGACGCGGTTGGGCCGGTTGATCGGCGCCGTGTGGGCGAGCCCCTCGAGGGTAGCGCGGCGGGCGCCCGGGATGCGTCGGGCGAGCTCGTCGGCGATGGGCGTGTAGAAGGCGTCGCTCGCGCCGCCGGTCAGCAGCAGCACCGGGGCGCAGATCCGGGCCAGGCCGTCCGGGTCGAACCCGTCCTGCGTGGCGTCGGCAACCGCGCCCACGCCCTCCTGCGCGAGCGAGCTTCGACTCCGCTCCGAGAGCCGCTCCCACGCCGCGTCGCCCGCGACGGTCCGCAAGAAGAGCTCCGCCGCCGCGGCTGACCCGCCCGCCTCGTACGCCGCCTGGACGCGCCCGACGACTGGCGGGAACTCGACCCCCATGTCGTCCCTGACAACCGGTCCGTACGGCGGCTCGTAGGCCACCACGGTTGCGACCCGCGCCGGCTGCCGGGCCGCGGTCTCGAGCGCCACCACGCCGCCGAAGCTGACGCCGACCAGGTCGGCGCGGTCGATCCCGCGGGCGTCGAGGTACGCGACCACGTCGGCGACGTGGAGGCGGATGTCGAGCGGGCGCGGCTCGGCGAGACGGCCAGTCCCGCTCCCCCGCCGGTCGAGCGCGTGGACCGTGGCGCCACACGCAGCGGCGAGCTCGCGGGCGAGGAGGTCCAGCTGCCGCGCCGACGAGAGGGTGCCGTGGAGCAGGACGAGCTGGCGCGGCCCGTCGCCGCTGATCCGCCAGCCGATCCGGTCGCCGCCAGACCGCGCAAGCTGGCCCTCGGGGGCACCGTCGATCAGCGCCCGAAGGTCCGACCGGCGCAGCTTGCCCGACGAGCCGCGCGGCAGGATGTCGAGTCGCACGAAGGCCACCGGGACCTTGAAGCCGGCGAGCTGCCCACGACAGTGCGCCGCGAGTTCCGCGTCGCCCGGGTCCGGCGCGCCGTCGCCGAGGACGATGGCGGCCACCGGGACCTGGCCGAGGGCAGCGTCGCGCCGCGCCACGACCCCAGCGTCGGCGATCGACGGGTGCGCCGCGAGCACGGCCTCGACCTCGGCGGGCGCGATGTTCTCGCCGCCGCGCACGATGCGGTCCGTCCGCCGATCAACGACGACCAGGCGCCCGCCCGAGTCGAGCCGCCCGAGGTCGCCGGTCTGGAACGGCTCGCCGGCGACTCGGGGCCGTTCGCCCAGGTAGCCGAGGAACGCCGATGGGCCGGCGACCAAGATCTCGCCCACGCCGTCCGCGTCCGGGTCGGCGATCGAGACCGTCATCCCCGGCAGCGGCCGGCCAGCGCTCCCAGGCGCCAGCGCCGCCTCCGCGACGGGCAGCGCGGTCACGCCCGAGCCCATCTCGGACAGCCCGTACGTGGGCGCCACCGGCCAGCCGGCGGCAAGCGCGCGGCGGACCAGGGCCTCCGGGACCGCGCCGCCGCCCAGCGGGACAGCGCGCAGGCTCGGCGGGGGCGGAGCGTCGCCGAGCAGGTCGAGCAGGCGGACCAGCTGCGCGGGCACGAGCGAGACGTGCGACATCCCCGGGTCGCGGATCGCGTCGGCGAGCGCTGCTGGATCGGCGGCGGGGACGATCCGGATCGGCACGCCATCGGCGATCGCACGCCACACGACGCCGAGGCCCGCCACGTGGGCGAGGCCGAGGGCGAGGATCCAGCCCGTCGCCGGCGGCAGCGCTGCCCGCCACGCCGCAGCCGATGCCGCCAGGCTCGCCTCCGAGTGGGCCACGCCCTTCGGCCGCCCAGCGGTCCCGGACGTCATGACGACCAGCGCAGTGCACGGCGGAACGGGGGCATCGCGCAGCACCTCGAGCATCGCCGCGCGTTCGGCCGGCGTCATCCCCGTCGGCAGCGGTGCCGCGACCCCACCCGCTCGGAGCACGCCGAGGATCCGCGCGATGGTCCACGCCCCCGCGGGAGCGTCGAACGGGACGACGTCGCCCGGCGTCACGCCCTGACCCGCCACGTCGGCCGCCGCGTCGAGCTTCGCCCAGGTCGTCACGACCGCCCCCTCGACCAGCGCCGTCGCATCGCCCCTCGTCGATGCGAGCTCCCGGAGCCGATCCCCCGCGGACACCCAACCGGCCAGCTCGCTCACGCGTCCCACGCCTCCCAGACCGGCCCAACCGCACGGTCCGCCGAGTACCGGACCAGCGTCCGCTCGCTGACGCGGATCCCCAGGCGTCCAGTACGCGCCCCACCCGGCGTCCGCAGAAGCCCGCCGTCGAGGACCAGGCCCTCCTCGAGCAGGTCGTGCTCGAGCAGCCCGGCCGTGGCGAGGCCGTGGTCGGGGGAGTGGCCGAGCCGCCCCCCGAGGCGCACCTCGGGCAGCGCTGCGGCCAGCGCCAGTCCCGCCGCGATCCCCACGCCGGTCTCGAACAGCGTGCTGATCACGACGGGCACGCCGCGATCCGCCGCCAGCTCCGCGACCTCCGCCGCGGCCACCAGCCCACCGACGCGCACCGGCTTCACGACCAGCACGTCCACGGCGCCGGCATCGAGCAGCAGCCGCGCCGCGCGCACGGAGGTCACCGTCTCGTCGGCCGCCAGCGGGACGCGGACGCGGCGCCGGAGCTCCGCCATCGCGGCCGGGTCGTCGCCGGCGAGCGGCTGTTCCACGTACTCGAGCGCGAACCGGGCCAGCGCCTCGAGCCGGTCCGTCGCCGTCTCGAGGTCCCAGGCTCCGTTGACGTCGAGCCGCAGTCGCACGCCCGGGCCCACGGCCTCGCGGACCGCCCGGACGCGATCGACGAGGACCTGGGTCTCGCGCTCGGCCCCGGCCTTGAGCTTGAGCGTCGTGAATCCGGCGCTGACCGACTGGCGCGCCGCCTCGGCAGACGCCTGCGGTCCCATCGACGCCAATGTCGCGTTCACGCCGACGCCGTCGCCATCGGCGGCGTCGTCATCTTCCGAGTCGTGGCGCGCCAAGGCGCCCGACACCACGCCATCAAGCAGCCCGAGGTCGAACCGCGCCGCGTCGATCGCCGCCCGCAGCGCGCGCCCGGGCGACCCGTGGAGCTCGAGCTCTGCAGCGCTGGGCAGCCCGTCCGCGGGGTCCGAGCGCTCCAGGTCGCGCACGAGGTGGTCGAGGACGCTCGACGCCGCCGCCCCGTCCTGCGGCTCCACCACCGCCTCGCCGGCGCCAGTCCGCCCGTCGGCGTCGACCAGCCGGATGATCCACGCCTCGCGCGCCAGCCACATGCCCGTGCTGGTGGCGAACGGCCGTTGGAACGGGATCATCACCTTGTCGGCGTGGATCCGCGTGATGGCCGTCACGACCGCGCTCCGGCCGCCAGGCCCAGGGCGAACAGCACGGCCACGACGAGCGCGAGACGGGCAGTCCCCTTGAGGGCCACGTTGAGCTCCCGGCGCTCGGTGAAGCCCCGGACCGTGCCCCACAGCCGCACGGCGACCGGCGCGGCGACCAGCGTGACCAGCAGCGCCCAGGATCGCCCTGCGATCGCCAGCAGGACGGGCACGGCGAAGGCCGCCGCCACGAACGCCAGCCATTCGGCCTGCGTGGCCCGCTCACCGAGAATCACGGCCAGCGTGCGCTTGCCCGCCGCGCGATCGGTCGGGATGTCGCGCAGGTTGTTCACGACGAGGATCGCCGTGATCAGCGACCCGACGGGCACCGAGGCGGCGAAGAACAGCGGGTCGAGCCGGCCGGCCTGGAGGTACGCGGTCCCCACGACGGCGACGAGCCCGAAGAAGACGAAGACGAAGACCTCGCCCAGGCCGCGGTAGCCGTACGGCCACGGCCCGCCCGTGTACGCCAGCGCCGCGACCACGGCGAGCACGCCCAGCCCGATGAGCACCGGCCCGCCGACATATGCGAGCCACAGGCCGACCAGCCCGGCGGCGCCGATCGTGGTCGCGATGGCCACCTCGAGTTGGCGCGGCGTCACCAGCCCGGCCGCGGCCACCCGCATCGGCCCCTGGCGTGCCTCCGTGTCGGCGCCCTTGCGGAAGTCCGACAGGTCGTTGGCGAAGTTCGCGAGCACCTGGAGGAGCAGCGCGACGGCGATGCAGCCGAGCGCCGTGTCGACCCGGAACGGCGCTCCAACGCCCAGCCCCGCGCCGAGCCCCACGATCACTCCGGCAAGGGCTGCGGGCAGCGTGTTCGGGCGGGCGGCGTGCCACCAGATCGAGGCCGCCGACGGGCGTGCGGCGGGTGCGGCGGGGTTGGACACCGGGGCGGGCGCGACGCTCACGGCCGCCGCGGGAACTTGCGGTACTCGGGCTTGCGCTTGGCGAGGAACGCCTGCGAGCCCTCGTGCGCCTCGTCGGTCGTGTAGTAGAGCCCGGTCGCGTGGCCCGCGAACTCCTGCATCCCGGCGAGGCCATCGGTGGCAACGAGGAACGAGGCCTTGAGGAACCGGATCGCCGTCGGGCTCATCTCGAGGATCTCGTCGGCCCAGGCCACGCCCTCGGCCTCGAGCTCGGCCAGCGGCACCACCTTGTTGACCAGGTTCATCTCGTAGGCCTCCTGCGCCGAGTACCGCCGGCACAGGAACCAGATCTCCTTGGCCTTCTTGTCGCCCACGAGCCGTGCGAGCAGCCCGACGCCGAACCCGGCGTCGAACGAGCCCACCTTCGGGCCGATCTGCCCGAACACTGCGTTCTCGCTCGCGATCGTCATGTCGCACACGACGTGGAGGACGTGGCCGCCGCCGATCGCGAAGCCGTTGACGAGCGCGATCACCGGGACCGGGAGCGAGCGGATCTGGCGCTGGAGGTCGAGGACGTTGAGCCGCGGGAGGCCGTCCTCGTCGAGGTAGCCGCCGTCGTGGCTCTTGTAGTTGGCGTCGCCGCCGGCACAGAACGCCGTGTCGCCGGCGCCGGTGAGGAGCACGCAGCCGACCGTCGCGTCGTCGCGGATGCGGTTGAACGCGTCGATCATCTCGCGCACCGTGAGCGGCCGGAACGCGTTGCGGACGGCCTGGCGGTCGATGGTGATCTTGGCGATGCCGGTGCCCGAGTGCTCGTAGCGGATGTCGCGGTACTCGTGGGCGGTGGTCCAGGTGACGTTGGTGGTCACGCGGCGTCCTCCTGCAGGAAGTCGATGACGAGGCGGCGGAACGCGGCTGCGCGCTCAAGGTGGGGCGTGTGGCCCGCGCGGGCGACGATCGCGAGTCGGGCGCCGGGGATGCCGGCCGCGACCTCTTCCGCGCGGGCGCGGACGGGGTCGAGGGCGCCCGCGACGACGAGCGTCGGGACGTGGATCTGGGCGAGACGATCGTGCAGCGGCTGCATGGCGCCCTGCCCTGAGAGGCGAAGGCTCTGGGCGAGCCCGCGCGCCGTGTTGCGGAGCCGGATCTCGCGCTGGTGGGCGGCGAGGCGCGGGTCCAGCGCGGCGTGGGTCGCGAAGACCGGGTTGCGCTCCCAGCGGTCGATGAACGCCTCGAGGCCGTCGCGCTCGATGGCGTCCGCAAGGTCGTCGTCGGTGGCGCGGCGCTCGGCGCGCATGTCCGCATCCGCGATCCCCGCTGACGGGCTCTCGAGCACGAGCCTGGCGACGCTGTCGGGGTGCGCGATGGCGAGCCGAAGTGCGATGCGGGCGCCCAGCGAGTAGCCGAGGACGCGCGCGGGGCTCGCGCCGAGGTGGTCGAGCAGCCCGGCGAGGTCGTCGGCCGTCCGCTCGACCGACGCCGACTTGGCCGGGATCCCGGCATGGCCGTGCCCGGGAAGGTCGGGCGCGATGGTCCGAAACCCCTTCCGACGCAGGCCCGCGGTCAGCCCGGCCCACACCGAGCCGGCGCCGGTGAAGCCGTGGAGCAGCAGCAGCGCAGGGTCACGCGGATCGCCTTCGTCGCGCGCCGCGACCGCGAGCCAGTCGATCCCGGTCGTCATCGCTCCTCCGTCCGCGTCAGGACCACCGGCTCGCCGCGCGAGGAGCGGGGCGGCCCGGAGATCTCCGGGGGCAGCTCGGCCAGCGCCCGCTGGACGACCGCCGCCACCTCGCGGTGGAGCGCGAGGTTCCGCGCCCGGTCGGTGCGCAGGTGGACGACGCTCACCCCCGGCTGGCCCAGCGCCCAGCCGATCGCCTCGCGCAGATCCCGGGCGCCGGCCGCTCGATAGCCGGCCCCGAATGCGCGGACCACGGCCGGCAGGTCCGTCCCGTGCGGCGTGCCGAAGAGCATCTCGTAGTGCTCGGGGAGCCCCGTGCCGGGGATCGCGGCGGCCGGCTGCGCCTGGGGCAGGAACGAGAAGATCCCGCCGCCGTCGTTGTCCACCAGCACAATCGCGAGCGGCAAACCGAGCTGGCGCGCGGTGCCCAGCGCCGTGGCGTCGTGGAGGAACGAGACATCGCCGAGGACCAGCGCCGTCGGCGCGCCCGAGGCCGCCGCCCCGAGCGCCGAGGAGATGACCCCGTCGATCCCGTTCGCGCCGCGGTTGGCGCGGGCCGAGATCGCGCGGCTGGTCGACGGCAGCCAGGCGTCCATGTCGCGGACCGGCATGGAGGAGCCGGACCAGAGGACCGCGCCGTCGGGCAGCGCCGCGGCGAGCGCGGGGAACGGGGCGCCCTCGAACGGCTCGTCAAGGGCCGCCAGCCACGCCGTCATCGCGCGCTCGGCTGCGTCCTCGGCCTGGCGCCAGTGACCGCCGTACTCGGTGTCGGACCTTCCGCCGCCCAGTCGATCCGCGAGGCGCGCGATCGTGCCGGCGGGATCGGCGTGGATGAACGTGGCCGCGAGGAGCGCAGGCTCACGCCAGCCGCCGTCCCCGTCGAGGACGATCAGCTCGGGCTTCGCCCGGGTCAGCAGCTCGAGAATCGGCTTGGCGGTGGGCATCGCGCCGGTTCGGATCACGAGCTCGGGGAGGTGGTCGTCAAGCCAGGGCCCCGGGCGGCACAGGAGGTCGGCGCGGGCCATCACCATGGACCGGTCGTGCGGGCCCGTGCGGAACCCGGACAGCGGATCCGCGAGGATCGGGAAGCCCGTCGCGTCGGCGAGACGGGGCAGCGCGTCGAGCAGGCGCGGGTCGTCGTCCGGCCCCGCGACGATCAGGCCGCGCTCGGTCGTGCCGATCCGGGCGGCGAGCTCCGCAACCTCGGCGTCGGTCAGCCGAGGGCGACCGACGAACGCCCTGACGAACGGACGCTCGGGGACCTCGTCGGCCCGAAGGGCGAGCGGACCGTCGGGCAGCAGCGGCTCGCGGAACGGGACGTTGAGGTGGACCGGACCGGCCGGACCGGCCATCGCCGTCGCGACCGCGCGCCCGGCCACGCCCCGAACGTGCGCGATCGTCGTCGGCTCGCCGTCGAACAACGGCAGCTCGCTCGTCCACTTCACGTGCGTGCCGAAAATCCCGGCCTGGTCGATGGTCTGGGGCGCGCCGCGGTCCTGGAGCTCCGCCGGCCGGTCCGCAGTGAGCAGGACGAGCGGCACGCGCGCGAGGCTCGCCTCCACGACGGCCGGCATGAGGTTGGCGACAGCGGTGCCCGACGTCACCACGATCGCCACGGGCCGGCGGCTGGTGCGGGCCAGCCCGAGTGCGAAGAACCCGGCCGACCGCTCGTCGAGGATGACCCGCGTCCGGATCGCCGCGCAGGCGGCCATCGCCAGGGCGAGCGGCGTCGACCGTGAGCCCGGGCAGACGACCGCCTCCCGGACGCCTGCTGCTGCCAGCTCGGCCACCAGCGCCCGCAGCGTTCCCGCGTGGCTCACGCCTCGTCCTCCAGCATGCCCAGCGCCGACACCACCGCCCGAAGCTTGATCCGCGACTCCTCCCACTCGCGGGCCGGGTCGGAGTCGGCGACGATGCCGCAGCCGGCGAACAGCGTCGCCCGCGTCCGGTCCACGATGCCGCACCGCAGCGCCACGCACAGCTCGCCGTCGCCCGCGCCGTCAAGCCAGCCCACGGGTCCCGCGTACCAGCCTCGTTCGAAGCCCTCGTGCTCGTCGATCATCGTCAGCGCCGCGTCGCGCGGCTCGCCGCCGACGGCGGGCGTCGGGTGGAGCCGCTCACCGAGCGCCAGCAGGCCGGCGTCGTCGGGCAGCGTCCCCTCGATCTCGGTCGCGAGGTGCTGGACGAAACGCAGGGTCATGACGCTCGGGCTCGGGGCAACGGTCAGCTGCTCGGCCACGGGCGCCAGCAGGCCCTGGATGAACTGCACGACGATCGCGTGCTCCTCGCGGTCCTTCTCCGACGCCAGCAGGTCGCGCGCGAGCTGCGCGTCCTCCGCGTCGTCGGAGCCCCGGCCGATTGTCCCGGCGATCGCCGCGGTGCGGAACCTGCGGCCCTCCACGCGGACCAGGCGCTCGGGCGTGGCGCCCAGGAACGTCCGCCCGGCGCGCCGGAAGGCGTAGATCGTGCTCTCGGGCGCGCTGGCGGCGAGGCGGCGCAGGGCGTTCGGCACGTCGAGCTCCACCGGCGAGCGCAGGTCCACCCGACGGGCGAGGACGACCTTGTCGAGACGGCCTCGGCCAACGGCACCTGCCATCGTCTCGACGCTTCGATGCCAGTTCGCCTTGTCTGGCTGTGAGCGCTCGGTCCGCAGCGGCGCGAAGACGGGACGGGCGACCATGCCGGCCGACGGCGGCGTCAGGGCGCGGGCCCGCTCGGTCAGCTGCTCCCAGCGGGTGTCCACCGCGCGCGGGTCGGGCGCGCCGACGGCAGCCGCGGTGAGCGCGGAGGTGGCCCCGCGCGTGGCAAGCAGCAGCTTGGGCAACACCAGCGAGCTCGCGCCGAACGGCGCCCACGGGTCATCGCCCGCCGGGATCCGGCCCGTGAACCCCAATCCGCCCAGGAGGGCGGGCGCCACGGCCTCCCCCTCCAGCGCCGCGCCGCGAACCAGCGCCCGCCAGGCGGATTCGGCGTCGCGGAAGCGGGTCGGGCCGTCGCACTCGGCCGCCCACGCCCGCCCCACGCCCACGAGCGCGAGCCCCTCAGAGGGTCGCAGCCAGAGCGCCGCCTCGAGCTCGGCTTCGGCAGCCGCCGCGAACAGCGCGATCGGGTCGACCGCCGCGACCGCCGCGCTCGCCGCGACGAGGCGGTCATGCGCGTCAGGGGTGCGGGCAAGCAGCCGGGTCATCGCCTCGCCGATCCGCTCGCCCACAGCCACGGTCTGCTCGATCGCGGTCACCTCGTGGCCCCGACCATCGTGGCCCCGCCGTGCGCCGCCCCCCCCTGCGCGATGCGCGCCTCCGGCACGCCGGCGCTCCGCAGCAGGACCTTGCGCAGCGCCGGGTAAGTCTCCTCGAGGGAGCCCGGCTTGTCGGCCAGCAGCCAGCGCGCGACCACCTCGTTGAGCGCGCCGAACCACACGACGCTCGTGATCCCGGTGTCGAGCGGGGGGATCGCGCCGGCCGCGACCGCCTCGTCCAGGTACCCCTTGATCAGCTCGGCGAACCGCTCGTGGAGGCGGTTCGTCTCGGCCTGGAACGCGCGTCCGGCGCCCGCCATGTCGAGGAACAGCACACGGGCCATCGTCCGGTGCCCAGCGAACGTCGCGAGCACCGTCCGAAGCGCCGCCTCGGCCTTCGCGACTGGCTCCTGCTCGAGCGCCACGGCCCGCTCGACTCGCGCGACCAGCTTGTCGGCGGTCGTCTGCATCAGCTCGCGGAAGATCGCCTCCTTGCTCGGGAAGTGGAAGTAGATCCCGCCCTTGCTGGTCTCGGCCGCGGCCGCGATGTCGTCGACGGCGGTGTCGCGATATCCGCGCTTGGCGAAGGCCGAGAAGGCGGCGTCGAGGATCCGCTCACGGCGGCTCCGGCTCTGCTCGGCGGGGTCGATGCGGGGCATGGCTGGAACGTCCTCGTCCTGTGGCGGCGGCCTTGTCCAAGGTCGCCCGCCTGACCGACCGACTGGTCGGTCGGTCATTCCGGGATGGTAGCGCAGACCGCCGCGATCCCCAACGCCCGACCAATCCGGTGTCGGTTCCGCGCAACGAGCCGATATGCGGGCTCCCACAGCGCGTGGCCGAGCGGGTTGTCGTAGAGCGCGACAAGGGCGCCGAGCCCGGGCACTCGCCGCGCGGCGCCGATGACGGCTGCGGCGCCGGACGCCACCGTCCCGTCCGAGCCCACCAGGTGGAGCACCGCCGTCAGGTCGCGTCCAGCGACCAGTTGAGCAAGCGCTGGATCCGCGTCCACGGCCTGGAGCTCCATCACCCGGATCTCAGATTCGTCCACGCGCGCCGCCAGCCAGTCGCCCGAGGCGCGACACAGCCCACAGTCGCCGTCGATGAGCAGGGTGTCGGGACGCATGCCGCCAGCGTTGGCCTCCGGCCGCTGGGTGTCAAGGGCTCAGGGCGCGTGGTCGGCAGCACGAGCGACCCCGGTCGCAGCGCGCGATTCCGGAGTGCGCAGCAGGGTGCGAGGATAGGTCGTTGGCGGGCCGGTTTCTCTCGCCAGAACCCAGACTCCGCGCTGCGAGCGCGGCGATGCAGAGACGCTCGCCTACCGGACCCGGGCTGGGACGTTCTCCCCGAGGCGACCTTCTCTGTGCACGGTGAGCGCGGGTCGATCGACATCCTCGCCTTCCCCCCCCGGCACGGGCGCCCTGCTGGTCGTCGAGGTGAAGTCCGCCGTGCCCGACATGCAGGCGATGCTCTCGGCCCACGACCGGAAGACCCGCCCGGCGCCTCGCCTCGCGGCCGAGCGCGGATGGGCCGTCCGCAGCGTGTCGCGCCGGCTCGTGCTCCGGGACGACACCACGACCCGACGACGGGTGGCCGAGCACAGGGCGACGATCCACGAGCTCTTGCCGCTGCGCACGACTGCGGTCCGGCGCTGGCTGGCAAGGCCTGCTTCCGCCATGGGCGGCGTCCTGTTCCTGCCATCTAGCACGAGTACGACTCAGCAGCGTGCCGGCCGGCGCAAGAAGGGCGATTCCCGGCCCGAATCCGCCTGAATCGCCGCCACCCAGTCGCCAGCTGACCGAACTGGCGTTTCAGCCGCCATGCGTAGGCGTACTTGTACTGAATGGCCGAAATCCGGTGGATGGCCGACCGAAACCGGAAGACGAGCGCCCGAGTCGGCGCGGTGGTAGTCGCGCCCGCGATAGACCGCTGCGGCGAGGAGCGCCGGGGCGCGACCACGGATCGAGAGCGGCCCGCCCGGCAAAGCGCCGAACGGGCCGCGAGAACTGACGCAGGAGCGCAGAAGGCGCAGGAGCGCTAGACCTCCTTGAACTCGCCCTCGACCGTGTCGTCGCCGGATCCGGCCGAGCCGGTCGGGCCCTCGCCCGAGCCGTCGCCGGGCGCGGCGCCGTCCGTGCCGCCCGCAGAGGCGCCAGCAGCCTGGTAGGCGGCAGTCGAGATCTTGGACAGCGTCTCGATGAGCTCGTTCATGCCGGCCTGGAGCCCACTCGTGTCCGATCCCTTGAGCTGCTCGCGCAGGGCGGTGACCTGGGCCTCGACGGCTGCGCGGTCCTCGGCCGACACCTTGTCGGCCAGGTCCTTGAGCGTCCGCTCGGCCTGATAGGTCAGCTGCTCGGCCTGGTTGCGGATCTCGACCTCTTCGCGCCGCTTCTTGTCCTCGTCGGCGTGGCTCTCGGCGTCGCGGACCATCTTGTCCACGTCGTCCTTCGACAGCATCGACGAGGCCGTGATGCGGACCTGCTGCTCCTTGCCGGTCGCCCGGTCCTTGGCGCGCACGTCGAGGATCCCGTTCGCGTCGATGTCGAACGTGACCTCGATCTGCGGGATGCCGCGGGGGGCCGGCGGGATCCCGTCGAGGATGAACCGGCCGAGCGTCTTGTTGTCATTGGCGAAGTCGCGCTCGCCCTGGAGGACGTGGATCTCGACCTGGCTCTGGCTGTCGGAAGCGGTCGAGAACACCTGCGACTTCGAGGTCGGGATGGTGGTGTTGCGGTCGATCAGCCGGGTCATGACCCCGCCCAGCGTCTCGATGCCGAGGCTCAGCGGCGTCACGTCGAGGAGCAGGACGTCCTTCACCTCGCCGCCCAGCACACCGGCCTGGATCGCCGCGCCGATCGCCACGACCTCGTCGGGGTTGACGCCCTTGTGGGGCTCCTTCCCGAACACGGTCTTGACCAGCTCCTGGACCGCGGGCATGCGGGTCATGCCGCCGACCAGGATGACCTCGTCGATCTCGTTCGGCCGGAGGCCAGCGTCCTTGAGCGCCGCGAGCACGGGGCCCTTGGTCTTCTCGATGAGGTCGGCCACGAGGCTCTCGAGCTTCGCCCGCGTGAGCGTCACCACCAGGTGCTTCGGCCCGGCGGCGTCGGCGGTGATGTACGGCAGGTTGATCTCGGTGGACATCGTCGAGGACAGCTCGATCTTGGCCTTCTCGGCGGCCTCCTTGAGCCGCTGGAGGGCCTGCTGGTCCCGCGATAGGTCGATGCCCTGGTCCTTCTTGAACTCGGCCAGCAGCCAGTCGATCACGCGCTGGTCGAAGTCGTCGCCGCCGAGGTGGGTGTCGCCGTTGGTGGCCTTGACCTCGAACACGCCCTCGCCCAGCTCGAGGATCGAGATGTCGAACGTGCCGCCGCCCAGGTCGTAGACCGCGACCTTCTCGTCGTGCTTCTTGTCGAGGCCGTACGCGAGCGCCGAGGCGGTGGGCTCGTTGATGATCCGCTTGACCTCGAGGCCGGCGATCCGGCCCGCGTCCTTGGTCGCCTGGCGCTGCGTGTCGTCGAAGTAGGCCGGGACCGTGATCACGGCCTCGGTGACCTTCTCGCCGAGGTACGCCTCCGCGTCCGCCTTGAGCTTCTGGAGCACCATCGCGCTGACTTCCGGCGGCGTGTAGTGCTTCTCGTCGGCCACCACGCGGATGCCGTCCGACTTCGGGTCCTTCTCGACCGTGTAGGGCACGAAGCCCTTGCTGCGCTGGACCTCGGGGTCGTCCCAGCGGCGGCCCATGAAGCGCTTGATCGAGTAGACGGTGTTGGTCGGGTTGGTGACCGCCTGGCGCTTGGCCAGCTGGCCCACGACCCGCTCGCCGGTCTTCGCGAAGCCGACGACGGACGGGACGGTGCGGTTGCCCTCCGAGCTCGGGATGACGGTGGGCTCACCGCCCTCCATCACGGCCACGACCGAGTTCGTGGTGCCGAGGTCGATGCCAATGATCTTGCCCATGCGGGGTCTCCTGGAAGTACGTTCGAGTCGGTCTGGGGCGAGTGGGTGTCAACTGGTCGGTTGATCAGTTGGGGCGCGAGGCCGGCGGGGCGTCGCCACCCTGGGCGACGGCCACCAGCGCGGGTCGGATGAGACGGTCGCGCAGGCGATAGCCGCGCCGGACCTCCTCGACGATGACGCCGTCGGGCAGGCCGGTGCCGGGAATGCTGGCGATCGCCTCGTGCTCGCGGGGGTCGAAGGCGGTGCCGCTCGACGCGTCGACCGCCGTCACGCCCTCGCTCTCGAGGAGGGCGCGGAGCTTGCGGTCGATGGCCGCGATGCCCTCCGCCCACGCGTTGCCGGCAAGCTCGGCCGGGCGGGTGTCGATGGCGCGGTCGAAGTCGTCGGCGAGGGCGAGCACCTTGCTGATCAAGTCGATCCCGGCCAGGCCCCGCTCCTGCTCGCGCTCCTTGGCGGTCCGCTGCCGGAAGTTGGTGAACTCGGCCCGCTCGCGCTGGAGGGCGGCGAGGTACTCGTCGCGCTCGGTGGCCAGCTTGGCCACCGCCTCGTCGTGCTCGGCCTGGGCCTGGGCGGCCTTGGCGTCGGCGTCGTGGCGCAGCCTCTCGAGCGCGGCGGCGACGGCCGACGGCGAGGTGTCGACGGCGTCGATGCGCTCCTGGGCGCGGGTTCGGCGGATCATGGGTCGCTTGGGGTCGGTCATCTTGCTCTCAGGCGTACAGGTGGTCGACGAGCTCGTTCATCAGCCCCGACACGAAGCGGACGGTGCCGATGGCCTGGGGATAGGCCATGCGGGTGGGACCCAGCACGCCGACGAGGCCCACCGCGCGCCCGGGCTGGCCATACGGGGCCAGCACGAGCGACACGTCGGCCATCTCCTCGGCCGGGTTCTCGCTCCCGATGTAGACGCGGATGCGGCCCGAGCCCGCGACCCCGCCGATGAGCCGGGCGAGGTAGGCGCGGTCCTCGAGCGCCTCGAACACGCGGCGGAGCTTCTCGCTCTGGGCGAACTCCGGCGCGGCCATCACGTTGAGCAGGCCGTCGCTGAACAGCTCCTCGGTGGCGGCGGCGTCGAACTCGTAGAGCGCGCGGACGGCGCGCTCGCCGATCCGGCGCGTCAGGTCCATCGCGGGATCGTCGTGCGAGAGCTTCTCCAGCGCGGCCTCGGCCTCGAACGCGGACTTGCCCGCCAGCAGCTCGTTGAGGTGTCCCGCCACCGCGGACAGCCCTTCCTGGTCGACGGGCTCGTCCAGCCCGCACACGACCTGGCGCAGGGCGCCCTCGCGCAGGACGAGGATGAGGCTCGCGGTGCGATCGCTGATCGACACGAGGTCCAGGTGGCGCAGGTGGGCGGAGGCGGGCTTGGCGGGCGTGGCCAGCCCGGCGGCGCGGGTCAGCGAGGCGAGGGTCGTGGCGGCGAGCCGGAACCAGTGCTCGCTCGCGTACTCCACCTGGCCGAACTGGTGGCGGATCATCAGCTGCTCGACCGGCGGCAGCGGGACGCTGTCCACGATGGACTCGACGTAGTAGCGGTAGCCGGGCTCCGTGGGGACGCGACCCGCCGAAGTGTGCGGGTGGGTCAGCAGGCCGGCGGCCTCGAGGTCCGCGAGGATCGCGCGGACAGTCGCCGACGACACGCCCAGCCGATAGCGCGCAACGAGTGCTGCACTGGCGACCGGCGCGGCGGTGGTGACGTATTCCTCGATGACGGCCCGAAGGATCGCCTGGGAGCGAAGGTCCAGGGGGCCGCTGGTGCGCATCCGACGCGCCATCCGGCTGCTCCTTGGGATGGTTAGCACTCAACAGGTGAGAGTGCTAACTGGATTGGCGACAGTCTAGCGCTGCGGGCTCGGGGGTGTCAACGTGACGAAGGGGCTCGGCTGGCTGGTGGATCGGCAGTCTTGCGCCAGAGTACGCGCCTGCCCGCGGTTCAGCCCCAGAGGTCGACGATCGGCAGGCCCGCAGCCGTGAGCACCTCGTTGAGCTCGGCGATGTGCGCGATGTCGTGGCCGAACACGGCCTCCAGCCCCTCCACCAACTGCTGCGCTGTCGGCGCATGCTCGAGGTCGTCGTCGCCGGGGCAGCTGAACGCGGCGTCGGGGTAGGGCGTGGCCGAGGCGCCCGGCTCACCTGCGAAGTCGCACAGCCAGAACACGCGCTGGCAGGCGAGGTGGCCGATGGTCGCCCAGACCGGCCAGCGGTCCGGCGACGGGCGCATCGCCAGCTGCTCGTCGGTCAATCGCGCAACCGACTCGAGCAGCCGCTCGGCCTGCACAGGCCAGGCCGGGAACGAGGAGCGGATCGGGGTGCCGTTCATCCGCGCAAGGTAACCGAGCACCCGGCGTACCGCAGGGCGGGCTCCAGTCGTCATGGCCATTGACACCACGGTCGGCCGGGCCAATCGTTGGCGCACCGCCCGCGGACGGCGGACACGCAGGACAGGGGGACTGCTCCATGCCGAAGTCGCCGGACCCCAGGTTTGCCGACGGCCCGACGGGTCGTCTCCTCGCCAGCCGAGTCCGCCGGCCCAAGGCGCTGCTCGTCGCCGAGGCCTACCTCGTGGTCGTGGCCGTGGTGGTGGGCCGGCTCATCCTGGCCGGGCTGCTGGTCCCGGGGTTCCTCGCCTCACCCGACAATGTGCCGCCCTTCGTCGTGGACGCGGCCCTGACGGGGCCGCTGCTCGTGGCAGCCTTCGGGCTGCCGCTCTGTCTCGTGCCGTTCGCGCTCGCGGGCACGCGGCTGCCCGGGCGCGTCCCCTGGTCGTGGACCCTCCTCGCGGCGGCCTGGCTCATCGTCGCCTTCGGCGAGATGGCCATCGCGTCGGCCGACTTCACGGCGGCCGTGCTCATGCTGGGCGCCTTCCCGGCGGCCCTGATCGGCAGCAGCCTGGTGTACCTCAGGCGAATCGCGGGCCAGCCCTGGAAGACCAAGTGGACCCATCGCCGCACCGTGGCGATCACGGCTGTCGTCGTGGCGGTGAGCGCATTCTGGGCCGTGTACCTGATCTCCGGCGTCATGGGCATGGACTTTCGGTTCATGCTGCGGCCCGGCATGGGCTGGGCCCCGTTCGTGGGCGGCGGGCGCTGGCCCTGAGAATCGGCACGGCCCCGGGGTCACCGGGGCCGTGGTTCGCGTCAGGTCCGGGCCGGAACCCCCGGCAACGCCTCAGGGCGCGGACGAGGGGAGGGGGAGGAGGCCACCGCCGCCCGAGCCCATCATGCTCTGGACCAGGGGCGCCAGGATCTGCGCCAGCGGCAGGTCGACGGCGCCGGACGGGGCCGCGAACGAGACGCCGGCCGGCGCCTCGGCGATGCCCACCTTGATGGTGCCGCGGACCGCCGAGCCGTTCTGCGTCCCCGCAATGGAGGCGCTGATCTGCTCGACGCGCGAGGTGGCCACGTCGACCAGGACGTCGGCCGAGATCGACGTCAGGTCGCCAAGCGCCGTGAGCGTCGACATCTGGGCCGTCGCGAACTGCTCGGGGTGCGCGGTCATGTATGCCTTGAGCCTGGCCGGGTCGATGGTGAGCTTGACGTCATGGGCAGGCCCGCCCGCACCCGTCGCCTGCGTGCCCAGCGAGATGGATCCGCCAATCTGGTCGAGGACCGTCTTGATGTCGGCCACCGATGGCGAGGCGGAGGGGGCGGCACTCTCGACGGCGCTCTGGGCCGAGCCCGCGAGCTGCTTGATGGTCGCCTCGTCGATGACCTTGGCCCAGGTGTCGGGGCCCAGCTGCGGAAGGGTCACGCCCTGGGCGAGGGCCGCCAGCTGGCTGACAATGGCGGGCATGGCCGGACTCTTGGCGTAGAGCGCCTTCCCGTCGTAGAGGGCGTCGAACGTGAGCGAGTCACCGGTGATCCCGAGCTGTGCGAGGGCGGCTGCCCCGCTGGCGCCCAGGAGCGAGGCCGGGATCGCGAGGTGGACGCTGCCGGCACCTGCTGCGGTGTCGACGTCGATGGTGAGCACGCCGTCTGGCAGCGAGGTGGTCGTCCCGGAATCGGTGTACGAACCCCCGAGCGTGATCTCGAGATTGGTCGGGTAGCTCGCCTTCGAGGCCGCCGTCATGACGCTCGTGGCGTCCGGAGGCGGAGTCGGGGTGGCCGTGGACCCCGCCGAGCACCCCGCGGCCGCGATTGACGCCGCCAGGGCTGCGGCGGGGATGAGGGCAGTCAGGCGCATGGGATCCTCCCGTTGGGCTGGGGCGACAGGCACCACAACGCCAATGTCCACCCGAGGGTATTCCTATCGGAGCGCGAAGGACATAACACCGGTCCAGGGTGGTCTTCGGCGCGGGGATCGCCATCCCTGCCGCGCCAGCTAGACCAGACGCGCGAACAGCTCGTTCGAGAGCAGCCGGCCGTCGGTGGTCAGCCGAAGCCGCGGCCCGCCGTCGGGGCCGTCGAACGCCTCGAGGAGGCCGGCGCCCAGCGCCCAGTCGAGGTGGGGCGCCAGCGGCGAATCGGGACCGGACGCCTCCGCGAGCGCCAGCCCGCGGTCCAGCCGGAGCCCGAGGATCGCCGCCTCGGCAGCCGCCCCGGCGGCGTCGAGCGATTCCGAGCCCCCGGGCGGCAGCACCGGCGGGGAGCCCGAGAGCGCGGCCAGGTACCCGTCGAGCCGGGCCGCGTTCCAGCGCCGCACGGCGCCGTCGAAGGCGTGCGCGCCCGGCCCGACGGCCTCGTGCGGCAGGCGCCGCCAGTACGCTAGGTTGTGGCGGCTCTCGTGCCCGGGCCCGGCCCAGTTGGAGATCTCGTAGCCGCGGTACCCGGCCGCCCCGAGCCGTTTCACGGCCAGCCGGTACTGGGCGGCCGCCACGTCCTCGTCCTGCTCGCGCACCGCCGCCGCCCGCCAGCGCCGCGCGCCCGCCCGCGTGGGCAGGTGGTCGCCCAGCGGCCCGGTGAGGCCCTCGGCGTCGGGATCGTCGAGCGTCAGCGCGTAGGCGGACACGTGGTCGACGCCGAGCGCGAGGGCATCGCGCAGAGTCGCATCCCACGCCTCGAGCGATTGTCCCGGCACGTCGTACAGCAGGTCCACGGACACCGAGCCGATCCCGCCGGCCCGCGCCTCCCCCACCGCCGCCGCCACGTCCGCGGGTGCATGCCGCCGGCCCAGGCGCCGGAGCAGCGCCTCGTCCATCGACTGGGCGCCCAGCGACAGGCGGTTCACGCCCGCCCCCGCGAGGGCCCCAGCGTCGCCCCGCTCATCGACTCCTGGGTTCGCCTCGAGCGTCACCTCCGCGTCGCGGGCCAGGCCGAAGCGAGCGCCGACCATGGAGAGCAGTCGTGCCACGTCGCCGGCCGGCAGCAGCGAGGGCGTCCCGCCACCGAAGTACACCGACGCGAGAGCAGGCCGCGAACCCGACGAGGGACCGCCGAATCGCGCGTCAAGCGCGTCCGCCCGGAGTCCGAGCTCCGCCCTGAGCGCCTCGAGAAAGGCGCCGATCCGCGCGGCTGGCCCGCGCGCGGCCGCCCCTGCCACGACCACGAAGTCGCAGTACGGGCAGAGCGAGACGCAGAACGGGACGTGGAGGTAGAGCGCGACGGGCGGGCGCGGGTCGGGATCCGGGCGGGCCTCGCCGACGGTCAGCCTCGGGTCCTCTCGTTGCCGTCGTCGAGGATCTTCCACCCCGTCGGCGGCGTGCCCCGGCGCTCGATCTCCTCCTTCTCGGTGCCCTTCGGAGCGGGCAGCCCGCCCGGGTGGCCCGTCGTCAGGAAGAACGCCAGCCGCGTGATCGCGTGGCCGAGGAACGCGGCGCCGATCCCGCCGGTCACGCCCGTGAGCCACCCGCCGACGAGGCCGATCGCCAGCATCACCAGCAGCATCGTCTTCGGCCGGCCGGGGGCGCCCGTCCGCGTGGCGAGGGCGTAGAGGAGCGTCTGGGCGAGGTTGGCCAGGTTGGGGTCCGCGCCGATCGTGAGCAGGAAGCCGAACACGACACCGCGGAACACCGCCTCGTCCACGAACGCCGTCGCGATCGCGTTGAGCACCGCGCCCGGGTACGAGCGCACGCCCGGGAGTCGCACGTAGCGGTAGCGCCAGTACGCGACGCCCACCGCGGCGAGCGTGCCGCCCACGGCATAGGTCAGCCCCAGGAGGACGACGCCCAGGCGGTCGCCGAGGGTCAGGTAGAGGCTGCTCTCGGGCGTGGGGTGGAGGACGAGCACGGCCAGGAGGCCGACCAGCCCCAGCAGGTACCAGGCGAGGCGCCGGAACAGGGAGGGAGGGTTGCCCCAGCGGTCGGTGTCGTCGTACTCGGCGGCGTTGAACCGCTCAGCGTCGAAGCGGTGGAGGACGAGGAAGAGCGTGATCCCCAGCGCCATCAGCACCCGCAGCAGGTCGGGGATCGCGTCGATCCCCGGGAGAGCGGACAGGTCGAACGACGGCAGCGACATGGCGGGCGTCAGCGGCGGGTCGAGCGGGACATCAGCCCTCGTCCATCCGCAGGATCGCGAGGAACGCCTCCTGCGGGATCTCCACGGAGCCGACCCGCTTCATCCGCTGCTTCCCTTCCTTCTGCTTCTCGAGGAGCTTGCGCTTCCGGGTGATGTCGCCACCGTAACACTTCGCGAGGACGTTCTTGCGCATCGCCGCCAGCGTCTCGCGGGCGACGACGTGGCTGCCGATCGCGGCCTGGATCGGCACCTCGAACATCTGGCGCGGGATCAGCTTCCGGAGCTGCGTGGTCAGGGCCCGGCCGGTGGTCTGCGCGCGGTCGCGGTGGACGATGAGCGACAGGGCGTCAACCGGCTCGTTGTTGACCAGCACGTCGAGCTTGACCAAATTCGCTGCGCGGTAGCCTGCCTCCTCGTACTCCATCGACGCGTAGCCCTGGGTCCGGGTCTTGAGCTGGTCGTAGTAGTCAACGATCAGCTCGGCCAAAGGCAGCTCGAAGTGCATGAGCACGCGCTGGGGGTCGAGGTACTCCATCGTCAGGAAGGTCCCGCGCCGGTTGGTGGTGAGCTCCATCAGAGACCCGATGTACCGGTCCGGTGTGACGACGCCGAGGTTGACCCACGGCTCCTCGATGGAATCGATCTCGCCCACGTCCGGGAAGCGCGCCGGGTTGTCGACGACCATCTGCTCCCGGTTCCCCGTCAGGTTGATGCGGTACTCGACTGACGGGGCCGACGCGATGAGGTCGAGGTCGAACTCGCGCTCCAGGCGCTCCTGCACGATCTCCATGTGGAGCAGCCCCAGGAACCCGCACCGGAAGCCGAAGCCGAGCGCCACCGAGCTCTCGGGCTCGAACGTGAACGACGCGTCGTTGAGGTGGAGCTTCTCGAGGGCGTCGCGGAGGAGCGGGTAGTCGGGGCCGGCCACGGGGTACAGGCCCGCGAACACGAGGCTCTTGGCGGCCTGGTAGCCGGGGAACGGCTCCGCCGCGGGCCGCGCGACCGTCGTCACGGTGTCGCCCACCTGCGCCTCGCGGACGTTCTTGAGGCCCGTGGCGACGTAGCCCACCTCTCCGGCCTGGAGCGTCTTGACCGGGACGAGCTGCGGGCGGAACACGCCCAGCTCGAGGAGCTCGGTCTCGGCCCCGCTCGCCATCAGGCGGATCACGTCGTGGTCGTTGAGCGTGCCCTCCTCGAGCCGGATGTGGCAGACCACGCCCTTGTAGGGGTCGTAGTGGCTGTCGAACACGAGCGCGCGCAGGGGCGCGTCGGGCGAGCCCCTGGGCGGCGGGACGCGCGCGACGATGGCCTCGAGGATCTCGGGAACGCCGGTCCCCTCCTTCGCGCTGGCCAGGATCACCTCCTCGCGCGGGATCGCGAGGACGCTCTCCAGCTCCTCGATGACCACGTCGGGCTGGGCCGACGGGAGGTCGATCTTGTTGAGGACCGGGATGATCGTGAGGCCCTCGCGCAGGGCGAGGTGCACGTTGGCGAGCGTCTGCGCCTCGATGCCCTGGGCCGCGTCGACGACGAGGATCGCGCCCTCGCACGCCTGGAGGCTGCGGCTGACCTCGTAGCTGAAGTCGACGTGGCCGGGAGTGTCGATCAGGTTGAGCCCGTAGACCAGGCCGTCGTCCGCCGTGTACTCGAGGCGCACCGCGCGCGCCTTGATCGTGATCCCCTTCTCCTTCTCGAGGTCCATCGAGTCGAGGACCTGGCTCGTCATCTGGCGCGCCTCGATGGTGTGCGTCAGCTCGAGCAGGCGGTCGGACAGCGTGGTCTTCCCGTGGTCGATATGGGCGACGATCGAGAAGTTGCGCAGGCGGTTCTGGGGAATCTGCACGGCGTGCGGAGTCTACCGGCGATGCGAGTGGTCAGCGGCAGCGGCGCGGTGCCCTGCGACTCCGGACGGGCGGCTCACTCGCCTTCGGCTGGCGTTGCCGTGCCCAAGCACTCGAATGCACCATCAGGGACTGCGAACCCAGCCAATCCTCGATCGTTCGCGCTGAGCAGCGCGGCGCAGGACCGCCACGGGATCCTGGACCAGGTGGCGGTCCCGGCACGAGCCGTGGAATGGACGAGCTTGGTGCTCATGCCCGTTTGCGCCGCACACCGCTCGCGAGAGGGCGCTGGGCGCGCTGATCCCGACCGGCCGTTGGCCGGAGACCACCAAATCCGCGCTCGCTGCCGCCGAAGTGCCCCGTGGTGTTGGCGTCTCGCCAGCAGGTGCGGGCAATGGTGGCGCCGCGCCAGCGATCCCAGGTCGAGATGGCCGAAACCTGGGGATGTGGTGGCGCCGCGCCAACGGAGCCGGGCCGAACGGGCGTGCCACGGCGATTTGGTGGCCCCGCGCCAACGGCTTCTCCGGCGGGCGGCGACACGTCCAACCCGGGGCTTCGCGGAAGCCGCCGACGCAACGAGGTTGGCTGTTTGCGCAGGCGCCTCGCGCTACGCTTGCGCTCGTGACCGAGACGCCCCGTGCTCCCAGCGTCCGCCTGCGGGACGTGACCCTGGCCGATGCGGACCTGCTCGAGGCGATGGCGCGCCGCGAGCAGACCGATGGCGGCTTCAACGACTTCGGCCTGGCGCCCCACTCGATCGACCGCGATGTGCTGGCCCGGCGGCCGCTGCGCGACGATCAGAACGGCACGTTGCTCATCGAGCGCACCGACGACGCGACGGTCGTCGGCACCATCAGCTGGCGCCGCGTTCGCTATGGCCCCAACCGCGAGTCCGACGCCTGGATGATCGGCATCGACTTGGAGCCGGGAGCCCGCGGCCGCGGCTACGGGACCGAGGCGCAGCGCCTGGCGGCCGACTACTTGTTCGAGACCACGAGCCTCCACCGCGTCGAGGCGTCGACCGATGTCGACAACCTGGCCGAGCAGCGCTCGCTCGAGAAGGCGGGCTACACGCGCGAGGGCGTGAATCGCGGGGCGCAGTTCCGGGCCGGCGCCTACCACGACCTCGTGATGTACGCGCGGCTCCGCGAGGATCCCGCCTGACAGTTGGCCGCCCGGCACTCGCCCTGCAGTCCGTCTCCCGACGAGCCGCCGTCCCGGCGGAGTGCACGCAGCGGCCCTACCGGAGCGCCGGCCGCCGCGCTGGCCGGCCCATGCCTCTCGGCGCACGGCCACGCCTCGATCGGCGGCATGGAGCGGCCCAACCGGAGTTCCCACCGCCGATAGGGCCGCCCCGTGCGCCGCCGTGCTCGCACCCGTGCCGCTACGATCCGCATCATGCCGTCCCACGCGCTCCCCGGTGACCTGCTCGCCGGCTACCGCCGCTTCCGCGCCGATCGCTATCCGGCGGAGGCTGACCGATACCGCCGCCTGGGCACCGACGGGCAGTCACCGCGGACCATGGTCATCGCCTGCTCGGACTCTCGGTCCGGGCCGGAGCTGGTGTTCGACGCCGGGCCGGGCGAGCTGTTCGTCGTGCGCAACGTGGCAGCGCTCGTGCCCGTGTACGCACCCGACGCGCGCAGCCACGCGGCGAGCGCGGCGCTCGAGTACGCGGTGCTCGCGCTGGAGGTGCCGACGATCCTCGTGATGGGCCACGGGCGGTGCGGCGGCGTGGCCGCGGCGCTCGGCAGCGGGCCGGCCCTCAGCGCGACCGACTTCATCGGCGCCTGGGTGGCGGGCGTGCGGGACCTGGAGCCGCTGCTGACACCCGGCGAGGCCGCCGACCCCGAGCGGCGCCGCACGCGCCTGGAGCACCTCACGGTGGAGCAGTCGCTGGCCAACCTTCGAACGTTCCCGTGGGTGCGCGCCCGCGAGGCGGCCGGCACCATCGTCCTCGCCGGAGCCTGGTTCGACATCGCCCAGGGCGAGCTCCACGCGCTCGGTGCGGACGGCTGGGACCGTGTCGACGCGGAGGCGCGACCGAGGACGTAGATCGCGCCCGCGGCGTACGCTTCGGCTGCCATGACCGAGACCGAGACCACCACCCTGCCCATCGACCACACCCCCGCCTGGGCCGCGCTCGTCGCCCACCACGAGGCCGTGCGCGACTACCACCTGCGCGACCTGTTCTCCGCCGACCCCGAGCGCGCGACGCGCTGCACGGCCGAAGGGGCGGGCCTGTTCCTCGACTACTCCAAGCACCGCATCACGGCAGACACACTGCCCCTGCTGCTCGACCTGGCGAGGACCGCCCGCGTCGAGGAGCGGCGCGAGGCGATGTTCGCCGGCGATCGGATCAACGTGACCGAGAACCGCTCGGTGCTGCACACCGCATTGCGGATCCCGCGCGACGGGCGCCTCGTCGTGGACGGCCAGGACGTCGCCGCCGACGTGCACGAGGTGCTCGACCGCATGGCGGACTTCGCGGTCCGCGTTCGCGACGGCGGCTGGCGGGGCAAGACCGGCAAGCGGATCCGCAACGTGATCAACATCGGCATCGGCGGGTCGGACCTCGGGCCCGCGATGGCGACCGAGGCGCTGCGCAACGCCTCTGACCGCAATATGCGCTTCCGCTTCGTGTCCAACGTCGACGGCGCGGACCTGCGGGAGGCGGTGATCGACCTCGATCCCGGCGAGACGCTGTTCATCGTGTCGAGCAAGACGTTCACGACGATCGAGACGCTCACCAACGCGACCTCGGCCCGCGACTGGCTCTTGGCGGGCCTGGGCGACGACGCGTCGGCCGTGGCGCGCCACTTCGTGGCCGTCAGCACGAACGCTGAGAAGGTCCGCGAGTTCGGCATCGACCCCGCCAACATGTTCGGCTTCTGGGACTGGGTGGGCGGCCGGTACTCGATGGACTCGGCCATCGGGCTGTCGCTGATGGTCGCGATCGGGCCCGACGCCTTCCGCTCCATGCTCGCGGGCTTCCGCGAGATGGACGAGCACTTCCGGAGCGCGCCGCTCGACCAGAACCTGCCGGTGCTCATGGCCCTGCTCGGCGTCTGGTACGGCAACTTCTTCGGCTTCGACAGCCACGCGGTGCTGCCCTACAGCCAGGAGCTCAACCGCTTCCCGGCGTACCTGCAGCAGCTCGACATGGAGTCCAACGGCAAGTCGGTGCGCATCGACGGCTCGCGCGTGGCCTATGCCACGGGGCCCATCGTCTGGGGCACCGCGGGCACCAACGGCCAGCACGCCTACTACCAGCTGCTCCACCAGGGGACGCACATCGTGCCCGCGGACCTCATCGGCTTCGTCAACCCGACGACCGAGGTCGGGCGCCACCACGACCTGCTGATGGCGAACCTGTTCGCCCAGGCCGAGGCGTTCGCGTTCGGCAAGACGCGCGAGGAGGTCGTCGCCGCCGGCGTGCCCGAGGCGCAGGTGAACGCCCGGGTGTTCGAGGGCAACCGACCGACATCGGTGATCCTCGCCGACAAGCTCACGCCGCGGGCGCTGGGCACCCTGGTCGCGCTGTATGAGCACAAGGTGTTCGTTCAGGGCGCGATCTGGGGGATCGACAGCTTCGACCAGTGGGGTGTGGAGTTGGGCAAGGTGCTGGCGACGCGGATCGCGGGCGAGCTGGGCGCGTCCGAGGGCTCGGTCGCCAATGACCACGACACGTCCACGACCGCATTGATCCGCCGCTATCGGACGATGCGAATCCGGGGCTGAGCGCAGCGCCACTCGCGTTGGCCGATTCGGGAGGGCCTCTGCTACTATTCGCCGTCGCGCCTGTGGGCATGCTTCGTCCGCGCGCGTCTTGATCACCCGCACACACCGAAACGGAGAAATGCCACCTTGGCTAGAACGCCCCGGAAATGGCAGGGCGCTCGCACCCCGTCCGGGCTGAAGGGCGTCCGCCAGGCTGAGCGCCGGCACGCGATCCTCCAGCCTCGGCGGTCCGCGGCGAAGACCCTGGTCGCCAAGGCCCTCAGCACGGCCACCGCACAGCCCGAGGCCGCGGACGTCGCGACCACGCTGGCCGAGGCCGTCTCGGCGCTTGACCGGGCCGCCAAGGTTGGCGCCATCCACCCCAACGCCGCTGCGCGCCGGAAGAGCCGCCTCGCGAAGAAGGTCAACGCCGTCCTCAGCGGCCAGGCCGTCGTGAGCGCTGGCCACGTCGCCAAGAGCACCGGCAAGGCCGCAGCCGCGAAGGCCGCCAAGGCCCGGATTGCAGCCGGCAAGGCCGTCAAGGCGAAGGGCGCCCAGACCGCCGCGGGCAAGGCTCGCGCTGCCCTGACGCGGACCACCCGCGCCGAGGCCGCCCCGGCCGCCGCAGCCACCAAGACCGACGCGAAGCCCGCCAGGGCTGCTGCGACGAAGGCCGCTGCAACCAAGGCCGCGCCGAAGGCCGCTGCAACCAAGGCCGCGCCGAAGGCCGCTGCCGCCAAGACTGCCGCTGCCAAGCCGGCCGCCAAGGCGGCGACCGCGAAGGCGGCTGTCGCACCCAAGGCCGCCGCTGTGAAGGCCACGCCCAAGGCCGCTGCCGCGAAGGCCACGCCCAAGGCCGCGCCCAAGACTGCTGCGAAAGCCGCGGCGCCGAAGAGCGCGGCCAAGGCTGCCGCCAAGCCGGCCGCCAAGGCCGCGGCGCCGAAGAAGGCTCCCGCGAAGAAGGCCGAGTAGCACCGGCCAGCACTCGCGCCACGAAGGACGCCCCGGTCATCGGCCGGGGCGTTTTCGATTCCCCGGACCGGCCGGGACGGGCACGTCGGCCGTCGGCCCCACTTGCCGGCCCGCGGTCCGCCGGCCCGCGCTGCGTCCTCCGCGCTCGGTCGTCCGCGCCCCTCGGCCCGCGGTTCGCGCTCCGCGCCCCTCGGGCCGCGGTTCGCGCTCCGCGGCCCGCGCGCTCGGATTCCCGCCACATAGTCCCAGCACGACTACGGTTTGCACGAAGGCCGGCAGACGCCGCGCCCTGCGACTATCTGGCGAGGATCTGTCCCATTTGACGCCCTGCGACGGGGGTTCCGTGCGGATTCGCGCGACGGCGTAGTCGTCCTCTGATTGTCTGGCGGAAACGGCCGGGCGAGGGACACGGCCGCGACGGAACGCGGCCTGTCGGCGGCGCCAGGGGGGATCGACTTGGGTCGCAGCGTCGCACCGGCGTCGACAACCGCCAGCCGGGTTCCTTGCCTGGACGTCGCCTCTCGTCGGCCTGGAGGGCGAGCAGGAGGAAGTCCTGCCCGAAGCTAAGGCCAGGCGCTTCTAGCTGAACGCCGCTCAGCGCCATGCCTGTGTTCACGGCGCTGATGATCGACGGGTCCAGCCAGAGCGTTCGATCAGGTCGACCCAGGAGTTGCCGTCGGGGACGACCACCTCGGTGTCGCCGTGGCAGGCGCGATCCGGGTCGCCCAGCCGGAGCATCCATGCAGGCGAGTCGTCAGCCAGTTGGTGTCCGTGGTCGCGCTCGGTCCTCGTGCGGATGGCCTGACCAGCGGCCCCTCCACAGCCCGGTGAAGGATGCGAAGAAGCCATGCCGACACACCAGATCAGCGCTCTCAGCAAGCGAGAGCGGCTGGTGACCATCCGCGCAGCCGCAGGTGCCGTGGTGAGCGGGCCGGCACCGGACCCAAAGCTGAACTCGCGTTCCTGGCTCAGCGCTCGACGGTGCCGGGCTTGCGCCGGTTCGCCGCCCCGAACATCGCTCCGCCCGCCAGTGATCCCACGACCGAGAGCGTGACCATCAGGACGGACGTGTTCACCTGCTCGCTCCAGTAGAAGCGCGTGAACTCGTCCACATCGGAGATCCCCGCCGCCTCGAAGGCGGGGCCGCGCCCGATCGCGAGGTACCGCGCGTACGTGCAGGCGGCGCCGGTCGCGCACACCGGCGGGATCACCTTGCCGCTCGCGTCCACCCGGTTGAAGTCCGGGTAGCCGTTGTCGGCGTTGAAGAAGATGGCCTTGACCCCCAGCAGCAGCACCGCGTAGGTCAGCCCGGTCACGAGACCCGCGAGCAGCGCGTTGGCGATCACCCGCCGCCACGGCCCGCCGAACCGCTCGGAGCGCGTGTTCGCGTAGTAGCCGATGAGCATGCCGCCCAGCAGCGCGCACGGCCCGACCAGGAACTCGATCGGGATGACCAGCACGAACGACACGACGACCGTGACGGCCATGCCGAGGCCGACCCACGACGCGAAGACCGCGCCGCGGTCCACGAAGCGGCTCACGGCGCACCCTCCCCACGAAGAGCGCGCCGAGCGGTGACGAACGAGAGGACGGGACGCTCGTTCAAGGGCTAGAAGATCCCGCGCCCGGCTGCGCCCGAGAGCGCCGCCCGGCCGAGGTACCGCCCGTCGTCGCCGAGCTCGTCGGCGATGCGGAGCAGCCGGTTGTACTTCGCCACGCGCTCGGAGCGCGACGGGGCACCGGTCTTGATCTGCGCGGTGCCCATCGCGACCACGAGGTCGGCGATCGTGGTGTCCTCGGTCTCGCCGGAGCGGTGGGAGACCACGGCGCTCCAGCCCGCCCGACGCGCGAGCTCGATCGCGTCGATCGTCTCGGTCAGCGTCCCGATCTGGTTGAGCTTGATCAGCACCGAGTTGGCGGCCTTCTCGGTGATGCCCCGCCGGATGAACGCCGGGTTGGTCACGAACAGGTCGTCGCCGACGAGCTGGACCTTGTCGCCGAGCCGCGCCTGGAGCTCTGTCCAGCCTGCCCAGTCCTCCTCGCCGAGGCCGTCCTCGAGCGAGACGATCGGGTAGCGGGCGATCCAGTCGGCCCACAGGTCGATGAGCTGGCCGGAGTCGAGCGTGCGGCCCTCGCGCTCGAGGCGGTACTGGCCCGTGACGCCCTCGACGCCCGTCCCGTCGACGAGGATCGAGCTGGTGGCCGGGTCGAGCGCGATCGCGACGTCGTCGCCCGGCTTGTAGCCCGCCTTCTCGATGGCGCGCAGGATGACCTCGACGGCCGCCTCGTTGGACTTGAGCGACGGCGCGAAGCCGCCCTCATCGCCCTGGCCCGTCGCATGCCCGTCGTCGTGGAGGATCTTGCGCAGCGCGGCGAAGACCTCGGCCCCGGCGCGCAGCGCTTCCGAGAAGGACGCCATGCCCACCGGCATGACCATGAACTCCTGGAAGTCGGTGGAGTCCTGGGCGTGCTTGCCGCCGTTGAGAATGTTGAACATGGGCACCGGGAGCACCCGCGCGCCGACGCCGCCGATCCAGCGGTAGAGCGGCATCTCGTGGCTCGACGCAGACGCGTGCGCACAGGCGAGGGACACGCCGAGAATCGCGTTGGCGCCCAGCTCGCCCTTGTTGGGCGTGCCGTCGAGCTCGATCAGGATGCCGTCGATGCCGGCCTGGTCCGCGGCGTCGAAGCCGAGGATCGAGGGCCCGATGCGGTCGGTCACGTTGGCGACGGCCGTCAGGACGCCCTTGCCGCCGTAGCGCGCCTTGTCGCCGTCGCGCAGCTCGACCGCCTCGTTGATCCCGGTCGAGGCGCCCGACGGCACCGCGGCGCGGCCGAGCGAGCCGTCCTCGGTGACGACGTCGACTTCGATCGTCGGATTGCCCCGCGAGTCGAGGATCTCCCTGGCATCGACCCAGGCGATGGTGGTGTCGCTCACGAAACGGCCTCCGGCTTGCGGTCCAGCAGGACCGTGACGCCCGGCAGCTCCTTGCCCTCGAGGAACTCGAGCGACGCGCCGCCACCGGTGCTGATGTGGGTCATCTTGTCGGCCAGCCCCTGCTGGGTGATCGCAGCGACGGAGTCGCCGCCGCCGACCACGACCGCCGCGCCGTCCGCGGCCCGATCGGCCAGGAACCGGGCCATCGCCTTGGTGCCATGCGCGAACGAGGGGATCTCGAACACGCCCAGCGGCCCGTTCCAGAGCACGGTCCGCACGCCGGTCAGCGCCGCCTCGATGTTCGCGAGGCTCTGCTTGCCCAGGTCAACGATGTGCCAGCTGGCAGGGACCTTCTCCGTCAGGATCGTCTTGTACTCGGTGCCGCGTGTGACCTCCTTGGCCACCACGACGTCGACCGGCAGGACGACCTTGACGCCCTTCTCCTCGGCCGCGGCCATGATCGCCCGGGCGTCCTCGACGCGGTCAGGCTCGGCCAGGCTCTTGCCGATCGGCTTGCCCTGGGCGAGCAGGAACGTGTTCGCCATGCCGCCGCCGATCACCATGATGTCGACTTTGGCCAGCAGGTTCTTGAGGACCTTGATCTTGTCGCTGACCTTGGCGCCGCCGATGATCGCGGCGAACGGCCGCTCCGGGTTCTCGAGGAGCTTGCCGAGGTTGGCGATCTCCTTCTCCATGAGGAACCCGGCGTAGGCCGGCCGGAGCTTGGCGATGCCGACCGTGCTGGCGTGGGCGCGGTGCGCCGTGCCGAACGCGTCGTTCACGTAGACGTCGCAGTAGGCTGCGAGCTGCTCCGCGAACTTGGGGTCGTTCTTCTCCTCCTCCGCGTGGAAGCGGAGGTTCTCCAGCAGGAGCACCTCGCCGCCGCGAAGGCGCTTGATGGCGTCCTCGGTCCCCGCGCCGAGCGCGTCCCCGGTGACGGGCACGGTCTTGCCCAGCAGCTGGCTCAGGCGCGCCCCCACGGGCCGGAGCCGGAAGGAGTCGCTGACCTTGCCGTCGGGCCGGCCGAGGTGGCTGGCGAGGATCACCTTGGCGCCCTGCTGCTGCAGGTACCTGATGGTCGGCAGCGCAGCGCGGATTCGCGAGTCGTCGGTGACCTTGCCGTCCTGGAGCGGGACGTTGAAGTCCACCCGCACGAAGACGCGCTTGCCCGCGGCGTCGAGGTCGCGGACGGTGAGCTTGTCCATGGTTCTCTCCCCAGGGGCCCCGGCAGGCGCGGCCGCCGGGCCAAGCGTGGTGGGGACGGTCAGGACCGCCAGGCGGTGCGGCCTAGAGCTTGCCCGCGACGAACTTGACGAGGTCGGCGACGCGGCAGCTGTAGCCCCACTCGTTGTCGTACCAGGCGATCACCTTGATGAAGTTGCCGCCGAGGACCATGTTCGAGGGCAGGTCCACGATGGAGCTTCGGGTGTCGCCGCGGAAGTCGGTTGAGACGAGCGGCTCGTCGCTGGCGCCGAGAATGCCCGCCAGGGGGCCGGCTGCGGCGTCGCGGAAGGCCTGGTTGAGCTCCTCGAGCGTGACGTCCTTCTCGAGCTCGGCGGTGAAGTCCACGACCGAGACGGTGGGCGTCGGCACGCGGAGGCTGAAGCCGTCGAACTTGCCCTTGAGGTCCGGGATCACCAGGGCGAGGGCCTTGGCGGCGCCGGTCGTGGTGGGGATGATGTTGAGGCCGGCGGCCCGGGCGCGGCGCGGGTCCTTGTGGGCCACGTCGAGGATGCGCTGGTCATTGGTGTAGCTGTGGATGGTGTTCATCAGGCCGCGCTTGATGACCCAGTTGTCGTGGACCACCTTCGCGGCGGGCGCCAGGCAGTTCGTGGTGCACGAGGCGTTGCTGATGATGTTGTGCTTGGCCGGGTCGTACATCCCCTCGTTCACGCCGAGGACGATGGTGATGTCCTCCTTCTTGGCGGGAGCGGAGATGATGACCTTCTTGGCGCCGGCCTGGATGTGCGCGGCGGCCTTCTCGGCGTCGGTGAACAGGCCGGTGGACTCGAGGACGATGTCGACGCCCAGGTCGGCCCAGGGCAGCGTGGCCGGGTCCTTGACCTGGAGGACCTTGACGGCCTTGCCGTCGATGACGATCGAATCGTCGGTGTGGCTGACCACGCCCGGGTAGGCGCCGTAGGTGGAGTCGTGCTTGAACAGCAGGGCGTTGGTCTTGACGTCGACGAGGTCGTTGACCGCGACCACCTCGATGTCAGGCGCGCGCTCGATGAGCGCCTTGAGGGACTGGCGGCCGATGCGGCCGAAGCCGTTGATGCCGACGCGGACGGTCATCTCGGATCTCCTTGGCGTTGGGGACACCTGGACGCCGGCCGCCGCGAGGACGACCGACCGGTTGGAATGACGAGCCTCGGGACGAGCCCGGCGCGCGACGGGGCCGTTTCCGGCGACGTCGGGAGCGCGGCGGCGGTCACCGGTCGGGCGACGGCGGCTGCGGTTCCGAGGTCGGGCGGGACGCGAGAGGGCGCGGGCAGGGCGAGGTCCTTTGGGCCTGATGGATCGGCTACGACGGGAATCTTAGCAGGGGCCCTTGCGGGCTCCCCCGGAATGCGGCCCCTTGGCGGGGGCCGGGCGGACCGCCGCCGAACACCATTGAGCCCCCGCCGGACCTGCCGGACGGGGGCTCAATGACGCGGTGTGGTGACGGCCGTCAGCCGCCGATCTTGAAGACCTTGCCGCCGCACTTCGGGCAGGTGCCCTGGAGCGCGGGCTTGCCGTTCTTCATGGTGATCTGCTGGGGGTTCTGGACCTCGACCTTTTCCTTGTCCTTGACGCAGTACGCCTGGGCCATTTCGCGTCTCCTCCCGATGCCGGTGTCCGCGGAAGCGTACTGCCTCCGGGGCCGAATCGTCCTATCTGGCGCTCAGGTTGGAGACCAGAGCGACGGGCGCCAGCGCGCCGCTCCAGCTGCCTGCTTCTGGCGGTCGAGCTCCGCGAGGACGATGAGGCTCTCGAGCCCCGTCGCCACGACGTCTGCTTCCGCCTTGGTCCTTGCATCGCCCTCGGCGAACTGCCCGGTCCGGCGATTGGCGTAGACGGCGCACACGACGCCGGCCCGACAGCCGCCGAGGCCAGCCAGCACCAACAGGGCTGACGCCTCCATCTCGAAGTTGAGAATGCCCTGGCGGGCGATCTCTTCCGCGAGGTCAGGGTAACGGATGGGCAAGTGCGGGATCGGCCGACCCTGCGCTCCGTAGAAGCCCGGCGCGGTGGCGGCCAGGCCCATGTGGTGCCGGTGTCCCAGACGCGTCGCCGCCTCCTCGAGCGCGAGGACCGCCTCGTAGTGGGCGACGGCCGGGTAGCCCTCGTGGACGAACCAGTTCGTCGTGGTCTCGAGGCGCAGGGAGCCGGTGGCGATCACGAGGTCGCCGATCTCGATGCCCGGCTGGAGCGCCCCCGAGGATCCGATCCTGATGAGCGTCGGGTGATCGGTGATCGCGAGGATCTCGGACAGCACGATCTCGACGTTGTCGGTGCCGATCCCCGTGGACACGCACGAGACGCGCAGCCCGCGGTACTGGCCGGTGGCCGTGGCGAACTCGCGGTGGCGGTGGCGGAGCTCGACGTGGTCGAAGTGGGACGCGACGAGGTCAACGCGGTCCTGGTCCCCCGGGAGGAGGATGTACTCCGCCAGGTCGCCGGGCCCTAGGCCGATGTGGTACTGCCGTTCGCCGGTGGGAACCGCGACGCGAGCATCCGTTTCGGGTTCGGGCAAGGGGTGCGCTCCTCGGCTCCCCGAGCGTGGACCGTTCGGGATCGCCCGAGGATAGGGGGCCGATTCCGCGAGCGTCAAGCGTGACGGGGCGATACAACGAGCGCATCGGCGCGCGGTCAGGCGTCGGTGGCGCCCGTCGGCCCGGCGGGAGCGGTGCCGGGAACGCCGACCCGGGGCGACATCGGGATGGCGGCGGCAGTCGTCAGGGCGGCGAGCCGGCTGCGGAGGCGATCGCCCAGACGGCGCCGATCGCGGAGCCGGCGCGCCCCGAACGCGGCTCCGGCTGCGATGACCGCGAGCACGGCGACGATGGCCGCGACGCCGCCGGACTCGGTCGACGTGGCGCGTCCGGCCGTGACCGTGAGGGTGGGCGCCATGCTGTCGATCACCGCGGCGAGGGCGGCTGCTGCCCCGCTGGCCTCCGGCTCGTCGGCGAGATCCCCGACGAGCATCACGTCTGCGGGGTCGCGCACCACGACCGCGAGGCCGCCCCGATCCTCGACGACGCCGCTCGCGTCGAGCGCGTCTCCCGGGCCCACGACGGCGGCCAGGTCCGCCGCATCGCCCTCCAGCACGATCCTGGCGGTCGCGGTTCCGTCATCGAGGCGGAACCCGTCCGGGGCCGCCTCCGTGACGATGCCGCCCACGTGGATCCGCTGGCCGATGCGTGCTGCCAGTTCGCGGAGGTCGACGGTCGGGGCGCCGCCTGCGGCGAGCATGCCGCTCGCCCCCGGGTCCGCTGCCCCGGAGCCCGCCCCCGTGCCGCCGCCGCTGCCCGCGCTCGAACCCGGGGTGGCGGCCACGATCCCACCAAGCGTGACGTCGGAGGCCCGGCGTGGAAGGACCGAGTACCTCCGGTCGGACGCCGTGGGGTGGGGGCGCCTGACGATCCCCACGATCGTCGCGCTGCGGCCCGCGGAGATGGCGGCGGCGGGGATCCCCGCGCCGTCGAGTGCGACGATCGGGATCGTCGCGCCGTTGGCGGCGAGCTCGGCCACCCACCGGTCACCCGTGCGGTGGACGCTCGTCACCGTGCCGCTGATCCGCACGAGGCGCCACTCCGTGGCTGCGCCGGGGACGCCCTGGAGGTTCAGCACCGCGGGGCTCGCCGAGCCGAGGAGGGTGACCGTCTCGGCGTGGAGCCGCGGAGCGCCCCACGCCTTGCCGACGACACCGGTGATCCCGACACGGACGCCGAGCCGAATCGATGCGTCGGGCTTGGCGAGGTAGAGCTCGATCGCCGCGGTGCCGTCGTCGATGACCGTCAGCCGGCCCGTCGAGTCGAGCAGGGTGCGGTCGGCGGTGACCGTCCCCCGTACCGTGACACGGGCACCGTCGCGGAGGCGAGCCGTGGCGACCGACTCCACAGCCGGAGCGGCGCTGCCGGTCGGGGACGGCGAGGGCGTCGGCGAGGCGCCGGGCGAGGCGGCCCGCACGATGTCCGAGCCATCCCGCAGCCAGATGCGGTAGCCGTCGAGGGCCCCCTTGCGGGACGCCCGCTGGCCGACGATCCCGGTGAACGCGGCCGCGACGCCCTTCTTGAGGGTCGTCGAGTTCAGCCCCGCGGACCCGTCGGCGTAGAGGCGCAACGACGCTCCGTCGGCCCCCGAGATGACGAGCACGATGTCGCCGCTGGTGGACTTCGTGGCGCCGGTGCTGATGGTTCCCGACACCCTGACGAGCCGGCCCTCGACTGCCTCCCCCACCGAGCGCGCCGACACGACCTGCGCACCTGGGACGGCCTCGGTGCCGAGGTCCGTGAGGCCGCCCGAGACAAGCCGCAGCTCGGTCTGGCCGTACGGCGCCCGGATGACGCCCAGGGCCTCGACAACGGTCCCCCGCGCCGGGGCGGACATCCCTTCGGCGAGCCGGACGGGGAGCCCGCCCGACGCGTCGCCGATCGCGAACAGGGATGGCGTCCCCAGCCTACCCGCCTCGGCGGTCACGACGCCGCGCACCAGCGCGGTGCCGCCGGCGGCCACTCCGCGAGCCTGGCCGACCGTCATCAGCTGGGGCGTCGGCCGGGGCGTGGCCGTGGGCTTGACGCTGGGCGCGGGAGTGTCTGTCGCCCCGGGAGACGGGGAGGCACTCTGGCTCGGCTCCGCGGTCGCGCTCGGCTCCGCGGTCGCGCTCGGGCCGGGCGAGCTGCTCGGCGCGGGCGATGCGCTCGGCGCGGCGGATCCGCTCGGTGCGGGCGACGGGCTGGGGCTCGGAATGGCCGCGTGCTCCACCACGAACTCGCCCGGCAGCGTCGCGAACAGACGGTAGCCGCTCGCGTCCGTGCCGCTGCTGTCGCGCTGGCCGAGGGGACCCACCGCGGTGGCGACCATCCCCGTCTCGGGCGCCGCAGCGCCCATCGCCCCGGGTGCGACCACGACCCTCACCGGGCCCGAGCCATCGTCGATCGTGACGCCCATCCCGTCGGCGAGCGGGGTCGGGGCCTCGATGACCGCGCCGCTCACGCGCAGCCGCAACCCCTCGAGCGCCTCGCCAATGGCGCCGGTCGCGACGTCGAGCGGTGCCGGGAGGCCCGCCACGGCGACGGCGATCACGTCAGCGCCGGCCACTCGAAGGGTGCGCTCGCCATAGCGCGTGCCCACGATCCCGGAGGCGTGAACCCATGCGCCTGCGGGGATGGGCGAGCCGTAGGCGGCGTCGAGGTACAGCGCGATGCCGCCACTCGGATCCTGGACGAAGCCGGTCCGCCCCGACTCGAGCGCGCCGAGCGCCGTGGTGAGCGTGCCCTCGATGGTGGCGCTGCTGCCGTCGGGCAGGGCCCGGGCCGCGGCGATCGTCATGGGCACGGGCGTGGGCTGCGGCGAGGGCGTGTCGGTCGGGATCGGATCGGTCGAGGCCGAGGGCGTCACGGACGGAAGCGGCGATTCGGTCGGCACGACGGTCTCCGTCGGGGCCGGCGACTCTGTCGGGGCAGGTGATGGCGTGAATGCTGGAGATTCGGATGGGGCGGGCGTGTCGCTCGGCAATACCGTGGGCGAGGGCTCGGTTGACGGGCTGCTCGATGGCGAGGGCGAGGGGCTGGCCGGCGGAACGGGCGCGGCCGCCAGGTTCTGCGGCACGGGCGCCGTCGTGACGACGAAGTCCGACCGGTTGCTGTTCGTGTCGGTGGTGTTGCCGCCAAGACCGGGCAGGCGCTCGATGGACTGGCCCGCTGCGGGCGCAGGCGCCGCGGAACCCTCGACGAAGGCGTTTGTCGCATCGCCCCAGCCCACGGCGTCAACAACGGCCCCGCCGGTCACGCGCAGGACGATGGCCCCGCCTGTGGCCGCCAGTCCCGTCGTGTAGACGGCATCCGCGATCGACGCGAAGCTGCCGCTGGAGTTGGCGAGCAGCAGGTGCTGGCCGGGCGCGAGGAGCAGCTGGCTTGTCCATGCTGCCTTCTTCGTGACCGTCGCCCCCGAGCTCGTCGCATAGGCGATCTCGAGCCCAGCGAGGTCGGCTGGGGCCGAGCCGGCGTTCGCGACCTCGACGTACTCGTCGGACGCTGAGGCCCCGCCCGTCACGACCTCCGCGACGACCAGCGCCGCCGAGGGCGGCCAGCCGACCGCCGCGAGCGGGCCGTCGAGGCTCCGCGGGATGGCGGCCGCGGTCGTCGCGGACACCAGCAGGACGAGGAGGAGTGCCGCGTACGCAGCAGGCCGGACACGCGCCATCGATGGCCTCCAGGGCGGGTCAACGGCGGGTCCAGTGCAGGGCTACCCTAGCGGGCGCCACTTAGCGCGTACTCAACTCATCGTGCGGCACCGGGTACCATGCATCGCTTGCGCCACGTCTCGCGTCGGCGCCATCACAGGAGGCACCCCTTGGCCCGCGCCAAGCGCACCGATCGCACGGAAGCCCGCCGCCGCTACCGGGCCCAGTTTGTCGAGGACGAGGGCGGGTCAGACGACGGCGACGAGTTGGACGAAGCCGAGACCTCGTCCTCGAGCCCCGCTCGCCGGAGCGCCCGGCCGGCCCGCTCCTCGTCTGGCTCGGCGGCCACTGCGTCGGGTCGCACGCCAGAGCCCCGCCCCGCGCGCCCGGGCTTCATGAGCTCGGCCCGCGCTGCCTACCACGCGCCGCACTACCGCGAGGACCTCGCGCTCCTGCCCAGGCTCCTGGTCCACTGGAGCGTGCTCCTCTCCGCGGCGCTCGCCGTCGTGGGGACCGGGATCATCGTGGGTGTCGGCGGCTCCCTGAACAGCACCACCGCGGGCGGCGCGACCGCATCGGGCGCCACGACGCTGGCCTACATCGGCAGCCTGCTGGTGAGCCTGTTCATCGGTCCGCCGCCGTTCGGCGCCGCGTTGCTGATCGGCTTCATGCTGCCGCGGGCGACGTACCTCGCGGGCCTGGTGTTCGGCGCGTTCGCTGCGCTCTGCCTGTCGGTCATCATCCTCGTCGTGCCGAGTGCCAACACGGGCCTGACCGGGGCGGCACTGCTGTATGTCTGGGTGTTCGGGATCATCGGGTCCGCGTTCTTCGCGTCCGGCATCGCGTGGTACAAGCGGTTCCTCGAGCTGCTCAACCCCAACCGGGGCCAGCGGAAGCCGGCCGCGAAGCCGGTCCAGGGTCGCGGCAACGTGCGGCGGAACCGCCTCTCAAGCTAGGGCTGCGCGCCGGGCGACGCCGTCAGCCTAAGCGTCGCATCCCCGCCATCCCCAGCTGCCGCACGCCCTGCGGGTGGCCGGGCCCGCCCGTCGCCTGCGTCGCGTCCACCAGCCCCTCGACCCGTCGGGCGATCACGTTGACCACGTCGCCCTCGCGCTGGAGGTCCCCGTCAACCAGCAGCAGGGCGTGGCGCCGCACGATCGACCGCCACCGCTGCCACGCGTCCGGCCACAGCGTGACGTTGACCATGCCGGTCTCGTCCTCGAGCGCGAGGAAGACCGTCCCGCGCGCCGTCATCGGGTGCTGGCGCGTGACCACCAGCCCGCCGATCCGGACCGGGCCCGGCCGCCGCTCCGCCAGCGAGGCGTTGGTGACCGCCCCGATCGCGTCGAGCGCGTCGCGGAACAGCGCCACGGCCTGGCGCCGTGCGTCGAGCCCCACGACGGCGTAGGAATCGCCCAGCCGCTCCGCCTCGCCGATTGGCGGCAGCGCGGGCGCCTCGGTCGGCGGCAGCCGCAGGTCCATCGGCCGGCCCGCCGCCCTGCCGCCCGCCGCGCCCCGGACCGGCTTCCCGCCCACACGCCCCCTCGACGCGCCCGCCACCTCGCGCAGCTGCCACAGCAGCTCCCGTCGCGGGCGCCCCAGCGAGTCCAGCGCCCCGGCGCGGATCAGCCGCTCCACGGCCTCCTCGGCCAGGCCCGTCCGCTCCACGACGTCGGGGAGGCTCCGGTACGGGCCGCGCGCCAGCTCCGCGTCGAGCCGTGCCGCCTGCTCCTCACCGATGCCCTTGACCAGGTGCAGCCCAAGCCGGATCCCCCAGCCCGTCACGCTCTCGGCGACCCAGCGCTCGCGGGCGGCCGCGGTGGGGATCACGCACGCGGGCGAGCGGACGGGGCGTGGGCGGGCGCCGATGCCGCAGCCCTCGGGGAGCGCCTCGCCGGGATCGGCATCGTGTGACCCATCGTCGCCCGCCGCCCCCGCCAGCGCCCACCCGGGCCGGCCCACCCACTCGGTTGTGGTGCGGTAGGCGCTCGCGTTGACGTCCACCGGCAGCACGGCCACGCCGTGGCGCTTGGCGTCGTTGATGAGCACCTCGACCGGGTAGAAGCCCATCGGCTGGGCGTTGACCAGCCCCACCGTGAGCTGCGCCGGGTAGAACAGCTTGAGGAAGCTCGATTCGTAGGCCGTCCGGGCGAAGGCGGCGGCGTGGCTCTTGGCGAAGCCGAAGCTGGCGAAGGCCGCGACGCGGCGGAAGAGCTCCTCGGCGTCGTCGGCCGGCATGCCGTGGAGGCGGGCGCAGCCGCCGACGAACTCGTCGTGGAGGCGGTCCATCTCGCGCTTGCTGCGGTACGTGCCCATCGCCCGGCGGAACGCGTCCGACCCGGCCGGCGTGAAGCCCGCGACGTCGATCGCGATCTTCATCACCTGCTCCTGGTACAGGATCACGCCGAGCGTGTCGTGGAGGACCGGCTCGAGGCTGGGGTGCAGGTAGGTCACGGGCTCGATGCCCTGCTTGCGCCGCAGGTACGGGTGGACGGCGTTGCCCTGGATGGGGCCCGGCCGGATGATCGCCACCTCCACCACCAGGTCGTCGAGGTTCTGGGGCCGCGACTTCGGCAGCGTCTGCATCTGCGCCCGGCTCTCCACCTGGAACACGCCCACGGTGTCGGCGGCCTGGAGCATCTCGAACACCTCGGGGATCTCCTCCGGGATCCGGTCGAGGTCGACGCAGACGGCGCAGTCGTGCTCGATCAGCTGAATCGTCTCGTCGATGGCCGCGAGCATGCCCAGGCCGAGCAGGTCGAGCTTGATCAGCTTCATCGTCTCGACGTCGCGCTTGTCGTACTGCACGACCACGCGGTCCTTCATGGTGGCGCGCTCGATGGGGGCGATGTCGATCAGCGGCGCCGCGGTCACGAGCATCCCGCCCGAGTGGATGGAGAGGTGCCTGGGGAACCCGTCGATGCGGGCGCACAGCTCGAGCCAGCGCTCCCAGTCCGAGAGGCGGGCGACCGAACCGCGGTGGGACGGGTCCGAGCCGGCGGGCGGCACGGGCGGGTCGAGGCGGGCGACGCTGCTGGCACCGCTGTCGTGGTCGGTGCGGCCCTCCTCCCGATCTCCGCCGACCCGGGGGTCGAAGCGGCGATCCTCGGGAAGCAGGATGCCGGTCTCCGGGTCGAGTCGGCGGGCCACGGCCGCGTCGAGGTCGCGCTTCGCCTCGCGGTAGAGCGCCCAGCGCTCGCTGCCGTGGCGGTCGTCGCGACCTGGCCGATGCTCCGTCGCGTACCCGGTGCCGCGACCCGCCCGCAGCCAGGCGACGCTCGCGGGCGTGTCGCCGGGGCCGCCCTCGTCGTCGGCGCCCCCGCCGCGGATCGCCGGGGCCGAGCCCGGGGCGCCCTCCCAGGTGCCGCTGCCCGCGGCCCCCCGTTCACGACCACCGCTCGTGCTATCCGGGTCTGGATGGCCAGCGCCGCCGGTGACGCCACCACCCACGAGCCCGGTGCGTGCAATCGCCGCCGGGGCGCCATCCTGCCGCCATGCACGAGCCTCCTTCGTGCTTGGCACGTCGAGGCGGGAGGCGCCTCGCCAAACACGATGCTGCTTCGTCGATGGCGTCGCCGTCGCCGAGTCCACGCTCGAACCCGTCTCGGCCGACTGGACCGCGGGCCCCACCGGGCGCCCGAGCCGCGGTGCTCCCGAGATACCACGATCCTGGTTCGTGAATGGGGGCGCGGGCGGGGGCGCGGGCGGGGGCGCGGGCGAGGGCGCGCCGGTCCTGATCCGCCCGCCCCGCGCGTGGTTCAGCTGGCCCATCGGATCGGTGAGGCCGAGCGTCGTCGTGTCGGGAGCCGGCAACGGGGCGGCGGAACCCTCCCCGCCCGGCCGCGCGAAGAACTGCGCGAACCCGCCCTCGGTCTCGAGGTCCCGCCGGACCATCACGCTGTCGTACGTCTCGAGCGCCTTCGCCACCCGGTCCACCAGCGGCCGAGGGAACCCGAGCGCGTACCCCACCTCGCGCACCGCCGACCGCGCGCGGTACGTGACCAGGTTGCACACCATCCCCGTGTGCTCGGGCCCGTACTTGCGGTAGACGTACTGGATCACCTCCTCCCGGCGCTCGGAGCTGAAGTCGATGTCCACGTCCGGGTAGGCGGTCCGCCCCTCGTTGATGAACCGCTCGAACAGCAGCTCGTGGCGGATCGGGTCCACCCGGGTGATCCCCAGCACGTACGCCACGATCGAGTCCGCGGCCGATCCCCGACCCTGCGCCGGGATCCGGCTGCGCTTCGCGAACTGCATCAGGTCCCAGCAGATCAGGAAGAACTCTGCGAGCCCGGTCTTCTCGATGACGTCGAGCTCGTGGGCCAGCTGGCGCATGACCTGGGGCGTGAACGGGTGGTATCGGCGGCGCGCGCCCTCCCAGCACAGCTCGGACAGGTGGCTGAACGGCGTCTCGCCCCTCGGCACCTCGAAGCCCGGGAAGCGGTACCGCTCGAACGTCAGCGCCACGTGGCAGGCGGAGGCGATCTCGACCGAGTTCGCGATGCCCTCGCGCCAGGCGCGCGCCAGCACGGGGTCGGCGGCGACGGTGGTCGGCTCCCCCGGCGGCAGCGCGAGCAGATCGTCGGCGTCCTTGAGGCATGACTCGCCGTCGGGGCGGCGCAGCTCGCGCAGGTCGGCCAGCGTCCGGCCATGGCGAATGGCGGTGAGGACGTCGTGCAGTTCGCGGCCGTCGGGCCGGGCGTAGTGGACGTCGTTCGTGACGATGGTCGGGAGGCCCAGCTCGGCAGCCAGGCGCGCGGTCTCGGACGCCAGCCAGTCGTCGTCGGGGAGCAGGTGGTGCGAGAGCTCGAGGACGAAGCCGGCCGCGGCAGCCGACGACGCAGACGACGAGCCGAACAGCCGCGCATAGCGCTCCGCCGCCGCGCGGGCTCCCTCGCGGTCGCCCGCCCGCAGGCGCCGCGCGATCTCCCCGTGCCGGCACCCGGACAGCGCCACCAGCCCCTCGGCGTTCGCCGCCAGCAGTTCGTGGGTGAATTTCGGCACCGCTTTCGTCCCGGCCAGGTTCGCCCGCGACACCATCCGGCACAGGCTCCGCCAGCCGGCCTCGTTCCGCGCGAGCAGCACCAGGTGCGGGCCGCGCTCCGTCTCGCCGACCCCCCGGTGGTCCTCCTTGCGCACCTCCCGGTGACCGGGCAGCCGGGCGCGCTCGGGCCGGGGCCGAACGGGTCGGCCCTCCACCGGGAGCGGGAGTTCGGGCTGCGGCGTCGGCTGCCGCCGGCCCGGGCGCCACGCCCGTCGCCCCGGCACCGCGATCCCGCCCGGGTCCGGCACGCACGGGTCGAGCAGCTCGATCTCGAGACCGACGACCGGGTGGATCCCCGCGGCCTCCGCCGCGCTCGTGAAGCGGACCGTGCCGTACAGCCCGTTGTGGTCGGTGACCGCCAGCCCGGCGAGGCCCAGCTCGGACGCCCGCTCGACGATGTCGTCCGGGGCCGACGCCCCGTCGAGGAACGAGAAGTGAGTGTGGCAGTGCAGCTCGGCGAAGGGGATGGTGGCCACGCGTCGGTCTCCGGGGGGCAAAGACGCAGAATAGAACGGACGTTCTAGATCGGCAAGAGCCGAAGGCCTCTGGCGGCCGCCGCACCACCTCCCGAGGGTCGCCCCTGCGGCCGTTGCCCACGAGATGCGACGGCTTGGTGAGGAGACGTGTCATGGGGCACGCGGTCCGTGTCGTCGACCGGCCCGCCCTGCGGGTCGTCTCGAAGCGCGTGTCGGTCGCCATCGAGCTGATCGGCCCAACCCTAGGGCAGGCGTTCGGTGAGGTGTACGCGCTCATCGGCGCCGCCGAGGCGGAGGCGGCCGGTCCGCCCTTCGTCATCTGCCACTCGATGCCGACGCCGGGTCAGCCGATGGACATCGAGATCTGCGCGCCGGTGGGCGGCTCGCTCGAGCCGCACGACCCGTGGCGGCTGGTGGACCTGCCGGCGGGCACGTTCGCGAGCCGGAAGCACGTCGGGCCGTGCGACACCGTGGAGGCCGCCTACATCGCGCTGACGACGTGGATCCCGGAGCACGGGCTGACGATCGCCGGCCCGCCGCGGGAGGTGTACCTGAGCGAGCCGTCCACGCCGCCCGAGCGCGTCGAGACGATCGTCGAGTTCCCGGTGATGAGGGTGCCGGTCGCCGTGGGCTGAACTCCGCCCGTCAGGCCTCGCGGACCTTGATTCCCAGGTGGGCGGCCATCAGCGGGGCGAGGTCCGCGACCTGCGCCGGCGTGAGCGTCGCGCCGCGGAGCCCGGCGACGCCGCGGACCCCGCCGATCGAGGCGCCCGTGAGGTCCGTGCGGACGAGGCGCGCCCCGGTCAGGTCGAGCAGCTCGATCTCGCAGTCCTCGAAGGACAGGTCGCGCGCGTCGACGGTGCCCAGGTCCAGCTCGCCGATCACGCACCCCTCGAACGCCACGGTGGCGAGCTTCGCGCCGGAGAGGTCGACGAGGTCCAGACGCCCGCCGCGCACTCGCACGGACGTCCACGAGCCTCCGGTCGAGAGCAGCGCGCCGACTCGCCGGACCGTGACGAGGGTGTCGCGCCAGACCGAGTCGGCCGCGTCGATGCTCGCGGCACCCAGCTCCTCGATCCGGCACTCGGAGATCCGCACCCGGCGCATCGACACCCCGTCCAGCCGGCACCGCTCGATGTGGCAGCCGAGGAACGCGGCGTCGTCAGCGGCCCGACCCCCGAGATCGAGGCTCGCGAAGCGGACGGCATCGTAGTCGCCGTGCGGCTCGAGGCCCGCCCCGGTGAACGTGGTCATCACCTCGGGCAGGGCCACCTCGCGCGGCGCGCCCGGCCTGGCCGCCGGCCTCGCACCTCCGATCGCCTCCACCTCAGGCCCCCTCGACCACGACGTCCTCGAGCGAATCGATGAGCAGGTCCGCCCCCGCGCTGATCAGCGCCGGCCCCACGCCCGGACGGTCGGGCACGCCAACGACGAACATGCCGGCCGCCCGTGCCGCCTGGACGCCAACCGGCGAGTCCTCGAAGGCGACGGCGTGCTCCGGGTCGGTCGAGAGCAGCCGGCAGCCCTCGATGAACACGGTCGGGTCAGGCTTTCCTGCACCGAGGTCCGAGCCCGACGCCACGATCTCGAACGCGTCGAGCAGCCCCGCGCCGCGGAGCGCGAGCTCGACGAGCGGCGTCGTGGTGGACGTGGCGACGCCGAGCCTCACGCGCCCCACCAGGGCCTGGACCAGCTCCGCGGCGCCCCGGTGGAGCGGTGCGCCGGCGAGGTACTTCGCCCGCATGAGGTCGAGCAGCTCCGCCTCGATGAGCGCCGCGTCCATCCCGCCGAGCCGCTTGGAGTAGGCGCGGGCGGAGTCGGGGAGGGCGCGGCCATGGCTGGCCTCCCGGTCGGCCTCGGTGAGGCGGTCGCCATGGCGCTCGAGCAGCTCGGCCTCGGCCTCGATCCACAGCGGCTCGGAGTCGAGCAGCAGGCCGTCCATGTCGAACAGCACGGCGCGGAAGCGGCGGGGCAGGACGAGGGCGGTCACGAGCGAGGATTGTATCGGTGGCCCCTTCGGCCCCGGCGAGCCCGTACGATTCGCTTGGGCGAGCGCCGCCCGGAGCGCAACCAACGGGGCACCTCGCGCGTCTCACGCGGCGTGGTCACCCAACTCCAGGAGATCCTCGCCCGCCGACCCGTCCTCGACCTTGCGTGTCGGGCCGTGGCGATAGCGCTGCTCGCGCTGTTGATCCTCGTGGCTCTTCCCGCACTGGCGACCTCTGCCGGCTGAGCCGGCGGCCGTCCCCAGATGACCTCCTCACGGCGACGGCCGCAGGCGATGGCGACCGCCGACCTGGCCCGACCGGCTCCTCGCAGTCGGCGGACCGTGACTCGGACCCCCGTCGATCGGTCGGCGGGGGTCCCTTCTTGCACGGGGCGGCGCGGGGGCTACGATGCGGTCATGCGATCCGTCGTCCGCTTCGCCACCCTGTTGGCCCTCGCGCTTGCGCTCGGGGCGTGCACCGGATCGCCCGTCGCCACCCCCGCCGCATCGCCGGTGGTGCGTGCGGCCCGAACGCCCGCCGCCTCGGCGGCTGCGCGGACGACGGAGCCCGGCGCGAGCTCGCCGGCGCCTCACTCCACCTCGGCGGCGTCTGCACCCGGCGCCACCCCGGTCGGCACCACGCAGACGCCGTGGGGCCGGATCCTCGACGCCGTGCCGGCGGCGTTCCCGGTCTTCCCGGCTGCCACCGTGGCCGACGCTCCGCCCGACGGGCCCGTCAGCGGGTCGTGGGTGTCGAAGGCGTCTGTGTCCGAGGTCGCGACCTGGTACCACGACGCGCTCCTGGCGGCCAGCTTCGCCAAGGTGGACGTCGGCAGTGCCCTCGAGGACGGGTCGAGGGTGATCGACGTCCAGGGCGACCTGCCGGAGTGCAAGGCGCAGGTCACCGTCAAGCCGCAAGGCGGTACCACCATGATCAGCGTGCTGTTCGGCGCCGGTTGCGCCGGCGCCAGCGGCTGACGAGCCAGGAGGAGAGGTCGATGGAAGTCCGCTCGCGCGACGTCGTTGCGGCCGGGTTGCTGACGGTGTTGCTGGTCGCGCTCGTCGTGATCCTGGTCCTGAGTTCTATCAGGCACTGACGCCTGGCGCCACCTGCGCGCATCGGACCGCGCTGCGCCGCTCGGCCCGCCCCCACACGGATCCGATGTCGGCCGCCTGTTTTCACGACCCTGCAACAGCCGGACGCAACACCGTCGCCCCCGTCGGCGTCTGAGGTGCCGGCGACCGGCTGGAGCCGGTCCGGGGAGCGATGGGGGTGGTGCCGGTGCAGACAAGTCGACGGCGAGACCTGGGTGCGCTCGCACTCGTCCTCGCGGTGCTGCTCGTGCTGCTCGTCACCTCGATTGCGCTCGGGTCGCCCGCCATCCGCTGACGGCCCCAACTGGCGTCCCGGATCGCACGCGCGACCCGGCCCACGACCGGCGCACCCCCTCTCGACCCTCGGTCCTCCGGACCGGTCGCCGCCATTCCCCTGCCCCGAGCGTGGGCCTGTTCGTGCTCGTTCCTTCGTGCTCGCCGCGGTTCAGGCCGCGGGCGAGGGTGCGGGCGAAGATGGCCTCAGTCGTACAGGCGCTCCAGGTGCCACGTCCCGGCGAGGCGGTCCAGGTACACCAGCGCGAGCCAGCTTTGGCCGACCACCTTGAAGTAGTCGCGGGCGATGGGCTCGCGCCACCACGACTCCTCCACGCGCCAGCGGTTGCAGACCTCGACCGGCTCGCGGCGGCCGTTCCAGCTGATCGCGACGAGGCGGCCGGCGTCATCGAGCTCGGCGTCCACGGCCGGGTGCTCGCGCAGCAGGCGGGTCACCGGGCGAGCCTCTCGACCGGTTGCGCCCCTGCCCTCGCCGTCCGCCCGGCAGGCCGCGCCTCGCCCCTCGCCACCGGGCCAGTGCCAGCCGCGCCGGTCACCTCGGCGCCTGCCACTGGCTGCCACGCCCAGCGCTCCTCGGCGAGCGGCGCTTCCGGATCGCCCACCTCCACGCGTCGGACCCGATCCGCCCCGAACGCGATCGCGAGCCGGGCCAGCTGCCACTCCAGCCTTGCTCCCCTCGCAGCCTGGGGCGTGAACAGCGGCAGCTGCCGGCCACGCGCCGAATCGACCAGCCCGAGCTCGAGCTCCAGGCGGGCCACGGCAGCCGGCGGCGGCGCCCCCTCGAGGCGCGCGAACAGCAGCCGCTCGATCGCCTCGGCATCCGCGGTGGGCTCGGGGAACCGCTGCTCGAAGTGGAGCTCCGGCGGCGTCCCCCGTCGTGCGAACGCCAGGTCGTGGGTGATCGCGAGGCGCGCCAGGCCCGCTGCCTGGCCCCGCGCCGCCAGCTGGTCGGCCAGCGTCGCCGCGAGCCGACGGAGCACGAACCGCAGCGCGTCGAGCCCCTCGGCAGGCGGGTCCAGCGGCAGTCCCAGCGCCATCCGCTCGGCGGCGCGGCGCGGCCGGAACTGCTCCGTCTCCTCGCCCAGCGCCCGGGCGAGGAGCCGCGCCCCCTCCTCGCCGAAGCGCGCCACCAGGGCGGAGCGCGGCAGCTCGGCCACCGCGCCGATCGTCCGCAGGCCGAACCGCGCGAGGCGCGCCCGGATGTCGGGGTCCTTCGTCAGCAGCTTCGCCGGGTAGGGGGCGAGGAACTGCTCGTCGTCGCCCGGCGGAACCAGCAGCGGCGGCCCGCCCGGCTCCGCATGCCCGGCGGCGACCCCGGCGGCGAACCCCGTCCCGGCGATCCCCGCGTGGGGCGGGCCGGGCAGCACCGGCGCCAGCGCCTCGACCATGCGCGCCACCAGCCGCTCCTCGACGCCCCACAGGCGCACCAGCCCGTCGGCGTGGACGATCAGCCGGCCGAACGCCGGGTCCGCGACGTCGCTCGGCCCGGCGATCCCCGGGCTGAACGCGGCGAGCCGCTCGCAGGCGGCCTCGACCGCGGCCCGGTCCTCGTCAGGCGCCGGGTCCAGGAAGACCGCTTCGGGCGCCATGCGGTGCGCCGACCCCAGCGGGATCCCCCGCCGGACGCCGAGCGCCCGGGCGAGCGGATCCGCGTCGAGGACCGTCCCGCCCGTCCAGGGCTGCCCGCCGAGGACGATCGGGCCGGTCGGCCACGAGCCGGAGTTGGCGCCGCCCGCCTCGTGGCGAGCCCGGGCGAGGCGGAGTGGCAGGTGCGGCCAGAACAGGTAGAGCAGGCGCATGGCGATCGATCGATGGGTGGGGGCCTTTCCGATCGGCGGGGGCGACGGGGCCGGGCGGGGCCGGCGGCTGATGGGCCGGCGGCTGGGCGAACCAGGCGACGACCGGCGAGGGACCCTCGGGTCTCGGGGATCCCGAGGGCGCCGGGGGCCCCGGTGGCGAGGCGGGCGCCTCGAGCCCCGCGAGCAGCTCTGGGCGTGCGAGGCAGCCGTCCCGCGGCCCGCCCTCGGCGTACAGGATGGCCAGCTCGGCGTCCCGACCGGGCGGGCCGTACCGGTTGCGCGCCACGGTGGCCCGGCACCGCTGCCCGACCACGTCCCGGCCCAGCCGGATCCAGCCCGAGCGGCGCAGCTCAAGCCGCAGCCCGCTCGCCTGGTCCACAGCAGCCGCCAGCCCGCGTCCCAGCCCGTCGGGCGCCAGCACCACGAGCAGCGTCCCCGCCCGCCGGGCCAGCCCCGCCAGCCGCCCCAGCCGGTCCCCCACCCGCGCTCCGGCCACCGCCGGGTCCCGACCCTCGGGCAGGTCCAGCACCAGCAGGTCCACCGTCCGGGCGGCGAGCAGCGAGCCCGCCAGCGCCAGCGCCTCCTCGAGGTCCTGCGGCACGAGGACCACCAGCCACTCCGGACGGATGCCCCGCGTCACTGCCTCCACGGGATCGAACGCGCGGGCGAGGTCGAGCCAGGCCACGATGGACCCGGCGGCCTGGGCCTCCGCGGCCACCCGGAGCGCGAGCGTCGTCCGCCCCGCGCTGGCGCCCCCGCGGAGCGCCACGGTGGCCGAGCGCGGCAGCCCGCCCGTCCCCAGCGCGGCGTCCAGCGCGGCGAAGCCCGTGGGGACCACCCGGCCGTCCTCGTGCGCGGGGACGCCCGGCCGTGCGGGCGCGAACGGGTTGGCGGGCGCGACGACGGTCGATGCAGGCGCGAAGGCTTCGGCGCGGGCTCCGGGCGCTTCGGCTTGCCGGCGGTCGGCCCCGGCCGCCCTGGCCTCGGTCTCGTCATCGAGCGGGACCGGCGCCAGCGCGAGCGCGCCATCGACCACCGGCGCGACCTCTCCCCAGCGTCGCGGAGCGGCCGCGCCCCATCGTGCCTGGAGGCTGGCGAGGGCCTGGGAGACGTCGGATGCTCGGGTCATCGGACGTCTAATCATAGAACGCCTGTTCTATTCGTCAAGAGCCGGCGGGCGGTCTGGAGGCCCGTGGAATCGTCAGATGGCCAAAGTACGACTACGAGCCGGGCAGGAAACTGTCACGCAGTCCAAGGACGACTGACCGTCAGCGGAATCGGCCGATTCGGCCGTCCGAGCCCCGAAACATCGCCTCCTGGCCGCACGCCGAGTCGTCCTTGGACTATCTGACAATTCCCGGGCGGCAACGGCGGCGACCACGGCCCTTGCTACCCGGCGAGCGCAAGCACGCTCAAGCCCGCCGCCAGCGCACCGAGCCCCACCCACTGGACGGGCCGGAGGCGCTCGCCCAGGCGCAGGATCGCGAACAGCACCACGAGCACCGGGCCGAACGAACTCACCAAGGTGACGATCCAGACCGGTGCCTCGGCGAGCCCGATGGCGAACGAGGTGAACGCCGCCGTGTCGCACACTCCCGCGAGCGCCAGGAGCGCGACGATCTGGCGGGTAGCCGGGCGGCTCGGCTCGAGCACGGCGCTGAAGCGCTCGGAACCCGTGGCCAGCGCAATCGCCAGCAGGGTGACGCCCGCCGCCAGGTTGCCGAAGCGCGAGCCGAGCAGGATCGGCAGCCAGCCGTGGTCCCGGATCGGCCCGGCGAGGAGCACGCCCAAGAGCCCGAACAGCACGACCGTCAGCAGCGCCATCGCCACGCCGGGCCCCACCATCCGCGCGCTCCGGAGCGTCCCCTCCTGGAGCACCACGGCCGTCAGCATGACGCCGAGCACGGCGAGCGCGGTGCCGACGACCTGGAGCCCGCTCAGCGACTCGCCGCGGACGACCACCGCCAGCAGGACCGACAGCCCCCCGTACGAGACGGTGACGGGGCTGACCACGCTGATCGGGCCCAGCCGCAGCGCGGTCATGTACGTGATGTACCCCGACGCGGCGAAGACCCCCAGCAGGAAGCCCAGCAGGGCGCCCGGGACCCAGTCCGGGCCCAGCAGGTCGGGCCGGAGCAGCGTGAAGACGACGAACGAGGCGACGCCCACGGTCAGCGTGCCGATCTGGACGCGCAGGCTGCCGACCTGACGCACCGCGAGCGCCCCCGCGATGTCCACCACGCCCCATGCGACGGCGGCGAACAGACCATAGGACAGGCCGATGAGCATCGGCGGAGTCTATCCGGGGGCCCTCGGCGGATGGCCCGCTGTCGCGTGGTACACTTCCCGGCCGGTCGCCCCGACACGCTCGGAGGCGTCGCCCCGTGGGGATGTAGCTCAGCTGGGAGAGCACCGCGTTCGCATCGCGGGGGTCAGGGGTTCGAGTCCCCTCATCTCCACCACCCCACCCCAGTCCATCGCGGCGTGCTGGCGCGCCCGGCACGCGGGATCGGATGTCGGCCGCCGGCACGCCGTGGTTGCCCGACAGCGCGTTCTGGGCCGCGTCGACGAGGCCGACGATCGCCGAGCCCACGGCGCGCGGCGTGAGCGACGACGCCCACTGGCGCGCGTTCTGAAGCGGTGGGAACAGCGGCGCCGAGCTGGTCCGCCTGGGCAATCGTGCCCTGCACCACCGGCAGGACGAGACCCGCGGCGAGCGCGATGAACGTGACGTACACGAGCAGGCGATGCCCGAGCCGACCCCGAGCACTGCCGACGCCGCGCTGCCACGGCGGGAATCCGCAGGGGACCGGCATCATCTGCACTGTTCGGGAGGGGCGGTGGGGGCGCTCGGGGCCGGGCCAGCGAGTAGGCTGGACATGAACCGCAGCGAGCGCGGCTCGCCGGCGGCTGCGGCGCGCGAGGGCGCCGCACGGGAGGCTCGCCATGACCACGTCCACGCACCCGACGACTTCGGCGCACCCCAGGCTGCCCCGGCCCGCGCCCGTTCCGGGGCCGCGCTCGTGACCGCTTTGCGGATCGCCCTCCTCGCGCCCCCGTCGGAACCCGTCCCGCCGCCCGGCTACGGCGGCACCGAGCGGATCATCGCGGAGCTTGCCGAGGGGCTGCTCCGGCGCGGCCACCACGTCACCACGTTCTGCTCCGGCGACTCGACGGTTGGCGGCGCTCGCGTGGTCACGGTGCCCGAGGCGCTCCGCCCGAGCGGCAAGGCCGACAGCGAGCCCTGGAAGGTCGCCACGGGCACGATGGCGATCGAGCGCTCGTTGCGCGGCGAGTTCGACATCATCCACGGGCACCTCGACCTGCTCACGCTCCTCATCGCCCCCGCCTGCCCGGTGCCCGTGATCGCCACGTTCCACGGGCGGATCGACCACAAGGCGATCGGCCTCGCCATGCGCGGCTCGGCGGCCCACCTCGTCGCGATCAGCGCCCACCAGGCGGCGACCCGCCCCGAGGCCGACTGGGCCGCGATCATCCACAACGGGCTGACCCTGTACGGCGCGCCGTTCGAGCGCCGGCGCAACGACTCGCTGGTGTTCGCGGGCCGCGTGGCCCCCGAGAAGGGGATCCTCGACGCGATCGAGGTCGCCCAGCTGTCCGGCCGGCCCCTTCGGATCATCGCCAAGGTGGGCACCCGTGAGAGCGAGGCCGCGTACTACCACGACGTGTTCGAGCCGGCCCTTGCAGCCGCCGGCGACAGCGTGGAGTTCCTGGGCGAATTGACCGGCGCGGAGCGCGACCAGGTCGTCGCCTCGAGCTACGCGATGATCATGCCCAGCGCCTGGCCGGAGCCGTTCGGCCTCGTCGCCATCGAGTCGCTGGCCTGCGGCACGCCGGTCCTCGCACGCCGGGTGGGGGGCCTGCCCGAGATCCTCCGGGAGGGTGTCGACGGGTTCTTCGGCGATGACGCGCGGCACCTCGCGAGCCTGGTGGACCGTGTTGCCGAGCTGGACCGCGAGGCGATCCGCGAGTCCGCCATCGACCGCTTCAGCGCCGACCGGATGGTCGGCGCGTACGAGTCGCTGATGCTCCGGCTGGTCACGGGGGAGGGCGCCGGCGACCCCCGCACCGGCCACCCCCAGTTGCGCGTGGCGGCGTCCCGGACGCTCGCTCGCGCCGGCCTGGCCAACTCGGTTCATGGCCCATCGGCGGCTGGGCAGGTGCACGAGGGCCCTGCGGACCTGGATCCGCCTGGCGAGGTGGGCTGAGAACCGCATGAGGGGGGCGGCAACGTTGCGCCTCGATGACGAGGTCATCGCCGGGCTTGACCGGAGCCCCGACGTCATCGCCGCCCTCACGCGGGTCGCGCCGGCGTGGCTGCTGCTCACCCCCGTGACCGTTCAGGGGGCCACCAGCGGCGTCCTGAGCCTGCTGTCGTGGCGCCTCGTTCGTTGCACCATCTCGCAGGCCTGAACGGCCCCGCCTGCGAGAACCGCCCAAACGGGTCATCATCCCCCTCGGGTCCTCGCAATCCGCGTGCGGGCGGGCGTCGAGCCGTAATGCCTATGCAAGAGCGCAGTCCGCTCCGGAAAGAGGTCCCATCGACTGGCTGGAGCATGCTGTGCACTCGGTGACCGCGCCTTGAGTACGGCCATACAGCGAGGAGGGGCCCCGTGGGAGCGCAACCGCTCATCCTTGTCGCGGACGACGAGCCGCGCATCACGAAGCTCGTGTCGATCGCGCTGTCCGAGGAGGGGTTCCGGGTCGTCGCAGCGTCGACAGGCTCTGAGGCCATCAGGCTGGCCGAGGAGTACCGGCCAGACGTCGTCCTGCTCGACATCGTCATGCCGGACATGGACGGCATCGAGGTCATGCGCCAGCTGCGCGAGTCCCGCTCCGTGCCGGTGATCCTGGTGACGGCGAAGGGGTCCACCGCGGACAAGACGAAGGGGCTCGACCTCGGGGCCGACGACTACATCGCCAAGCCGTTCCACCCCGACGAGCTGGCCGCCAGGGTGCGCGCCGTCCTTCGGCGAAGCGGGGGCGGCGCGCCCGTGACCGGCGTGCTGCGCTTCGACGACGTGGAGATCGACCTCGAGCGGCGGATGGTCCTGCGCGGTGGCGAGCTGGTGCAGTTCTCGCGGACCGAGTGGCTGCTCCTCCAGCACCTCGCGCTCAACGCGGGCAAGGTGGTGCTCCACACCGAGCTGCTGACCAAGGTCTGGGGCCCTGAGTACCGCGACGACATCCAGTACCTGCGGGTGTGGATCTCCCGTGTCCGCCGCAAGCTGGGCGTGCGACCGGGCGAGTCGGGTCGGATCCGCACCTTCCAGGGCATCGGCTACCTGCTGAACGTCGACGAGCCGAGCGGCGAGGAGGCCGCGCCCAAGTCACCTGCCACCGCGCGCCCCGCGGCAGCCGGCCTCGTCGGCTAGGGTTCCCGGCTCCGGCAACCCGCCCCGGAGGCGATCGCACGGGACAGCGGCGAACGCCGCTCCTGTTCAAGAGAGTGGCCACTCCCCATGGCGCCTCAGGAGGTGGCCGGGCGGGGCTGCGGTTGTCAGCCTCCTGCAACTGCCCATGCCATGCATTGGCGTCCCAAGTTGGCCCGGCCGACGGGAGGCTGTTGGTCAACCGCCGCCGTTCGAGGACTTCCCCCGCTTCATGGAGGGGATCGAGCAGGTCCACCAGCTCAATGAGACGACCCTCGAGTGGCGCGCGAAGGTGGCCCCAGCAGGCCGGCGAATTGGCCAACACGGGCGCTTGGCAGGCCCGCCGGATGATCGCGGAGAACCCCCTCGGCGCGGGCGTGCTCGCGCTGGCCGCGGGCGCCGCGCTGGGCGTGCTCCCGCCGTCGACACCGTTCGAGGGCGAGAACGCGGGGCCGGTGCGCGACCCGGTGGTCGCCGGGATGTCGCGCCCCCGCAACCCCCCGCGCCCGCCTCGTCCGGCGCGCCTGCAACGATCCGGGCGTACGCTTCGCGCGATGCGGTCACATCACCTCCCGCTGTCCTGGCGTGCGGGCAGCAGCTCGCTTGATCGTGGCTGAGCTCACGCCTGCGCGGCGGGAGCTCCCGCCCATGCCCCGGCACGTCATCAAGGCCACCGACCTCGGGGCCACGGCGGTCCTGCGGCTGGGCGCGCTGACCCTGGTGGCCGACCCCTTCGGCGACGTCCGCCCGGACTCCCGGGGCCTCGGACTGTACCTGGGGGACACCCGCGTCCTGTCGACGCTGTCGGTGCTCGTGGACGGACGCCGGCCGACGCTGCTCGAGCCGGATCTCGGCGGGCAGGAGCGCGGGGTCGTCCAGATGACGAACCCCGAGCTGCGCGACGACCCCACGCAGCGGGCGAACTCGCCGACGCTCGCCACCCAGTCGCTCGGCATCCGGCGCGACCGCTCCCTGGCGCACGACGGCCTGCACGAACGGCTGTCGATCGCGAACTACACGCTCGCCCACCAGGAGCTCACGGTGGACCTCCTGCTTGACGTGGACGGCGCGGACATCTTCGAGATCCGTGGCTATGCCCAGAGCGACCACGGCGAGCTGTTGCCGATCGAGGTCACCGAGTCCGGCCCGGTGTTCACCTACGTTGGCCGCGACGGCCTGGCACTGCGCACGGGCGTGCACCTCGACCCGCCCCCGGACGCCATCGACCAGGCGCCGGGCGGCAGCGACGCTTCGGTGCGAGCCAGCTGGCGGGTGGTGATCGAGCCCGGCGAGGCAGTGAACCTCGGATGGCAGGTGACGTCGAGCTGGGCGGAGGTGCCCGGCGCTGCCGAGACGCCGCTGCCGCTCGAGCGCCTCGAGGCGCGTCGCAGCCCCGAGGGCGTGGAGGCGTCGATCCCCACCCGGTTCGAGTCCGACGACGAGCTGGTCAACCTGATCTTCGCCCGCGGGCTGGCCGACATCCGCCTCCTCGAGACCGGCGGGCCGAACCCCGACGAGTCGTTCACCGCCGCCGGTGTCCCGTGGTTCGCCACCCTGTTCGGGCGCGACGCGCTCATCACCTCGATGTTCATGCTGCCCGTCCTGCCGGACATGGCGCGGTCGACGCTCGAGGTGCTGGCCAAGCGCCAGGCCACGGTCCGCGACGACTGGCGGGACGCCGAGCCCGGCAAGATCCTCCACGAGCTGCGCACGGGCGAGATCGCCCGGATCGGGGCGCTGCCGTTCACGCCGTACTACGGCACCGCAGACGCCACGCCGCTGTTCCTGATGCTCCTCGCGGAGACCCACGCCTGGACGGGCGACGACGCGCTCGTCGACCGCCTGTGGCCCAACGTCCTCGCCGCCCTCGAGTGGCTGCGCGGGCCGGCGATGACGCGCGGGTTCGTCCGCTACGAGTCCCGCTCCGCGCGCGGGCTCAGGAACCAGGGCTGGAAGGACTCGTACGATTCGGTCCGCGACCGCAAGGGTGGGGTCGCGGAGCCGCCCATCGCGCTGATCGAGGTCCAGTGCTACACGATCGCCGCGTTCCGGCTGATGGCGCTCCACGCGACGCGGCGCGGCCAGCACGACCTGGCCGCCGAACTCGAGACCGCGGCGAACGACCTCGCGGCCCGACTCGAGGATGCCTTCTGGCTGCCGGACCTCCAGCGCTACGCGATGGCGCTCGACGGCGACGACCGCCCGGCCGACGCACTGGCGAGCAACGTCGGGCACGGGCTGTGGACGGGCACGCTCGACGTCGGCCGCGCAGCTGCCGTCGCCCGGGACCTGGCGGGGCCGCGGATGTCGTCGGGCTGGGGCCTCCGGACGCTCGCGCAGGGGCAGCCCGGGTACAACCCGCTGGGCTACCACCTGGGCACGGTGTGGCCGCACGACACGGCGATCGCGGTGGCGGGGCTCAAGCGCTACGGATTCGCCGCCGAGGCCGCGGAGTTGGCGACGGGGCTGCTCGACGCGGCCCGACACCTCCCGCTTTTCCGGTTCCCGGAGCTGTTCTGCGGGTTCCCGCGGGCCGAGACCGGAGTGCCTGTGACGTACCCCGTCGCCTGCGCGCCGCAGGCCTGGGCGGCCGCGACGCCGTTCATGCTCTTCCGGTCCCTGCTCGGGCTCGAGGCCGACGCGCCGCGGCGCGAGCTGCGGATCATCCGGCCCACACTGCCCCACCCGCTGCGCAAGCTCGTCATCGCCGGGCTGCGCGTGGGCGATGCCGAGGTGGACCTGCTCTTCCAGTCCTGGCGCGGGACCACGGGCGCCGAGGTGCTGCGCCGAAGGGGCGACCTCTCGATCATGGTGCGCCTCTAGCGGATGCGTCGGGCGGATCGCCGCTCCGCCGCCGGCGCCGCAGGCCTTCGCGCCAGCCCCTGCGAACGAGGACGTGCGGCGTGCCGTCGCAAACGCCTCGCAACCAGCGTGATGGCCCGCCCCTGTCCGAGCCGCAGCGGCAGCAATGCGCCGCGGCGGATGCTCAGCCACAAACCGAACGTCGCCGGCCCCTCGGCGGCCCACTCGATGAGGTGTCGCCATGCTCTTGTTCACCAGCGGCCGGGCCCGGCGCTCGGCCAGTCGCGCCACGTCCCGAGCTCCTGGCTGCCCGCGGACCCGTCGGTCGACCCTCAGGCGGCGATGAAGGACGCCGGGGCCGCCTTGAGGCGTGCCGGCGAGGACATCGCCGACGGGAATGCCGCCTGCCGCTCGATCGACCGCAACCAGCGCAGGACAAGACCGGCCACGCGTGCGCGCCCGCCAACGCCCGAACGTTCAGCCGCCTCGCAGACCGCGCGGGCTTCGAGGTCCTGGCGCCAACCTGAGTGGTGCATGCCGACGGTTCGTTGCACGACATGCCATGAATGCAGCCCCGGTGCGGATTCCGGAGCCCCCTGGTGCCACGAACCGCGCCGTCGGCCGTCACAGCGGGCTGGGCAGCGGTCACTGGCCCCGCCCCAGAGGGACCCTCGCGTTTGCTCCCCGGCTCCACCATCTGACGAGGGATCCTCACGCGGGCGCGCATGGTCGAGCCAGCCGGCCGTCCTCTGCTACCATCCCGGCCGTGAACCGCTCGACCAGCTGCGCGGACAGCCCTCGACACCATCTGGGCTGGCGCGGAGTTGATCCCGGTGTTGATCCCCGGCTGGGGTCTGCGCTGGGTAGATGAGGGCCTTCGTGCCCGCGCCTCGAACACGGTTTCACGCACGAACCTCTGTGGGTCGGTCGGGCAGGTGGTGAGCCCAAGGGTCTGTAAAACCCTCGCCTTCGGCTGTGGCAGTTCGATTCTGCCCCGGCCCACCAGTCTCCTCTTGGCGCATGTCCGGCCCCTCGGGGCCCACGGGACGACCATACGGGCCGATGCGCCCGGGGTCAACGCCAGGTGTGTACGGGTCGCGTGTACGGATCGCGTCGGGGCCGAGGTGTCGGCGGCGCGGCCGTCGCCCGGTAGCAAGCCCGGTAGCAGTTGGACGGATGCCGGCGCCGCGGCCTGCGGCGGGATCCCCGACGCTGCGTTGATTGGCTGCCGACGGGTCCGGCGCACTCCACGAATGGCACCCCGTAGCCTTGACGCGCCCCGGCGCACACATCTCGACGAGCGCTCAGGATCGCCTGCCGCTCGCTGGTTAGGGCCTCCAGTCGAGCGCGGAGTTCAGGTTCTGCAGGGCGTCGCCGACGTGTAGAGCAACGCGGACCGGCGCGTCTTCGAGGGCCAATGTACGTCTGCGCGGCACGCCGCCGTCACCTCGTCCAGCGGGCATCTCGTGGGCGCCATGTCCCGCTCGCCGTGGCATCGAGCAGCGGGTCGAGGAAGGGCCGAACGATGGCCAGGGCCTCGTCGAGCGTGCGGGCGACGCGCAGGAGCGAGCGCGCCGCCTCTGCGTCGTATCCCGGTCCCCAGAACGCGCGATCCGGTACGGCGAATCGGTCCGGCAGCCGAAGGCCGCGGCGGGCGGACTCCGAGCGGAGCGCAGCCGCCTGCGCTGTGGCCTCGACGGACGCCGAGACGACGATCGCGACCAGGTCGACGAGGTCCTTGTAGCGCGTTGACGGGAGCTCCATCGGGCCGTGACGCTCGAGGATCGCGCACACCTTGTCGGCGATGTGGTCGACGAGCGGGTACGCGCGATACCCGTGCTGCTCCATGTCGGGCATGACGACCCGGGCGAGGGCGGGCACTTCGTCGGGCTGGCCCGTCATCCGCAGTGCGGCGCCGACGAGGTCGACGTGGAAGGACGCCCAGGGACTCGCACCGACGAGCGCCGTCACGGGGAGCCGCACGCCGGTCCCCGCGTCGCCGATCGGCTGCGGCGGACCGATCTCGAAGCGGAACCAGTCGCCGATGTCCCGACCGACCGCCTCGCGCAGGTCGGCCTGGGCCGTGTCGGGCGCCGAGGCGCGATACAGGTCGACGTCGATCGTCGCGCGCACCCCGATGTCGCGCGCGAGCAGGGCGGTCGCGCCCTTGAGGATCCAGCCCTCGTCGACGAGGTAGAGCCGCTCGAGGAGTCGGTCGTACGCCATCTGGCGCTGCAGCTGGGCGAGGGTCCAGCGGCCCGTCTCGACCCGCGCCCGGAGCCTGTCGGTGAGGGCCCGGCGGAAGGCGGACGGGCTCCCGTAGGAGCGGCCGCCAGTCATGCCGACCGCCGCGCCGCCGCAGCCGAGGCCGGCGACGCGCTCTCGGAGACCCGCGCGGCGTGGTCGCGCGCCTCCTCCATCCACCGCGGCGCCTCGGGGTCGCCGACGAGGTCGAGCAGCCAGCGCAGCAGCGCGAGGCCGTCGCCGCGCCGGAGGCCGTACCGGGCCGCATACGGCGCGAGCGCGTCAGCGAAGGTGCCCGGATAGTCGTAGACCGCGCGGATCGCCACGACGACGACACGTGCGACGGCCTCCGTGTCCTCGCGGTCGTCGAGCAGGTCGGCTGCGATCCGCGATGGTCGCGTGACTGGGAGGCCGCGCAGAGTGATCCACTCCGCCGACCCGAGCCGCCGCTGGTGCAGCCGGACGTCAGGGCTGCGCGACTGCCGTCGTGACGGCAGGGTGAACTCGTGGCGGTCGGCCGGCAGGTCGCCGAGGCCGTAGAGCGCCGCCGCTGAGCGGTGCGAGACCACGCCCTGCTCGGCCGTCCGCTCCCATGCCGGGACCGCAGGGGCGAGCCGCAGCCACGCCGCCCGCAGCTCCGGGTGGTCGGGCAGGGGCGCGCCCCGCAGGTGGTACACGCCGGTCGCGAGGCGTTCCAGGACGCCCTCCGAGGAGAGGCGCTGAAGGGTCGCTCGCGACACGCCGGCGTGCTCTGCCTGCTGGCGCGTGACGAGGCCCCACTGGTCCTCCGCGAGGCGGGACAGGCGGCCGAGGGTCGAGTAGCGGGCCATTGCTCCTGCATGATAGCTCATAGATGAGCTACTTCGCAGGGTGCATGTTATTGATAGGCTTCACATTGGCTCATATGCGAGCTATCTCGCAGAAGTTTGACGTCGTCGTGGAGCATCCCGCTTCGGAACGGGTTTCGACGGGCGTACCCGGGCCCCTAGTGTCCCGATTCGCTGATCCCTCGCTGGTTGAGGCGCGTCAG
>JAJXUG010000088.1 GCA_021783095.1 Chloroflexota bacterium | reverse complement strand
CGGCGGCGCGCGGCGGGGCGGCGCGCGGCGGGGGCCCCGGGCGGCAGCCGGCAGGCGGCTTCAGGAGCGGGACGTTGGCGGCGCGTCAGGCCTCGTCGGGCCGCTTCCGGCACCCGTCGCCTCGATCGCCGCGGCGATCTCCGCCAGGTCGTCGGGGCCAAGGCGGACCGCGGCCCCGCCGACCCACCCGCCGATCTGGTCGGCGCTGCGGGCGCCCACGATCGCCCCGGTGACGCCCTGCCACGCGAGCGTCCAGACCTCCTCGGAGTGGCCGATCCCGTAGATCGCCGCGGTGTCGATCCAGTTGAGCCCGAGCTCGACGGCCCGGTTGATCGCGGCGATGGACGCCCGATCATCCTGGCTCCCCCAGCCGTACTTCCACTCGCCGCCCCCGATGGCCCAGGCGCCGAGCCCCACCGGCGTGATGTCGAGGCCGCTGGTCCCGAGCGGCCGAGTCGCGAGCGTCATACATCGTCCCCTTCGGCTCGCGGCGCCGCCGCGAGATCGGGCCCGAGTCTTGCACAGGCGGTTGCGTCGCGGCGACTGCAAGGCAACCGGGAGACGGCCCGGGCTCACGGCCGTCGGCGGGGCACGGGATGGCCCCGCCTCAGCGTTCGGGCCGAGGCGGGGCGATCGGACCGGGCTGGCCGGCCGGGTCAGGCGGGGCCGCCGGACGTCGGGTCGACGGGTGCCAAGACCGTTGGGACGTCGGTCGCGGTCGCGTCGGGGTCGGCCGACGGCGTGGGTGCAGCGACGCTGGTCGGGGCGACAGGCGTGGCGCCCGCGGACGGCCACGGGGCCATGTCGGCCGGGACCGACGCCCAGCTCCCCGAGACCGGCCCCGCTGCGCTCGGCGTGGCGGCAGCCGGTGCGGCCACATCGTCGACCCGGCGCCTGACCGACGAGACGACAAGCGCGGCGCCGAGCGCCAGCAGGATCGCGGGGCCGATGGCGGCGTCGGCGCGGATGCCGGGCACGACCACGTCGGTCAGGGCGAGCGCCCCGATGACCACGAGCACGACACCGACGATCCCGGCGGCACCGAGGCCGCGCGACTCCGGCCGAGCGGGGGCGGGCTGCCACCCGGGGGCGGCCTGCGGGGCCTGCCAGCCCTGGCCGCCGTGGGCCGGGCCGCCCGACCAGCCGGCCGAGGAGCCGGGAACGCCGGTCTTCGGTGCGCCCGGTGCACCCGCCCAGCCGGTTGTCGGCGCGGGCTGGCCGGTCCAGTACGGGCCGGCGGCATAGGGCGACATCGGGATCACGAGCGCGAGCAGCAGGTACGCGATCAGGGCGAGCCCTCCCGTCACGACGGTGACCAGGATCCAGCCGATGCGGATGACCGTCGGGTCGACATCGAGGTATTCGGCCATGCCGCCGGCGACGCCGGCAAGCTGGCGGTCGCGACTTCGGTACAGACGGCGCGGGTTCACTTGCATCCTCCTTCGGGCTTGAACGTGACGCTGCCGACGCTCGCGTTGACCGTGAGATCGGCGATGTTGGGCGGGTTGGACGTGGACTGCGGCGCGGTCCAGGTGTCGCCAGTGCGGACGAGGCTGTTGAACCGGACGCTGCCGAGCGACTCCTGCGTGTTGACCCTGAGCCCGAGCCCGGCCGGGACGCACACCCGGACCGATCCCGCGTTGGCCGTGATGTCACCGCTGAACGCGTCAGCCGGCAGCGTGAGCGTGGACGAGCCGGCATTCACCTGGAGCGACAGGCGGTCGAGCGTGGCGCCGGTCAGGTCGGCTCGGAGGTCGCCGGCGTCCACGCCGAGGTCAACCGTGCGAAGCGTGGCGCCGCTGAGGTCGAGCCGGCCTCGACCGGCCTCGATCTGGGTGACGAGGTCGAGGGTGGGTGCCGCCGGCAGGGTCGCGACCCAGGTCACGGGCCCGTGCCCGGTCCAGCTGTTCGCCTGGCCGTCCGAGCTCGCGGTGAAGCCTCCAGCCGTCGCGCTCACCTGCGTCTGCCGGCCCGTGCCGTCGGCGCTGTCGAGCCGCCACCCGCCGCCGGGCTGCATGCTCACCCGGAGCTCGCCGCAGGCAAGGTGGAGCCCGATGGCGCCCGCGCCCGTGATGCTCCCCTGCTGCGTCTGCACCGGGGCGCCCGACGACGGACCCGCGCAGGGCGCCGCGATTGCGGGTGCAGCGACGAGCGCGCCACCGAGCAGGAGGCCCGGGGCTGCGGCGGCGATGAACCCGGCCGGCAGCGAGGCCGGCGTCCGGCGGAGGAGCATCGCCGCGCCGATGGCGATCACGGCGACCGGCCAGAGGAGGCCCACCGCGTCGGCGGCCAGGGATCGGTCTAGGGCTCCTGTGGTGCTCGCGAGCGCCACGGCTCCGATCGCGAGCACGAAGACGCCCGCGTAGAGGCTTCCGCGCCTGATGGTCATGGTTCCAACCCTCCCGGTCGGTCACTGCGCGACGTCCCCTCAGGGGCTCGCGGGGCATCTGCTTGATGCCCTGACTGTGCCCTCCGCGCCTGTGCGCTCCCAGCCGGGCAGCGGGCGTCTTGGGGGTGGGGCTAACCCGACCTCAGGCCCGTTGCCAGCGGGGGGCGACCTGCTCGTGCGGCGGGACGCCTGCCGGCGGGGCGGGCGCGGCATCGGAAGGTCTGGGCAGCCGGGCGGTGGGTCGCGGCGGTCGGGTCGACGGATGTGGTCGCCAGAACGTGCAGACCACGAGACAGCGGGGCCGGCGAGGCGTGGGAACGGACGCTTGCTCGAAGGCGCACACTCATCGCATGGGCTATCGACTCGTCCAGCTTCCCGACGCCCTCGTTGAGTGCCACGTCAGTGGTCCGGCCGATGCGTCCGGGCTGTTGGTCTTCCACGTCGGGACGCCGAGTGCGGCCGTCGGGTACGGCGGTGTCACGGCTGCGGCCGCGCGGCGCGGCCTTCGGACATTGATCTACTCGCGACCCGGATACAGCCGATCCACCCGGGCGGCCGGTCGGACGGTCGCCGATGAGGCGAGCCGGACCGCAGCACTCGTCGACGACCTCGGGTTCCGCGAGTTCTTCGTCGCCGGCTGGTCCGGCGGCGGCCCGGCAGCCCTCGCCTGCGCTGCCCTCCTGCCGGATCGCGTGCGCTCGTGCCTGACGCTCGCCTCTCCGACGCCGCGACTCGAGGTCGGAGCGGGCTGGCGGGCGTGGTATTCGGACGCGGACGCGGATGAGCTCGAGATGCTCGCGACCGACGACCGGACCACGCTGGTGTCCGACTACGAGGCCGGCGCGCGCGAGTTCGGGCGCACAACGCCGGCCCGGCTGCTGCGCCTCGGGGCAGGGGGCCCACCGGCAGAACGCCGCGCGATGCTTGGCGAGGCTGGGCTCGGCGTGCCGCTGGCTCGCTCGATGCGGCGTGGGCTCAGGATGGGGATGTGGGGCTGGTTCGACGATGCCGTGGCCGAGGCGAGCGACTGGGGCTTTCGCGTGTCCGACATCCGGATCCCGGTTGTGGTGCGGCAGGGCGAGGATGATCGCCTGGTGGACGCCCGCCACGGTCGGTGGCTCGCTGCGACCATCCCAGGAGCTGTGGCGCGGATCCTCCCGGGTCGCGGGCACGGCGCGATCCTGGATCCGTATTCCGAGTTCGTCGACGAGGTGGTCGAGGCGGGTGGCGGGCTCGAGCGGCGCGCGGCACGGTCGGGATGACGGGCTCGCCCGATATCCCGAGGCGGGCGCGGCCGTCGCACCCGCCAGGGCCCGAACGCCGACATCTGCCAGGGCCCCGTCCTCGGCGGGGAAACCCCTCCGCCGCGGGTGGGCAAGCATCGCCGACGCCCGCGGCCGGGGTGGAGACCTACTCCGCTGCGAGTCTCGCGGCCGGCACGCGCAGCTCCGCGGGCCGCCACGTCCACGCCCACCACGCAATCGCCAGGCAGCCGAGGGTCTCGACGGCCGCGATGAACACGTAGTGGGGTGTGGCCGAGGCCATGCCGAGCACGTAGGCGACGGTCACCGCGGCGGCAACGATGTTCGCCCACCGCGCGGTCCGCTGCGGCAGCAGGAGCGAGAGCAGGACCATCCCGATCGGCACCTCTGCGACGACTGCCGCGACGAGCAGAAAGCCCGCCGTGATCTGGATCCCGTCGGCGTTGCCCGCCATGGCCTGTTGGAGGACTCCCGGGCTCATGAACGAGAGGATGTCCGCGAAGACCATGTTGAGCATGACGAAGACCCACGCCGCGGACAGGCGTGCCCGGGTGCCGACCATTTCCGTGTGCACGATGACTCCTCCGGCCGGGCCGAGGTGCGGGCGCCGGCGCCTGTGGGTGATGGGATACTAACGTTGTTAGTATCATCCTCGCGACATCATCGACTAACGCTGTTAGTATGTCAAGGCGGGCGTTCCACCCCGACTTGCGGGCGAAACGGATGGAGGCACCATGCCGCGGAGGTCACGGTCCGACGAGCCCCGCCAGCCGCTGAGCCGCGAGCGCGTCCTGCGGGCGGCGATGTCGCTGGCGGACGAGCGCGGGATCGAGGCACTCACGATGCGCGAGCTCGCCGGACGCCTCGGGGTGGAGGCAGCGTCGCTCTACAACCATGTCTCGGGCAAGGACGACCTGCTGCTCGGGATGACTGACCTCGCCATCGCGGAGATCGACCTCCCGTCCGAGAGTGCGGGCTGGCGCGAGGCGATGCGCCGGCGGGCGATGTCGGCCCGCGGGCTCTTCGGGCGTCACCCGTGGGCGGCCGTGCTCATCGACACGCGGATGCAGGGCGAGCCCACCGCCCTCGCGTACGCGGACAGGGTTCTGCGCACGCTGCTCCGTGCGGGCCTCTCCCCGGCGGTCGCCGGCAACGTGTTCCTCGTCCTCGACAGCTACATCTACGGCTATGAGCGCCAGCGGTCGATCCTGGCGCGGGACGACGGCGGCGACTCGACGGACACGGCCCAGGACGTCGGCGACGCGATCGCGCCCGGCGCCTTCCCCGCGCTCGCACAGGTGGCGGCGGCGTACACGGAGCAGCCGTTCGACGAGGACGCAGGGTTCGCGTTCGGCCTGGACATGCTGCTCGACGGGATCGAGCGGCTGCTGCGGGCTGGCTGATCGCCCCGCGGAGGCACCCGTCCGCCGACGAGCCCAGCGACGCCGGGGCCCGCCGCGCGGGTCCGCGGTGGGCCTCCCGCCGGCGCGGGCCGCTGCCCTCGGACGCCAGACACCCATGCCGCTTCGCTGGCCTCGCAATCTGGTGAGGCCATCTCAACACAGGCCCGGATTCCTGATTGACGTTGCCAACGCACGGCCTCACCGTGCCCGACAACGGCGGCACGACTGGCGGCTACTCGGGTGGCGCGGTCTGGGGGAGCACCCCGGCCGTGGACCCGTCCCGCAAGCTGGTCTACATCACCACGGGCAACAACTACACGGTGCCGGCGGATGTGGCCGCGGGGACGAGCGCCCTCGACCCCACGGACTACGTCGACTCGATCCTCGCCCTGGACCTCAACACCGGCAGGGTGGTCTGGTCCCGACTCCACCTGGGGTTGTCGGCAGACACCTGGAACGTCGCCTGCTTCTACGACGCCCCTGGCACGGCCAACTGCCCCGATCCGGCCGGTCCTGACTATGACCTCGGCCAGGGGGCGATGGAAGTCAGCGCAGCCGCCTACGGCGGGACGCAGGACCTGGTCATCGCTGGCCAGAAGAGCGGCAAGCTGTGGGCGCTGAACGCCGACACGGGCGCGACGGTCTGGATGTACGACTCGGGGGTCGGCAGCCCGCTCGGCGGGATGGAATGGGGTTCCGCCACCGACGGCAAGACGGTGTACTTCGCCAACGCAGCCGGCGGCTTCTGGGGCGCCGTCGATATCGCGACCGGCAACCTCAAGTGGAAGACCACCGATCCCACGTGGACCGGAACCGGAGACCAGAATGACAACGCCGCGGTGAGCGTCGCCAACGGCGTCGTGTATGCCGGATCGCTGGGCGGGGGCCGCACTTCCGGGGCAACGTCCAACACGATGAACGCGCTGGATGCGGCGACGGGCCGAATCCTCTGGTCCTTTGCCAGCGGCTCGTCGGTGGCCTCGGGGCCGGCCATCGTCAATGGCGTGGCCTACTGGGGCACCGGCTACGGTCGCTTCGGTCTTGGCGCCGCTGCCGGAGCGCACAACTTCTACGCCTTCACGCTGCACTGAAGGCGGGCACGCCCAACTAGTCGGCAGGCGGGCTACGAGTTTCGTGGCCCGCCTGCAGTTCTCCTCTGCCCGCGTCCCGACGGCGCTTGGGCATGATCGACGTTTCGCCAGCCGGCCTCGCGGGCGCTGGTCCGCCAACCGTCCGGCGCACTTGGGGGATGAAATCGGCCGCGGCAGTCGGCCCGGGCGCGACGGGGCGGACACTCACCGGGCCGCACGACCAGCCAGGGGCCCGATGTGCAGCGGTTCCCCCTCGAGCAGGGATCACCCTTGATCCGTTCGAGGTTGGGGTGGCGCGCCCGGCGAGACTCGAACTCACGGCCTTCAGGTCCGCAACCTGACGCTCTATCCACTGAGCTACGGGCGCATGTTGTCGACTGGCGGAGAGGGAGGGATTCGAACCCTCGGAGCAGGTTACCCCACTCGGCGGTTTAGCAAACCGCTGCACTAGGCCACTATGCGACCTCTCCGCAGCGCGGGCGATCATAGCATCCGGCAGGCCGCTGGCTGCGGGGGGCGCCCGATCTCGAGCCGGGTCGCCCAGCCCGACTCGGCGGGCGCCTGGGGCGGCCCTGTCGGCGGCCCGACCGCCTGCCGGTCTCGAGCCGGGTCGCCCAGCCCGACTCGGCGGGCGCCTGGGGCGGCCCTGTCGGCGGCCCGACCGCCTGCCGGTCCGCTCGGTGCTGACAACCGAGGTGTTGTCGGGCGCCAGGGAGCACCAGCCGGACCGCACGACGCTCGAACCGCCCGCAGGGCCGCTGGGTGGCCACAGCTCGGGCGCGCGGCGCGGCGCGGCTCGAGCGCTGGGTGGCCGCGGCTCGAGCGCTGGGTGGCCGAGGGCGCGAGGCCGGTCGCCACGACGAGGCGACGAGCGCCGAGCGGACCACTCGGCCGAGGGCGCCGCTGCTGAACGGCTTGGGCAAGAAGACAACCGCTGCGTCGGGCGAGAGGCAGGCCGCATCGGCCTCCGTGTAGCCCGACATC
>JAJXUG010000087.1 GCA_021783095.1 Chloroflexota bacterium | reverse complement strand
CCGAGCAGGACCGGGCGATCCACGCCTACATCCGCTGGCACAACCGCAACGCCCGCCCCGCCAAGCCCTGGCGCATCAAGGCCGAGGTCCACCATTCGCTCCCCGACGTTGCGGCATGAGGCACTAGGCGCGATCGGGGGGTTGCGGGCCGGGCCAAGGACGCAAGCGACGCTCTCGCGCCGCGGGCACTGCAGGCTGGCCACGGCCCGCGCGCATCCTACGCGCATCGCGGGATGGCGTCGGTTCCACGCCTGCCGCCCGTCCGCGGGTACCCGGCTCGGATCCTCGCCCGTCGCCGGGCGCCCGTCCGACGTTCAGGGCGACGACGGCAGGGCCGTGCCCGGGATCGGCGAGGCGGGTCGTCGAGACCCGTGGCGGCGGTTCGATGCGCACGGCGCAACTGTCTCCGCGAACGATGGGTGGCAGTGTGGGCGCGCCGGGCGATCGCGTCCACTGGCGCGAGGCGCATCACGGGAGCGCCTCAGCCGATGTCCACGTTCCGCACGTGGTCCCCGATCGTGATGCCGGCCACGTCCCGCGCCGCATCGGCGCTCGCCAGCCGCTGGCCCCGGACGACCACGTTCCGCAGGCGCAGCCCGTCGACGGGATGGCGCTCGTCGGCGCCCTCGAACACCGGGACCTCGCTCCCCTCTCCGGGCCGGCTGCGCCGGAACTGGGCGTACCAGGTCCAGGCCGAGGGCGGGACCACGTACGCGGGCGCGGTCACGTGCTCGAAGGCGAGGTCGCGGATCACCCCCAGCCGCTCCTCCGGCTCTCGCACGCCGATGACCTGCTCGACCAGGTGGTCGACGCCCCGGTCGACCACGATCCGGCGGAATGCGACCCGCTCCACGGTCGCGCCGTCGCGGACCACCACGGACATCGCGCGCCCCGACTCGAACACCCAGCAGTCCTCGAACACCACGTCCTCGATGCGCGTCGCGTCGGTCTCGCTGCCGATCTTGAGGGCCGCGTCGCGCGCGCTCAGGACCGAGCCTGTCACCCTGACGTCGCGGACACCGCCCGACAGCTCGCCGTTGCGGCTCGCCTTCACGCACACCGCGTCGTCCTTCGTGTACACGAATGCCCGGTCGATGCGCACGCCGGAGCACATGTCGGGGTCGATGCCGTCCGTGTTGAGGTTGTCGCGGTCGTTGAGCACGCGGACGTTGGCCAGCGCCACGTCCGACGAGGCCAGCAGGTGCACGGTCCAGGCGGCCGCGTCGCGCAGCAGCACGTCCTCGATCGCGACGTCGCGGCTGCCCTGCACGCGGATCAGGTTGGGGACCGCGCCGTGGCGCTTGCGGAGGGCGCTCCCGCTGCCCGAGATCGTGCCGTGGCCCCGGATCCGGACGCCCTCGGCGTCGTCGACCAGCAGCAGCCGGGAGAACGTCATCGTCCGGCCGTGGAACCGGCGATCCGGGGCGAGCGACGCGTCCGGCCCCGTCTCGTGCCGGCCGGGATCGACCGGGTAGGCGGCCGGGTCCTCGACGCCCTCGAGCAGCGCCCCGGCGGCCACGTGCAGGGCCACGCGGCTCGGCAGGCGGAGGGTCCCCGTCCGGTGGCGCCCCGGCAGCAGCAGGACCGTCCCGCCGCCGGGGCGGGCGGCAACCCGGTCGATGGCGGCCTGGAGGTGCGCCGTCCGAACTCCGTCGGCGACGGCCGCCACGGCGACCACGGCGTCACCGTCCGCGGCCGGCTCCGGCGCGGGCGCGTCGGCCAGCACGAACAGCTTCTCACGCTCGCCCACCCACACGACGAAGGACGACGGCTCCGAGAGATCCAGGACCAGATCGCCCTTCGCGTTCGTCCCCCCACCCGCGATCGCCTGCTCGGGCAGCACCCGCCAGTCGCCGATCGGCCCGCGTACCCCGATGCGCAGGCGCACCCGCCCCTCGAACGCGAACCGGAGGTACGAGACGTCGGCGAACGCCTCGACGAACAGCGGCCGGCCGCCGACGCTGGCCTCGAAGGCGGTGCTGCGCCTGGCGCCTGGCGCGGGCGGGTAGACGTGCAGGATCGGGGGCACGGGCGCAGCCTACCCCGCCCCGTCGATGGGGCGCGACGATCCCGCCGAGCGAGCCCCGCCGGTCCCACCGGGAGGCGCGGCAGACCCGACGACCCGGCCCGTCCGGCCGACGGCTGGAAACGCAACGGGGCGGGCCTCGAGGCGTCTGCGGTCCAGCGCGAGACGCTGCTGGGGCCACCGTCGGGGATACCATCGCCGGCGATGCCTGAAGCCAGGACCGCAACGGCGGAGCCGCTGATCCGGGTCGGGGAGCTGACCAAGCGGTTTCCGGGGGTCGTCGCGCTCGACGCCCTGACGCTCGAGATCCCGGCCGGGATCGTCGGCCTGGTCGGCGCGAACGGCGCCGGCAAGAGCACGTTCATCAAGATCCTGCTCGGCCTGCTGGCGCCCACGAGCGGCAGCGCCGAGGTGATGGGCCACGTGCCGTGGACGCAGGGCACGCAGCTCCGCCGGTTCGTCGGCTACATGCCCGAGCACCCGGCCCTGCCGCCCGACGTGAGCGCCACCGAGTTCGTCGCCCAGGCCGGCCAGCTGTCGGGCCTGCCCGCCAAGGCCGCCCGCGAGCGGACCGCGGACGTGCTCCGCCACGTGGGGCTGGCCGAGGAGCGCTACCGGCCGATCGGCGGCTACTCGACCGGGATGCGCCAGCGCGTCCAGCTCGCCCAGGCCATCGTCCATGATCCGCGGCTGCTCCTTCTCGACGAGCCCACCAACGGTCTCGACCCGGCCGGCCGCGACGAGATGCTCGGGCTCATCCGGCGGACCGGGACCGAGTTCGGGATCGCCATCGTCCTTGCCAGCCACCTGCTGGGCGAGATCGAGGAGGTCTGCGACCACCTCGTGGCGATCGACGCCGGTCGCCTGCTCCGGGCGGCGCCGATGGCCGAGTTCACCGCCGAGACGGGGGTCCTGACGGTCGAGGTGGAGGAGGGCCGCGAGGCGTTCGCCGCGGGTCTCGCGACTCGCGGCCTACGCATCCTCGAGGGGTCCGGCTCGGCCGACCGGACCGTGCGCATCGCCCTCGACGGCGGGGCGCCGTTCGACGCGGTGCGCGACGTGGCGGCCGATCTCGGCCTGCCCCTGGTGCGTGTGGAGCAGGGCCGCCACTCGCTCGAGGACCTGTTCCGCGACGACGCCCCGGCCGGGCCCGCGGCGGCTGCCTCCGCGGGCGCTGGGACCGCTGGAGGCCCCACATGACGGCCGGGGGCGATCGCGTGACGGCAGGCCCCGGTCGCGCCGGCAGCATCTTCGACCTCGGCTACCGCGGCTACGACGGCCCGCGGCTGGGCCGACGGCACGCGTTCACGACGCTGTTCGTCGGGGCGCTCCGGGCCACGTTCGGGCTCGGCCGGCCGGGCCGGGCGAAGATCCTGCCGGCCTTCTGCCTGGTGTTCCCGGCGATCATCGCCGTCATCTTCGTGGCCTTGAACGCGTTCGCCGCCCGTTTCGGCATCAGCGACATCGGCGCGATCCCGGGCCACCCGGAGATGGCGGGTGCCGTGGGCGTGTTCGCGACGATCCTGGTCGCGGTCCAGGCGCCTGAGCTCCTGGGGCGTGACGTCCGCTACCGGGTCCTGACGCTCTACTTCTCGCGGGCGCTGCTGCGGACCGACTACGCGCTGGCCAAGCTCGGGGCACTGTCCACGGCGGTCGTCATCCTGATGCTGGTGCCCCACATCATCCTGACGGTGGGGGCGGTGCTGCTGACCACCGACATCGCGGGCGCGCTCGGGCGCGAGGCCAGCGATTGGCCGGCCATCCTCGGCTCGGTGCTGCTGACCGCGGTGGCGACCGCCGCCGTCGCCCTGGTCGTCGCCGCCCACATCGCCCGCCGCGCCTACGCGACGGTGACGGTATTCGGGGTGTTCATCGTGCCGCAGATCATCGTCGCTGTGATCATCGCGCTCGATCTCGGGCCGGCCTCGCACTGGGTCGTCCTCGTCGACCTCAGCACGGTCCTCGACGCGGCCAACGCCTGGTTCTTCGGGATCGCCCCGTCGCCCGGCGTGTGGCCGGAGACCGGCCTGCCCGTCCTGCTCGGCGCCGTCGCCTCGCTCGTGATCGCGGTGGGCGCGAGCGCGATCATGGTCCAGCGCTACCGGACGATCGCGGCATGAGCGGCCGGGGCCAGCCTCCGCCCTGGGGAGCGCCGGACGCCGCCGCGGCCCCGCCGCCGGCGCCCCGGTTCGAGCCGCCGGCTCCCGGCTCGGCGTCTCCGGCTCCCGGCCCCGCGGCGCCCGCTTCCGGCTTCGCACGGCCAGGCCCAGGCTGGGCGCCCCGAGAGCCGCGCGTGCCTACGCCAGGGGCGGCCGTCGAGCTCCTGGGCGCGTCGCGCTGGTACGGCAACGTGGTCGCCGTCAACGACATCTCGTTCGTCCTGGGCGGGGGCGTCACCGGGCTGCTCGGCCCCAATGGCGCGGGCAAGTCGACGATCCTCCACATGCTCGCGGGCCTGCTCCGTCCGTCTGACGGCCTCGTCAACATCCACGGCGCGCCGAGCTGGCGGAACCCCGCCGTCTACCACGACGTGGGCCTGGTCCCCGAGCGCGAGTCGGTCCACTCGTTCCTGACCGGCTTCGAGTTCGCCCAGCTCAACGCCCGGCTCCAGCGGCTGCCAGACCCCGACGGCGCCGCCCGGCGCGCGATCGCGACCGTGGGCCTGACCGACGCGGCCGACCGCGCGGTCGGCACGTACTCCAAGGGGATGCGCCAGCGGGCGAAGATCGCGGGCGCCCTCGTCCACGACCCGTCCATCCTGCTCCTCGACGAGCCGTTCAACGGCATGGACCCCCGGCAGCGCCTCCAGATGATGGAGCTGCTCGGGCGGATGGCCGACGAGGGGCGGGTCATCCTGTTCAGCTCGCACATCCTCGAGGAGGTCGAGCGGCTCGCCCAGAACGTGCTCGTGATCGTGTCGGGGCGGCTCGCGGCGTCGGGCGACTTCCGCGAGATCCGGCGGCTCATGACCGACCGGCCGCACACGTTCACGCTGCGCTCGTCCGATGACCGGCAGCTGGCGGCCGTGCTCGTGGGCCACCCGTCGGTGTTCGGCGTGCAGCTCGACGGCGGGCGGCTGGCGGTCCGGACCTCCGACTACGCGGGCTTCGCGCGGGCGCTGCCGGTGATGGCGCGGGCAGGCGGGGTTTCGATCTTCGAGCTCCGGCCGACCGACGAGGACCTCGAGAGCGTGTTCGGCTACCTGGTGCAGCGGTGAGCGGGCAAGCTGCGACCGGCGCCCCCGCGGCGGCGAGCGGGCGCCGGTCCGTCATCCTGACCATCGCGGCCCTGACCGCGCGCGGCCTCCTGGGCCGGCGGCGCAGCCTGCTCCTCGCGCTGCTCGCGCTGCTGCCGGTCGGCATCGCCTTCCTCGTGCGGCTGTCCGGGCGAGGGACGGGCGACGAGACCGTGACGACCGCGATCATGGACCGGCTCATCGTCACCACACTGCTCCCGATCGTCGGGCTCGTCTTCGGGACCGCCGTTCTCGGCGCCGAGCTCGAGGACGGGACGGCCATCTTCCTGCTCATCAAGCCGATCGACCGCTGGCGCATCGTGCTGGCCAAGCTGATCGTCGCCGTCGGGCTGTCGATCGCCTTCGTCTCGCCCTCCGCGTTCGTCGCCGCGGCCATCCTCCAGGTCGGCGGGCCGGGCTGGTCGGGGGCGGTCGGGGCGGTCGTCGGGACCGCCGTCGGCGCCACCGTCTATGCGACCGTGTTCTTCGCCCTCAGCCTCGTCACCGGGCGCGCGCTCGCCATCGGCCTCATCTACGTCCTCGTGTGGGAGGGCGTCCTGGCCGGGCTGCTCGAGGGCATCCGCGCGCTCAGCATCCGGCAGTACACGCTCGCGATCACGGACGCCATCACGCATCCCGGCGTCACGAACCCGGACCTGCTGGACCTCCCGACCGCGCTGATCCTCTCGTGCGTCGCCATCGTCATCGCCGCCGTGATCGCCGTGCGGCGGCTGCGCTCGTTCCAGATCGGCCAGGCCGACGACTGACGCGGGCCGCGGACGGGCCCATCTGCCTCGACGATCAGGGCGTCCCAGGCAAGGTCGTCGTGGGCGGCGGCGTCAGCACGGGTTGGGGCCCCCACCCCCAAGCGTTCGGGCCGCGTCTACAACGCCGCCGGAGCGGCCCGCGACGTCAACGCGTGGGCCATGTGCATCAACGCCAACTATCAGCCGCCCCACGCGCGCCCGGCGGCCGGCCGCCGCCGAGTGCCCGCGGCTCGTCGGCGGGCCCGCGGGCGCGCGAGGGCACGGGCAGCGGTCGAACGGCCGAGGCGCGTCGTCCCTCGATTCGGTGGCAGTCAGCTGGCGGACCCGGGCCGGGTCCGCAGCCAGCCGCGGCGGACGGCCTCGCCCACCGCTCCCGCCGTGGTCGTGACCCCCATTGCCGCCCTGGCGTCGGCCAGGCGACGGTCGGCGGTACGCCGGCTGATGCCCAGGCCCCGGGCAGCCTCGGACACGGAGTGGCCGCGGGCGACGAGGGCGAGCAGCGACAACGCCTCCGGGGCCATCGCAGTTGCCGCCTCCACGGGCCGGACGTGATGCGTCACCGACCCGATGCGGCCGAGGTCGGCCAGGAGACGGTGCCGGACGTCACTGGCGCAGGTCGCGTGGACGAGGAGGCCATCGCCGTCGAGCGCCGCCAGCAGGGCGGCAGCCGCGGCCATCTCGTCGTCGACCGTGACCGCGAGGACCACGGATCGATCACCGCCGCCGCCGAACGAGTCGAGGACCCGCCAGCCGGACCGGGCGAGATAGGACCGGGTCTCCGCGATGATGTCCTCGGCGCCGAACTGATCGTCCACGACGACGAGGGGCGGCGCCTCGCCGCCGCCGGCGGCAGCGAGCGCCTGGGCGCGGGAGTCGACGCCGAGGCGGCCCATCGCCCGCGACAGGGCCTGGGCGACGGTCGGCCGGCCGAGGCCCATCTGTCGGGCGATCTCGGTGTTCGTCAGGCCCCTGCTTACGAGGTCCAGGACCTGCTGCTCCCGCTCTGTCAGGGGCACGGCACGGCCGCGCCTCCCGGACGGACGAGGCACCGGCTCGCCTGCCAGTCGAAGGGAGCGGCGAACACGCGCGGCGAGCGGCTCGAAGCCCATCGCCTCGGCACGGGCGAGGGCGGCGCGCAGCCGATCGGGCGCGTCGGCGTGCCCGGCCCGCCGCGCGGCCGCTCCGGCGGCCCACAGGCACACCGCCTCGCGGGGCGCCATGAACTGCG
>JAJXUG010000006.1 GCA_021783095.1 Chloroflexota bacterium | reverse complement strand
GGTTGCCCGACCAGACCGGCACCGGCGCCGTGCCGTTGTGCCGGGCGAACGCGGCGGCGGAGTGGAAGCGGCGGATGCCGGCGCACTCGCCGACGATCTTGGCCGCGGTGAGCGGCCCGCAGCCGGGCAGCGCGAGCAGGCTGGGCGCGAGCGCGGCGACGAGGCCCTCGATCTCCCGCTCGAGCTCGCGGATCGCGGCGCTCGAGGTGCTGACGCGTCCGAGCAGGGTGCGGGCGATCCGCGCGACCGTGCCCGGAGCCCCGGCGAGCGCCCCGGCGAGCGCGTCCTGGGTGCCGACGCGGTCGAGCGAGCGGCCCCCCGGCTCCTCGACCCCGAGCTCGTGGAGGTGCCAGCGCAGGCGGGCGATGTCCCGGGTGCGCTCGGCGACCAGGTCGTCGCGGTGGTCGACGAGGAGGCGGACGTCGCGCTCGGGGCCGTCGAGCGAGGCGACCGGGAGGCCCGGGTTGGCGAGGGCCGCGCGGGCGACCGCCAGCGCGTCGATCGGGTCGCTCTTGCCGGGCTCGCGCACCGAGCGGCGGGTCCCCGCCATGAGCTTGGGCGGCACGCGCACGACCTGCTCGCCGCAGCGGAGCAGGTCCGCCTCGAGGCGCCGCGAGAGGTGGCGGCAGTCCTCGAGCCCCCAGCGGCGCTCGGCGTACCCCGCGGCCCACGCGCGCAGCTCGAGATGGCCGTCCGGCGTGGCGGGCACCGTCCGCTCGCCGAGCTTGCGGCCCTGCTCGTCGACCGCGACGACGGTGTGCCAGCGCTTGTGCAGATCCGCTCCCAGGATGACCATGCCCCTGTCGCCTCCGTGCATGGGGTGACGCACGGGCCGGTCGGCGGACACACCTGAGTGGGGGCGGTGCCACGCTCCTATCAAGTCACGCCGGTCGGCCCGGACTGTCTCCCGGCCGGCACAACCCATGCAAGCCACGCCCTGCGGGCGGGCAGCGAGCGTAAGAGCCAAGCCGGAAGACGCAACTGAGGGTGACACTCAGCCGATCATAGGCGCGCGGTCGAGCGCCGAACGGCTGACTTCCCGATCGTTTGCGCCTCCGAGTCCCGACCTGCACCGCCGCGGCGTCCGTCCACCCACCGGCTCTGCGGGCGCTCGACCCGGCGCCTGAGCGCGCGGGCCGGCTGGCGCAGCGCCTCGACCGCCCGCAGAGCCGGACGGTGCACGCGCAACGGCGCCGGCGCATGGACGAACGCCGGCGCCGGCGCCGCGGGCACCATCGCGTGCGCCACACAGCGGACTCACAGCATGCTCACAGCCTCGGCACGCCAAGATGGCGTCATGCAGTCTGCCCCCGGCAACGCACACGTCCTGGTCGTCGACGACGAGCCGGCCATCACCGACCTCCTCGCCACCGCCCTGCGGTACATGGGCTACCAGGTGACCACGGCCGCAACCGGGTTCGGCGCCCTCGACGCGGCCGGGAGCTCGGCCCCGGACCTCGTGGTGCTCGACGTGATGCTTCCCGACATCGACGGCTTCGAAGTCTGCCGCCGGCTCCGCGCCGCGCGCGACTTCGTCCCGGTCATCTTCCTCTCCGCGCGCGACACGGAGGACGACCGGATCGCGGGCTTCATCCGGGGCGGCGACGACTACGTCACCAAGCCGTTCAGCCTCGAGGAGCTCACGCTGCGGATCGGCGCCCTGCTGCGGCGCGTTCGGGCGGGCAAGGGCGGCGGCGAGCAGGCGCCGCGCCTGCGCTACCGGGACCTCGAGATGGACGAGGACCGCCACCAGGTCTGGCGCGCGGGCCGGGAGGTGGAGCTGTCCCCCACCGAGTTCCGCCTGCTCCGCTTCTTCCTGCTCAACCCCGAGCGCGTGCTCTCGAAGCAGCAGATCCTCGACCACGTCTGGCAGTACGACTTCAACGGCGAGGACAACGTCGTCGAGACCTACGTCAGCTACCTCCGGCGCAAGGTCGACGACGTCGAGCCCCGGCTGCTGCGCACGGTCCGCGGCTTCGGCTACGTGCTCCGCGCCGACGGCACCGCCGCCGAACCCGCATGACGCCATGAGCCTCCGGCTGCGGCTGGTCGCGAGCCTGGGCGCCGTCCTCACGGTCGCGCTCGTCATCGCCGGCGTGCTGCTGGTCGGCCTCGTCCGCGTCGGCCTCGTCGACCGGATCGACAGCGAGCTCGCGTCGATCTCGAACTCGCCGGCGCCCATGCAGCGGCTGCTCACGGTGGACGCCACGGACAGCCCCGGCGGCCGCAGCCTGGCGGTGATCCGCTACAACCGCGGCGGGTCGATCACGCTCAGCCTGCCCTCGGGTTTCACCGACAATCCCGACCCGCTGCCGGCCATGCCCAACTACACCGGCGGCGTGCCCGCGTCGGAGATCGGGCGGGTCATGGAGCTGCCGTCCGTGGACGGCTCGATGCACTACCGGGTACTGCTGGTGAATGCGCGTCTCGGGGCGGTGATCGCGCTGGCGGCGCCGATGTCGGCCGTGGACGCGACCATCGCCACGCTCGTGCGGCTGCTCCTGCTCATCGGGATCGCGGCGATCGCCGTGCTGGTCGCCGTGGCGTGGCTGATCGTGCGCCGGGGCCTCCTGCCCGTGGAGCGCGTCGCCGATGCGGCGGGTCGCATCGCGGGGGGCGACCTCACGCATCGGACGGGCGTGCCCCACGACGGCACCGAGGTCGGCCGCCTGGGCGCCGCCTTCGACGGGATGGTCGACCAGGTCCAGGCCGCCTTCGCGCAGCAGCACGACGCGCTGGCCGCGAAGCAGGAGAGCGAGGCGCGGCTGCGCCGGTTCGTGGCGGACGCCTCGCACGAGCTGCGGACGCCGGTGACCGCCATCCGGGGCTACGCGGAGCTGTACCGGGCCGGCGGCCTTGCCGATCCAGCCGCGCTCGAGGCCGCCATGGGCCGGATCGAGGGCGAGAGCCGGCGGATGGGATCACTCGTGGACGACCTCCTGCTGCTCGCACGGCTCGACCAGGGGCGGCCGCTGCGGCGGGACGTGGTCGACCTCTCGCGCGCCTGCGCGGACGCCGTGGCGGACCTGCGCGCCACCGCCCCCACGCATCCGGTGGTGGCCGCGGTCGACGCCGGGGTGCGGGTGATCGGCGACGACGACCGGCTGCGCCAGGTGGTTGGCAACCTCCTCGCCAACGTGGGCCTCCACACGCCGGCCGAGACGCCGGCCGAGGTGGTGCTCCGCGCGGCATCCACCGCTGACGGCGGCCGCTGGGCGGAGCTGCGCGTGGTGGACCACGGTCCCGGGATCCCGCCCGAGCACGCGGCGCGCGTCTTCGACCGCTTCTACCGCGCCGACGCCGGGCGCTCGCGCGAGACGGGCGGGTCCGGCCTGGGCCTCTCGATCGTGGCGTCGATCGTCGCCGCCCACGGCGGGCGGCTGTGGCACGAGGCGACACCGGGCGGCGGCGCGACGTTCTGCGCGCTCCTGCCGCTGGCCGATGGCGCTGGCGCGGACGCCGTCCTCACAGGGAACTCCCAGCCCAGCCCCGGCCAGTCCTGAGGTTGCCCCCCGACGCTGGGCTCATCAAACCGGCGCAGGCACGCGCCGACCCTCGCGGAGGCACAGCATGAAGCTCGGCAAGACCATCGGACTGCCCCTCGCCACAGCGGCGCTCGTCATCGCCGGCACCGGGGCCGTCCTCGCCTCGACGGCGCCAGCCGCGCCCTCGGCCGCCGGGAATGTCGTCCCGGCGGCGCCCGCCGCATCGACCGCGCCCATCGCGCCCTACCTCAGGTCGGTGCTCGACCCGCTCGTCACCAAGGGCACCATCACGGGCGGCCAGGAGCAGGCGATCATCAACGCCTGGGTCGCGAAGCGGGTCGAGACGCAGGCGGAGCTGAAGCAGCTTCGCGCGTTCCTCTCCGATGGCGTCCTCACCGCCGACGAGCTGGCGCAGCTCCCCGCTGACAGCCCGCTCCAGCAGCTCAAGCCGCTCATGAAGAACGGCCAGTTGACGGTCGCCGACATGCGGGCGCTCGGCAGGGGCATCCTGCGCGACCTGCGGCTGGGCAGGGCGGGCGCGAATGCCGGGGCCCCGGGCCTGGGCGGCTTGCCCGGCCTCGGCGGCGGCGTCACCGCTCCCTCGGCCAGCCCGGCCGTTGGCGGCTGACGGCTTCTCCCGGGCGGCGGACGATTGCATCTCGGTTGCGCCGCCGTCCGGGGACTTGACGGACGGCCATCCGTCCCCCATCCTCCGGAGCCTGATGGCTCACACCACTGTGTCCTGGTTGATGCGCATGCGTGGGCGGCCCCGTCGTTCGGAGACGGGCGCCGAGACCCCCGCGCGCTGACCACGAGCAGCGAGTGACAGCGGGGATCTCGGAGCCGAGGTCCCGGGGCCGCGAACCACGAGGGTTCGCGGCTCTTTCGTTCTCCGGCCAACACGACGGGTAGCCGCCGAGCCAGACCCCGCAGGGCCCCTCGACGAATTGACGACACACCACGACGACCCGGAGAACCAACCCGATGAGCAGCTTCGACCCCAGCGCCCTCGGCAACCTGCGCCCCGAGACCCAGGCCATCCACGCCGGCCAGGCCCCGGACCCGACCACCAAGTCGCGCGCCGTCCCGCTCTACGCCACGACCAGCTACGTCTTCGACGACGCCGCCCACGCGGCGCGCCTGTTCGGGCTCCAGGAGTTCGGCAACATCTACACCCGGATCATGAACCCCACGACCGGCGTGTTCGAGGAGCGGGTCGCCGCGCTCGAGGGCGGTGTCGGCGCGCTCGCGCTCGCCTCGGGCCAGGCTGCCGAGACGCTGACGATCCTCAACCTCGCCCGCGCCGGCCAGAACATCGTGGCGTCCTCGAGCCTCTACGGCGGCACCTACAACCTGTTCCACTACACGCTCGCGAAGCTCGGCATCGACGTGCGCTTCGTGGACGGGTCGGACGCGGCCAACTTCGCGGCGGTCAGCGACGAGAACACGCGCGCCTGGTACTGCGAGACCATCGGCAACCCGCGCCTGGACGTCGCCGACCTCGACGGCATCAGCGGCGCCGCCCACAGGAACGGCGTGCCGCTCATCGTGGACAACACGTTCGCGCCGCTCCTCGCCCGCCCGTTCGACCACGGCGCGGACATCGTCGTCCACTCGGCCACCAAGTGGATCGGCGGCCACGGCACCGTCATCGGCGGCGTCGTCGTGGACTCCGGCAAGTTCGACTGGGCCGCCAGCCCGCGGTTCCACGAGGACTTCGTCGCGCCCGACCCGTCCTACCACGGCGTCAGCTACACCGAGGCCTTCGGCCCGCTCGCGTTCATCCTCAAGCTCCGCGTCGTCGGCCTGCGGGACCTGGGCGCCGCGATCTCGCCCTGGAACGCGTGGCAGTTCATCCAGGGCCTCGAGACGCTCCCGCTGCGCATCCAGCGCCACAGCGAGAACGCCCTCAAGGTCGCCCAGTGGCTCCAGGACCGCCCCGAGGTCGAGTGGGTCAACTACCCGGGCCTCGGCTCGCACCCGACCAACGCGATCGCCAAGCGCATCCTGACCGGCGGCTTCGGCGGGATGATCACGTTCGGCATCAAGGGCGGCGTCGAGGCCGGGCGCAGGCTCATCGACAGCGTCAAGCTGTTCAGCCTGCTGGCCAACGTCGGCGACGCGAAGAGCCTGATCATCCACCCCGCCAGCACCACGCACCAGCAGCTGAGCGCGGACGAGCAGGCGGCGAGTGGCGTGACCGAGGACCTCATCCGGCTCTCGATCGGCATCGAGCACGTCGACGACATCCTCGCCGACCTCGACCAGGCGCTGCGCACCGCGACCGCGACCCCGGCCCGGCCGACGCCCGCCGGCGCCTGAGGCCCATCGCGATGTCGTCGGACGCGACTCGTCGCCCGGAGGGCTCCGGCTCTCCGGGCGACGCCTTCGACCTTCCCGGCGATGCCGCCGGCATCGAGGGGCTCGCCGCTGCCGGTCGCGTGCCGGCCGGCGCCCCCGAGCCGGCGGCTGCCGCTGTCTCCGCCGACACCTCGCCTGCGTTCGGTACCGGTCAGGTCGAGACGGTCTCGATCGGGCGCCTGGCGCTCGAATCGGGCGCCTCGCTCCCGGTCACCGTCGCCTACCGCCACGACGGCCCCGGGCCCGACGCCCCGCAGGTGCTCGTGGTCCATGCGCTCACCGGATCGGCCGACGCGGCCGGCGACTGGTGGGAGCCGGTCATCGGGCCGGGGCGCGCGCTGGACACGGACCGCGTCGGAGTGCTGTGCGCGAACCTGCTCGGCGGGCGGTACGGGACGACGGGTCCCACCTCGGCCGATCCCGCGACCGGCGGCCCGTACGGGACCGCCTTCCCGCAGCCCACCGCGCGCGACCAGGCGGCTCTCATGTGGGCGCTCGCCGACCGCCTGGGGATCGGGCGGTTCGCGCTCGTCGCCGGAGGCTCGCTCGGCGGCATGGTGGCTCAGGAGGTCGCGCTCGCGAGGCCCTCGGCCGTGGGCCACGTCACCGTGCTCGGCGCACCGGCGGCGATGGGCGCCATGGCGATCGGCTGGAACCACATCCAGCTCGAGTTGATCGACGCGCTCGGCGAGCGCGGCCTGGCGATCGCCCGGCAGCTCGCGATGACCACCTACCGCTCCGAGGCGGACTTCGACGGGCGGTTCGGGCGGCGGGTCGAGGCCGACGGCCGGTTCTCGGTGTCGTCCTACCTCGACTACCAGGGCCAGAAGATCCTCGGCCGCTTCGACCCCGAGACGTACCGCGTGCTGGTCCGGGTCATGGACAGCCATGACGTGGGGCGGGGGCGGGGCGGGGTCCGGGCCGCGTTCCGGGCGCTCGAGGCCGCGGACACGGGGCTGACCGGGATCGGGATCGAGGGCGACATCCTGTTCGGGCCGGAGCAGGTCCGAGCGCTGGTGCGCGACGTGGCGGGCGCCGGGGTGGACGCGGTGTACCGCGAGATCAGCTCGTCCAAGGGCCACGACGCGTTCCTGATCGAGTGGGAGCAGCTGACGGCGTTCCTCGAGGAGGACCTGGCTGACGGGCTTGCGCGCTCGCGACGGCGGGCGGCGGCGACAGCCTGACGAGTTCGCCGCCTCCCGCACTCGGGGCTTGTCCGGCCATGTCGGTCTGGCTATTCTAGCCAGATGAAGACCGCGACCATCACCGAGGCGAAGAACGGGCTGTCCGCCCTGATCGACCGCGTCAAGGCGGGCGAATCGGTAGTCATCACCGACCGCGGCGTGCCGGTGGCTGTCCTCGAGCCCGCGCCGGGCCGAGTGGACCTCGAAGATCGGCTCGCCGGCCTCGAGCGCCGGGGACTCGTCCGGCGGGGCAAGGGAGGGCCGCCGCTCGAGGAGATCCTCCGCACGCCGCCGCCGCGCGTGGACGGCGACGTCGACATTGTGGCCATGCTGATCGAGGAGCGGAGGACCGGCTGGTGAGGTTCTGGGATGCTTCCGCGATCGTTCCCCTGATCGTCGCGCAGGGTCGGACCGAGGCGGTCCGCAAGGCGCTCGACGATGACCGCGTCCTGATCGTCTGGTGGGCGACGAGGATCGAGTGCGCCTCTTCCCTGGCCCGGCTCGAGCGCGAGGACCCGGCTCGACGCTCTGGGCTCATGGAATCGTCGCGGCGTCTGAGCGCGCTGGCGACGGGCTGGCGCGAGGTGGAGCCGAGCGACGTCGTTCGCGAGACTGCGCTCCGCCTCCTTAGGACCCACCCGCTCAGGTCGGCCGACGCCCTCCAGTTGGCTGCCGCGATCGTCGCAGCCGACGGCCATCCGGGCACGCTCGCGTTCGTGACCCTCGATGACCGCCTCGCCCTGGCCGCCGAGAAGGAGGGCTTTCCCGTGCTGATGCCCGCTGCGCCCGGATGAGCGGCGCCGGGCGGCCGGCAGCCATCAGCGGCGTCCCCTACCCCGTCCGCGGGTTTCGGCGGCCGACGATCCTGCGCTATCATCCTCGGACCCGCTGGCGCGTGGCTCAACGGTAGAGCACCTGACTCTGGATCAGGGGGTTATAGGTTCGAATCCTATCGCGCCAGCCAACTCCCGAACCTGAAACGGGCCCTCGGACGCGTCTCCGGGGGCCGTTCGATTCTCCCCGTTCCCAACGGCGCACCCAACATCAGCCGCCGAGCACGGCATCCATCCGCTCCGCCGCGCGCCGGGCCATCGCCTGCGTGAGGACGCCGTGCACGTCCGCGGCGGTGCTGATGTTCGCGTGGCCGAGGCCGCGGCTCGAACAGCTCGGCCCAAGCCTCCCGTCTGGAACGTTGCGAACGCGTGGCGAAGGTCGTGAAGCCGCTCGTGGGGCAGCCCCGCGGACTCGAGTACGTCGCGCAGCTCGGACGCTCCTTTGTGCGCGTCCAGCGACCCGCCGTTTACCGTGTTGGCGGACACGAACCCCGCAGGGCCCAGCCTTCCGCGCGGTGCGCTCGAGCCCTGAGACGCCCAGGATCGGGGTGACCTAGCTCCAGGCCGGGCCGCGCGCGGACCTACCCTGAGACGATCGAGCTCAGACGGCCATGCCCTGGTCGCCGAGGGCGACCTCGACGGCCTCGATCAGCTCCGTGTCGTTCGGCCGGCTGCCCAGCGGGACCACCCGGTGCGGGCCTTCGCGCTCCGCCCAGCCGACCGACTGGTCGACGGAGGTGAGCACGACCGGGAGGTCGACGTAGAGCTCGCGGAGCGCGGAGACGAGCTCGTGCCCGCCGACGGCGTCACCGGCGACCCAGGAGTCGTAGACGAGGACGTCCGCGCGGTCGACGAGCGGGCAGGGCATGTCGGCGATGACCGGGCACGGCTCCCGGCCCGGCCCACCGCAGAGCTCGGCCTCATAGCCCGCGCCGCGAAGGCTGGCGGCCATCTGCTCTGCGACCGCCTGGTCGCGCTGGACGACAAGGACCCGGGTCATGCACGCGCCTCCATCCTGGGCCGTGATCGTAGCGCCTCACGGCAAACGGCGACGCGATTCGGGCGCACCCTGACGACAGCCCATGTGCACGGTGCCCTCCGGGACGGGCCGATCGCCTCCCGTACGGACGTCCCCCGGTACATCGCAGCAGCGCCGGCTTGGCGCCGCTGCTCCTCGGCCGCTGGCGCGGCCCACCCGTACCTCGGTTCTGCCGATGGTGATCGCGTCGCCTCCCGCGATCGATTTCCGGGGGGCGGCTTTCGGTTCCGTCAAGAGACCTTCGTCGTGCGGCCCTGCTCAGCCCGGCGGAACGGCCACCTCGACAAGCCGGACCCCCGCCGCGAGCAGCGCCTCGGCCATGCCCCCCGCGACCGGCGCGTCCGTGATCACGGCCGCGAGCGAAGCCGTCGGGCAGAAGGTGGCGAGCGACCGGCGCGACCACTTGGTGCGGTCCACGAGGCCGACCGTCTCCGTCGCCGCCGCGACCAGGAGCCGCTTGATCTGCGCCTCCTCCTCGGTGCCGTCACAGAGCCCAGCCTCGACCGAGAACCCGGTTGCGCCGAGGAACGCCCGCTGGACGTTGATGCGCTGGAGCAGCCCCTCGCCCAGGGGCCCCACGAGCGACAGCGCCTCGGGCCGGATGAACCCGCCGGGCATGACGACGGTAACCCCGGCGACGCCGGCGAGCTCGAGCGCGATGCGCAGGCCGTTCGTGACGACCGTGAGGTGGAGCCAGCCGCCCCGGGCCCGGAGCTGCCGCGCCATCGCGTAGGCCGTGGTGCTCGCGTCGAGGGCGATGCTCTCGCCGTCGGCGACCTGCGAGGCGGCGGCACGCCCGATCGCCTCCTTCTCCGCGCGCTGCAGCCGCTCGCGGACGTCGAACGCGCGCTCCATCCCGGCTCCCGCGGGCGACACGGCGCCCCCGTGCGTCCGCACCACGCGGCCCTGGCGCTCGAGGACGTCGAGGTCCTTGCGGATGGTGACGCCGGACACGCCGAACCGCTGGACGAGGTCGCCCACGCGGACCCGTCCCAGTTCCACGACGAGCCGCCCGATCTGGTGCTGGCGCTCCTCGGCGAACACCTCGCCGAGGCCGTACGCAGTGGCCACGGCCGAACGGTACGAGAACGCGGTATGCAATGTCAAGAAAGGCATTGAAAGCATTCGAAAGCCCTGTCATCATGAGCGTCGCATCCCCACGCGGACAGTCACCCCATGACGGAGCACGCCGTGCGATACGCAGCCATCGACCTCGGCGCCGAGAGCGGACGAGTGGTCGTGGGCGCCTTCGACGGCCGCCGACTGACCCTCGACGAGGTCCACCGCTTCCCGAACATCCCGGTCACCGTGGGCACGACGCTGCACTGGGACGTGCTGCGGCTGTGGGGCGACATCACCACGGGGTTGCACAAGGCGGGTGCGTCGGGCGATCTCGCGTCCTGCGCCGTGGACACGTGGGGGGTCGACTTCGGCCTCCTCGACAAGCGCGGCCGCCTGCTCGCCAACCCGGTCCACTACCGCGACACGCGGACGGCCGGCATGGTCGAGCTGGCCTGCGAGACCATCCCGCGCGAGGAGCTGTACCGCATCACCGGCACACAGCTGATGCAGATCAACACGCTGTACCAGCTGCTCTCGATGGCGCGCGACGGCGATCCCCTCCTCCGCCAGGCCGACAAGCTGCTGATGACGGCCGATCTGTTCGCCCACTTCCTGTCGGGCGCGTCGGTCGCCGAGCACACGCTCGCCACCACGAGCCAGGCCCTTGACGCCCGGACCCGCGACTGGGCCCGCCCGATTCTCGAGCGGCTGGGGATCCCCACCGGCTTCCTGCCCGAGATCGTGTCGCCCGGCACGGTCGTCGGCGACCTCGTGCCGGAGCTGGCGTCGTGCCAGGGGCTGGGCGCAACTCGGGTCGTGGTGCCCGGCTCTCACGACACCGCCTCGGCCGTGGCGGGAACGCCGCTCGCCTCGCCCTCGACCGCCTTCCTCTCGTCGGGGACCTGGTCGCTGCTGGGCCTCGAGACGCCCGAACCCGTCATCAGCGACGTCTCGCTTGCGGCCAACCTCACCAACGAGGGCGGCGTCGACGGGACCAGCCTCCTGATCTCGAACGTGGTCGGGCTGTGGCTCGTCCAGGAGAGCCGGCGGGCGCTGTGGCCCGACCGCGAGCCGCCGTCCTACGAGGCGCTCGCCGGGCTCGCGGAGGGCGCCCCGGCATTCACCGCGTTGATCGACCCCGACGATGAGCGGTTCCTGCGCCCCGGCGACCTCGCCGCACGCGTCCGCGCGTTCTGCGCCGAGACTGCGCAGCCTGTCCCACAGGACGCGGGCACGCTGTTCCGCGTCATTCTCGAGAGCCTGGCGCTGCGCTACGCCGCGGGGATCGACAGCCTCAGGGCCGCGTCCGGCCGCCCGGTCGACGCGCTCCGGGTCGTCGGCGGCGGGTCGAGCAACCGGCTCCTCTGCCGCCTCACCGCGGACGCCACCAGTGTGCCCGTCAAGACCGGGCCCGTGGAGGCCACCGCGATCGGCAACCTGGCGGTCCAGGCGATCGCCGCGGGCGAGCTCGCGTCCGTCGCCGAGGCGCGCGAGCTGGCCGCCCGGTCCTTCCCGTCCACCGAGTACGAACCCGCAGGCGACTGGACCGAGGCGCGCGATCGGTTCGCCGCCCTGCGCGAACGGTCGGCCTCCCTTTCCCCGCGAGGCGCCGCATGAGCACCCCGTCGCTTGCCGCCAACACCCACCTCCACCTGCCGCCCAACTTCTCCGCGTTCGACGACGTCGAGGACGCGGTGGCCGCCGCCGCGGCGGAGGGCATCCGCGCGATGGGCGGGTCCAACTTCCACGACCTCCGCATCTACCGGCGGTTCGCGGACGCGGCGCACGCTGCGGGCATCGTCCCGCTGTACGGCCTCGAGCTGATCTCGGTGGTGGAGCCGCTGCGCGCCGCCGGCACCCTCGTCAACGATCCGGCCAATCCGGGTCGGATGTACCTGTGCGGCAAGGGCGTCGACCCCTTCCGCGAGCCCACCCCCACTGCCGTCCGGATCGACGCGGTCATCCGGTCCGCCAACCGTGAGCGGGCCGCCCGCATGACGTCCCTGCTGCGCGCGACCTTCGCGTCAGCAGGCGTGGAGCTGTCCCTCGACGACACCGCGATCGCGGCCGATGTGGCAGCGAGGGCCGGCGTGCCGGTCGATTGGGTCGTCCTCCAGGAGCGCCACCTCGCGATGGCCTTCCAGCGTGCCCTGTTCGAGGCGGTGGCGCCGGAGGACCGGGCGTCTCGGCTCGAGGCGGCGTACGGCGTCACGCCGTCCGCCGTGGACGACCCCGCGGCCGTGCAGAACGAGATCCGCTCGCGTCTCATCCGCGCGGGCGGTCCGGCGTTCGTCGAGGAGACGGCGCTCTCATTCGGGGACGCCTACCGCCTGATCCTCGAATGGGGCGGCATCCCCGCCTACCCCACTCTCGCGGACGGCGCCTCGCCCATCTGCCCGTTCGAGGCCTCGCCGCAGGACCTCGCGCGCCATCTGGACGAGCTCGGGATCCACGCCGCGGAGCTGATCCCCACGCGCAACGCCCCGGAGATGGTGGACGCGTACGTCCGCGCCTTCCGGGACGTGGGGATGGTCGTCACGGCCGGGACGGAGCACAACACGCCCGCGCGGATCCCGGTCGAGCCCTTGGCCCGTGGCGGGGCGCCGCTGTCCGAGGCGACGAGGGCGATCCTGTACGAGGGCGCATGTGTCGTCGCCGGCCATCAGGCCGAGCGCGCCTCCGGCCAGCCCGGGTTCGTGGACGCCGACGGCCGCCCCGGGCCTGGCGACAACGATGCGCGGATCCGGCGGTTCGCCGCGATCGGCGCACAGCTCATCGAGCGCAGGAGCGTCCCCGCATGACCGAGCCCACCCGTCTGGACGCCCTCGTGGCTGAGTTCGCGCCCACGCTGCGCGGCCTCCTCGGCGAGGGGCGACGACTGCCGCGGATCGCATTCACCGCGGACGAGACGGCCGCCGCGGGGCCGCACGACGTCACGCTGGACGCGGCATCCCTCGACGACCCCGCGGGTGCCGCGCTGCGCGTCGCGGGCCTCCTGACCGCGTCCGAGTCGGCGGACAGGATCGTCGTGCCCGGGGCTGGGGCGTTCGTCGCTGACCGCTTCGTCCCCGAGGGGCGAGTCGGCGGCCGCGTGGCGCTGGTCACCGGCGCCGCCCAGGGCTTCGGCCTCGCCATCGCCGAGGGCCTGGTGGCCCAGGGCGCGTTCGTTGTGCTCGCGGACCTCAACACCGCGCTCGCCGAGGCCAACGCCGAGCGCCTCGCGAGCGACCACGGCGAGGGCCGGGCGATCGCGATCCCGATGGACGTCACCGACGAGGCGAGCGTGGCCGCGGGCGTGAGCGCGATCCTCCACCGGTTCGGCGGCCTCGACATCGTCGTCAGCAACGCGGGCGTCCTGCGGGCGGCCAGCGTGACCACGCAGCCGCTCGCCGACTTCGACCTGGTCACCCGGGTCAACTACCGCGGCTACTTCCTCGTCACCAAGCACACCGCCCCGGTGCTGGCCCGCCAGCACCGCGCCAACCCGGCCTGGTGGGGCGACATCATCGAGATCAACTCCAAGTCCGGGCTCCAGGGCTCGTCGCGCAACAGCGCCTACGCCGGCTCCAAGTTCGGCGGCATCGGCCTGACGCAGTCATTCGCGCTCGAGCTGGTCGGCGACGGCATCAAGGTCAACGCCGTCTGCCCGGGCAACTTCCTCGACGGGCCCCTGTGGAGCGATCCGCAGAACGGGCTGTTCGTCCAGTACCTGCGCGAGCGCAAGGTGCCCGGCGCCACCACCGTGGAGGACGTCCGCCACGCCTACGAGGCCAAGGTGCCGATGGGCCGGGGCTGCGACCCGGCCGACGTGCTGGAGGCCATCCTCTACCTCGTCGCCCAGCAGTACGAGACCGGCCAGGCCCTCCCCGTCACGGGCGGCCAGGTGATGCTCTCCTGACCCGACCGAAGGACCACGCCATGACCGACCTCCCCGCCACCCAGCACGCCATCCAGTTCACCGGCCCCGGCACGCTCGTCCACAACGCCGCCAAGCCCGTCCCGGCGCCGGGCCCCACGCAGGTCGTGCTCAAGGTGGAGGCGACCGGCCTCTGCTTCTCGGACACGAAGCTGCTGCACGCCTGGACCGGCCACCCGCGCAAGGGCCCGGTGCTGGGCGGCCTGTCCGAGGAGGTGCTCGCCCAGATCCCCTCGTACACGCCCGGCGAGGCCCCCGGGACGCCCGGCCACGAGTGCTGCGCGCGGATCGTGGCCGTGGGCTCGGCGGTCGAGCACCACCAGGTCGGCGAGCGGGTGCTCGTCCAGACGGACTACCGCCACCTGCCCACGAAGGGCGCCAACGCCGCGTTCGGGTACAACTTCGAGGGCGGCCTGGCCGAGTACGTGCTCCTCGACGAGCGGATGACCCTCGACCCCGACACGGGCGAGCGCTTCCTGATCCCGGTCAACGAGACGCCGTCCGGCTCGGCCGTGGCGCTGCTGGAGCCGTGGGCATGCGTCGAGAAGTCGTACGCGACGCGCGAGCGCCGGACCCTCCTGGCCGGGGGGCGCCTGCTGGTCGCGGTGGACTCGGGTGCGGCGCTCACCGGTCTCGCCGGCCTCCTCGCCACCGCGACGCCGCGCGAGATCGTGCGGCTGGACCCGATGGAGGCAGACGCGCTCACGGCGCTCGCCGCCGGACGGTTTGACGACATCGTCTACGCGGGCGCCAGCGCGGACCGCATCGAGGCGCTCGTCGGGCTGCTCGCCCCGGGCGGCATCATCGAGATCGTCCTCGGGGGCCGGCGCATCGACCGCGACGTGGCCGTTGACGTGGGCCGCATCCACTACGACCCCATCCGCCTCACCGGCACGACCGGCACGTCCGCGGCGGACGGGTACGCGGCGATCCCCGCGGACGGCGAGCTGCGCGACGGCGACCGGGTGGCGATCGTGGGCGCAGCGGGGCCGATGGGCTTCATGCACACCGTCAGGGCCGCGACCATCGGGCGGCAGGGCCTGCACGTCGCCGCCATCGACATCGACGACAGCCGCCTCGCCCACCTGGCCGAAGTCGCCGGGCCCGTGGCGGCCGCCAACGGCGTCGAGGCGACGTTCACCAACAGCCGCGTCTCGCCCCCGCCCGAGCGCGCCTACTCGTATGTCGGGGTCATGGTCCCGGCGCCCGCGCTCGTCGTGCAGGCCGTGGCCATGGCCGCGCCGGGCGCGCGGCTCAACCTCTTCGCGGGCTTCGCCGTGGGCACGCGGGCCACGCTCGACCTGAACACGGTCGTCGGCCTCGGGCTCTACCTGTTCGGCACCAGCGGCTCCGAGATCCGGGACATGGTCGCGGTGCTCGGCCGGCTCGAGGCCGGTCGCCTCGACACGAACATGTCGGTCGACGCCGTCTGCGGCCTCGACGGCGTCTCGTCCGCGCTCGCGGCCATCGAGGCCCGCACCTCGGGCGGCAAGATCGTCGTGTACCCCGCGCTGCACCACCTGGGCCTAGTCCGCCTGACCGAGCTGGCCGATCGCCTCCCGGCCGTGGCCGCCAAGCTCGACGACGGGAAGTGGACCGCCGAAGCGGAGGCTGCGCTGCTGGCCGAGCCCGGCCTGAACGCGGAGGAGGCAGCGTGAAGACGGCACGCCTCCATGGCCCGGGCGACATCCGGGTGGCCGAGGAGCCGGTGCCCGTCCCGGGCGCGGGCGAAGTGCTGGTGCGCGTGGGCGCGGTGGGGATCTGCGGCTCGGACCTGCACTGGTACGAGGAGTCCTCGATCGGCGACGCGGTGCTCTCCCGCCCGCTCGTCCTGGGCCACGAGGCGGCAGGCGTCATCGCGAGCGGGCCACGGGCCGGCACGCGCGTGGCGATCGACCCGAACATCCCGTGCGGCCGCTGCGACGTCTGCGCCCGAGGGCTGCCGCACCTGTGCCCCGACGTGCGCTTCCTCGGCCACAGCGCAACCGACGGCGCGATGCGCGAGCTCATCGCCTGGCCGGAGGACCGGCTGGTGCCGCTCCCCGACGCCATCGACGACATCGCCGGCGCGATGCTCGAGCCTTTGGGCGTGGCCATCCACGCCATGCGCCTGGCGCAGCTGCGCCCCGGCGACACGATCGGCGTGTTCGGCGCCGGGCCCATCGGGCGGCTGCTCATCCGGCTGGCGCTCGCGTCGGGCGCATCGGCTGTGGTCGCGACCGACCGGCTCCCCCACCGCGTCGAGGCGGCGCGCCGCGACGGGGCGACGGCCGCGCTCGTCGACGGCGGCCTCGAGGTCGACGTCCTGCGCGCGGCGCTCGGCGGGCGGCCGCTCGACACCGCGGTCGAGATCGCGGGCGACGACGACGCCGTGCGCACGGCCGCCGCGCTGGTGAAGCCCGGGTCGCGCGTCGTGGTGGCCGGCATCCCGGCCGGCGACACGACGTGGATCCCGGCCTCGCTCCTCCGGCGCAAGGGCCTCGACCTGCGGTTCTCGCGCCGCATGAACCACGTCTACCCCGAGGCGATCGCGCTCGCTGGCCGGATCCGGCCGGGCGAGGTCGTGACCGCCGTCCACCCCATCGACCACGCGGACCGCGCCATGGCCGAAGCGGCCAGACGCGCCGGCTCGAAGGTCATCGTCCGGCCCACTCCCGAGGGCCCGCGATGACCGCATGCCCCTCTGACACCCGCCCTCCCCGCCCGCAGCCCTGGAGAACCCGATGACCCTCGACGTCCGGCCCGACCCGTCCATCGTCTTCCACAGCGACGCCCGCCCGGACTTCGAGCCGTTCGAGGAGCAGCTGGGCACCCTCCGCGGCTTCGCCTACCAGGGCGACCTCGGCACGGAGCTCGCCGCTGGGCGACTCGACCACGCCTCGGCCCTCGCGCTGCTCGACGACATGCTCGCCATCCGCGAGATGGAGGAGATGATCGTCCGGCTGCGTGGCGGCGGCGGCTACGAGCCGCTCCCGGCCTACGACTACCGCGGCCCGACCCACGTCTCGATCGGCCAGGAGGCGTCCGCCGTCGGCGCGTCGTCCGTGCTGCGGATCTCGGACAACGTGACCTCCAGCCACCGCGGCCACGGCGATGCGATCGCCAAGGGCTTCTCGGCGATCCGGCAGATGAGCGAGGACCAGCTGCGCGCCCGCCTCGGCCGCGCCGACGGCACCCGCGACGAGCTGCTCGCGGCTGCCCTGGAGGAGCACCTCTACAAGGTCATCGCCGAGCTGTTCGGCAAGGACGAGGGCTATGGCCGGGGCCGCGGCGGCGGCATGCACATCGGTGACTTCTCCACGGGCAACCTGGGCGCCAACGCGATCGTCGGCGGCTCGGTGCCGATCGCGACCGGCGCCGCGATGGCCCACCGCTACGAGGGCACGGACGCGGTTGTGTGCTGCTTCGCGGGCGACGGCGCCTACGCGAACGGCGTGGTGCTCGAGGCGCTCAACTGGGCGGCCCAGAGCCAGTGGACCAACCACTACGCGGGCGACCGGCCGTTCGGGCTGCCGGTCATCTACTTCATCCAGAACAACCACTACGGGATGACGCACCGGACCGACGACGAGGTCACCGGCGTCACCCACCTCGCCCGCCGCGCGGCCGGCTTCTCCGACGACAACATGCACGCCGAGGTCGTCAACGGCATGGACGTGCTGGCCGTGCGCGACGCGGTGACGCGGGCCGCCGAGCTCTGCCGCCGCGGCGAGGGTCCGGTGCTCATCGAGGCGTCCACGTACCGCTACTACGGCCACTCGCTGTCCGACCCGCGCAACGAGTACCGGACGCGCGAGGAGGAGGCCTCCTGGCGGGCGGTCGACCCGATCGAGAATCTCAAGGCGCAGCTGGTTCAGTCCGGCGCCGCGACCGCGGACGAGGTGGCGGCCGTCGTCGCCGCCGCCGCGGAGCGCAACGCCCGCGCCGCCCAGCGCGCCGCCGCCGCCACGGACCCGGCGCCCTCGAGCCTGCTCGACCTGCTCTACACCGACGGCACATCAGACGTGCTCCCGCAGGGCGCGAGCGAGGTGGTCGTCGCCGCCCAGCCGCCGGTCGCCAAGCGCGACGGCGACGGCCGGATCCTCTACCGCGACGCGCTCCGCGAGGCACTCGTCGAGGAGATGCTGCGCGACAACCGCGTGATCTTCTACGGCGAGGACGTGGCCGACTACGGCGGCGCGTTCAAGCTGACCAAGGGCCTCATGGAGGCCTTCGGCCGACGACGCGTGTTCAACACGCCGATCTCCGAGGCGTGCATCTGCGGGACGGCGGTCGGCGCCGGGATCGTGGGCCTGCGGCCCGTGGTCGAGCTGATGTACATGGACTTCGCTTTGATGTCGTCAGACCAGATCGCGAACCAGGCCGCCAAGTGGCACTACATGTCGGGCGGCCAGGTCGAGGTCCCCGTCGTCTACCGATGTTCGGTGGGCGCCGGCAAGGGTTATGGCGGCCAGCACAGCCAGAGCCTCGAGAGCCTGTTCACGCACACCCCGGGGCTGTGGGTGGTCTACCCGGCTACGGCCGAGGACGCCAAGGGCCTGCTCAAGAGCGCGATCCGGACCAACAACCCGGTCGTGTTCGTCGAGAGCCAGAGCCTCTACTCCACCAAGGGCGTGGTCCCCGAGGGCGAGTACACGACGCCCATCGGGGTGGCGCGGATCGCCCGCGAGGGCACGGACGCGACGGTCGTCGCGTGGGGGCCGGCCGTCCCCGACGCGCTCGCCGCCGCCGACATCCTGGCGGCCGAGCACGGGCTTGCGGCGGAGGTCATCGACCTGCGCACGCTCGTCCCGCTGGACATGGAGGCGGTGCTGGCGTCCGTGCGCAAGACCGGGCGCGTCGTGGTGGCCGCGCAGGCGATCCTCACCAACAGCTTCGTGAACGAGGTCGTGGCGCGGATCCAGGCCGAGGCGTTCGACGACCTCGACGGGCCCGTGGGGCGCGTCGGCGCGGCGCCCGGGATCAGCCCGCAGGCGGAGGCGCTCGAGAAGGCGTTCCTGCCGACGCCGGCCGACATCGTGGCCGCCGTCACGGCCATCGTCTGACCGCCCGACCGACCGAAGGAGGCCGACCGATGGCCCGCCCGATCCTGATGCCCAAGCCCGGCCAGATGACCGAGGAGTGCACCCTCACCATCTGGCGCAAGACGGTGGGCGACCCCGTCCACCGGGGCGACGTCCTGTTCGAGATCGAGACCGACAAGAGCACGATGGAGGTCGAGACCTTCGAGGAGGGCGTCCTCCTCGCGCAGGTCGCGGCCGAAGGCGAGACCGTCCCGGTCAATGGCGTCTGCGGCTGGATCGGCCAGCCGGGCGAGGCGATCCCGGAGACGCCGGCGCCCGCTCCCGCTCCGGTTCCATCCGCTTCGGCGGGTTCGCCGGCTTCGGGCTCATCGGCCGCGCCGGCTTGGGCTTCGTCGGTCCCTGGTTCGGCCTCGTCGACCTCCTCACGTCCGTCCGCCCCGGCCCCGGCGCCCGTCGGCGACCTCCGCATCAGCCCGCGCGCCCGGCGCCTCGCCGTCTCAGCCGGGATCGACCCGTCCTCGCTCCGCGGCACCGGGCCTGACGGCCGCATCGTCGAACGCGATGTCGAATCGGCGATCGCGGTGAGCGCATCCCCCGGGGCGAAGGCGCCCGCCGCCGGTCCCGCCGTCCCCGGCGAGGAGGCCCCGCGGCCCATGTCGCGCATGCGTCGCGTCATCGCGGAGCGCCTCACGTCGTCCTGGCAGACCACGCCCCACTTCACGGTCACCGTCGCGCCTGACGTGACCAGGCTGCTCGCCCTGCGCGCCCAGCTCAAGGCGTCCGGGTCGAGCCTCACCGTCACGGACTTCGTCCTCGCGGCCACCGCCGACACCCTGGCCGAGTTCCCCGACGTCAACGCGCGCACCGACGGCACCTCGGTCTGGCCGCGCTCGCGCGTCCACCTGGGCATGGCCGTGTCCGTCCCGAGCGGCCTGCTCGTGCCGGTCATCCGCGACGCCGACCAGCTCACGGTGGCCGAGCTCCACGACCGCGCCGCCGCGCTCGCCGCAGCCGCCCGCGCCGGGACCGCATCGGTGGACGACCTGACGGGCTCCACGTTCACGGTGTCGAACCTGGGCATGTTCGGGGTCGAGGAGTTCAGCGCGATCATCAACCCGGGCGAGGCGGCGATCCTCGCCGTGTCCGCCGCGATCCCGACGCCGGTGGCCGTGGACGGCCGGGTCGAGGTCCGCCAGGTGATGAAGCTCACGCTGTCGGCCGACCACCGCATCGTGGACGGGGCGATGGGCGCCCAGTTCACCCGCGCGCTCCAGGGCCGCCTCGAGGCCGCCGACGGGTTCCGCCTCGGGACAGCGACACCGCCCGAGCCCGCCCGTCCGCGCTTCCCCGACGACCCCGACTGGTTCGACGTCGTCGTCCTGGGCGCCGGGACCGGCGGGTACAGCGCGGCCTTCCGGGCCGCCCAGCTCGGCCTGAAGGTCGCCCTCGTCGACGCCGACAAGATCGGCGGAACCTGCCTCCACCGCGGCTGCATCCCCACCAAGGCGATCCTGGAGTCGGCCGACCTCGCCCACCGCGTCCGCGACACGGGCGCGGGCCTGGGCGTGCACACCTCCGGCTTGGCGATCGACTACGCCGCGGTCGCCGCGAACAAGGACGCGGTCGTCCGGCGCATGTGGACCGGCCTCAAGAGCCTGGTCGGCAAGAACAAGGTCGAGTGGGTCGGCGGGCGCGGGCGCCTCGACGGGGCCGGGCGCGTCCGCGTCCTGCTCCACGGGACGGACGGGACGCCGGGCGCCGGCGGCGAGCGGGTCCTGCGGGCCAACGACGTGATCCTGGCCACCGGCTCGCGCGTGAAGAGCCTGCCCGGCCTCGTCCCCGACGGGGTCCGGATCCTCACCTCCGACGACGTGCTCCGCATGGTGGAGCTGCCCCCGAGCCTCATCGTGATCGGCGCGGGCGCCGTCGGGGCGGAGTTCGCGTCCGCATTCCACGACCTCGGCGTCAAGGTCACGCTCCTCGAGTACCTCCCCGCGGTCGTCCCGCTCGAGGACGCCGAGGTGTCGCGCGAGCTCCAGCGCAGCTTCGAGCGCCGCGGCATCACGGTGATGACCAACGCGCGCTTCGATCAGGCGTCCGTGATCGCGGGCGAAGACGGCGTGCGCATCACGGTCGGCCCGGAGGGCGGCGAGCGCGCCGAGCTCACGGCCGACGCCATCCTGGTGGCAACGGGTCGGGCGCCCAACACTGAGGACCTGGGCCTCGAGACCATCAGGGCGACCCTCGAGCGCGGCTTCGTCAAGGTCGACGGCCTCATGCGCACCGACGAGCCCCACCTGTGGGCCATCGGCGACCTCGTGGGCGGGCTCCTGCTCGCGCACACGGCCGCGCACGAGGGCCTGACCGCGGTCCACGCGCTCGCCGGCGAGCCCGACGTCCACCCCATGGACTACGCCAACCAGCCGCGCGCCACCTACACCCGCCCCGAGATCGCGTCGGTCGGCCTCACCGAGGCCCAGTGCGCGGAGCGCGGGCTCCCGGTCCGGGTGGGCAGGGTCCCCTTCCAGGCGATCGCCAAGGCGGTGATCCACGGCTCGCGCGAGGGCTTCGCCAAGGTCATCGCGCACGCCGAGACCGGCGCCATCCTGGGCGTCCACGTCATCGGCCCCCACGCGACCGAGCTCATCGCCGAGGCCTCGCTGGCCACGGCCCTGGGCGCCACGGTTGACGAGGTGGGCGCCGCCACCCACCCCCACCCGACGCTGTCCGAGGTGCTGGGCGAGGCGGCGATGGCCGTCCGGGGGCGCTCGATCAACTTCTAGGCGGGGTGGGCGGCGTTCCAGCTCGTCGCGTGCTTCATCGGGGGCTTGGCGGTCCGGGTCCCGGCATCGGCACTAGGGATCACGGCCGCCGCCGGGTCCATCCCGGCAGGCGCCCAGCTCAGCCCTGTCGACGACCAGGTGACGGTGCTCCTCGCTGACCCGTCCCTGGGCCTGAGGCTGCTCGCCGTGCTGGCGGCGGTGCCGCAGCCGCTCGTCCTGGCGGCCGTGCTGGGCCTGCTCGCACGGTGGGCGCGCTCGGTGCGCCGGGGCGCGACCTTCACAGCGGCGGCGGCGGCGCGGTTGACGCGGGTCGGTCAGGTCGCCGCTTCGGCTGGCGTGGGGGCGTTCATCTGCCATGTGGGCTTCGCCGGCGCCCTTTCCTGGGGCGCGCGCCCGCCTGACGTGGTCGCCGTCCCCACCCTGGCGTCGCTGATCTCGTCGTTGGGGCCCGCCCTCTGGTGGCCGGCCATCGGCGCCTGCCTCGGACTTGTCGGCGAGGTCGTCCGCCGCGGCGTCGCGCTGCGGGACGAGCTCGAGGGGGTCATCTGACTGTGCCCCCCGACGAGGAGCACCGGATCCGGGTGAACATCGACCGGCTGGTCGCTGAGCGGGGGATGACCTTGACCCAGCTCGCCGAGCGGGTCGGCATCACGCAGGCGAACCTCTCTGTGCTCAAGAACGGACGGGCTCGAGCAATCCGGTTCTCGACCCTGACCGCGTTGTGCGAGGCCCTGTCGTGTACACCGGGCGATCTGCTCAGCCTTGAGGAATCCTGAGGGGGCGCAGACGCGCTCCAGACCTGCGGAAGGAACTGCCTCGTCCCCGCCGAGGCCGGGAATCAGAAGGCCCGCCGGGCGCCGGAGGAGCGGTACGCCCGACGGGCCGAAGGAGTAGCGCCCCCCTACCTCCGCCCGTACAGCGGCCCGAAGTTGGCGCACGCGCGGAAATCCGCGCCCTCGGGATCGGCCGTGCCCAGGTTCGCCCAGGCGCTCGGCCGGAACACGTCCTCGTCGGGCACGTTGTGCATGTGGACCGGGATCCGGAGCACCGACGCGAGCGAGATCAGGTCAGCACCGATGTGGCCGTAGCTGATGGCGCCGTGGTTGGCGGCCCAGTTGGCCATCACGCTGTACACGTCGCGGAACGGGCCCACGCCCGTCGTCCGCGGCACGAACCAGTGGGTGGGCCAGGTGGGGTCCGTCCGCTCGTCGAGCGTCTTGTGCACCTCGGGCGGCAGCTCCACGGTCCAGCCCTCGGCGATCTGGAGGACGGGCCCGGCGCCGCTGACCAGGTTGAGCCGCGCCATCGTGACGGGCATGCCGCCCCTGGACACGAACTGGCTCGAGTAGCCGCCGCCGCGGAAGTAGCCGCGGTTCCCCGGGTACCAGGTCGTGGCCGCCAGCGCCGCCGAGACGTCCTCCTCGGTGATCTCCCAGAACGGCTTCATCGCGGGCCTGCCGTCGGCGTCGGTCATGGCGCCGGTGGCGTCGAGCGTGGCCGCGCCGGAGTTGATCAGGTGGATGAACCCGTCGGCGGCGAGCCCCTCGGGCCGGTGCCCGGTCACCCGCTCCACGGCATCGGGACTCCAGTACGTCCGCACGTCGGCGAAGATCTGGGCCCGGTTGGTGAGCAGGTACATCAGGAGCATCGACGCGCCGTTGAGCGAGTCGTTCTCGGTCGCGAAGATGTGGGGCGCCCGGATCCCGTTCCAGTCGAAGCTGGAGTTGAGGATCGCCTCCATGAAGTCGCCGTTGGGGCTGTGGTCCGTCCACGCGCGCTGGCCCTGGAACCCGCCCAGGATCGCGTTGCGGCCCATCGACTCCTCGAGGTGGCCCAGCTCGGCGAGCCGCGGGTTGCCCACCAGCAGGTCGCGGGCGATGAGGAACATCTTGACCACGGTCGCCCAGTCGGCGTCGAGGCCCTCGCGGGTCTTCGCCTTGTCCGGCTCGTTGCGGTCCGCTCCCTCGCGGCAGTTGGCCCTCGCCCAGGCGAGCCCCTTCTCGAACTCGGCCGGGTCGTAGATCCCCTCCTCGAGCCGGCGGGCGATCTCGGACATGTCGACGGCCTCGACGCGCATGCCGAGGTACTTCTCGAAGAACGGCTGGTCCACGATGGAGCCGGCGATGCCCATCGACACGCCGCCGAGCGACAGGTAGGACTTGCCGCGCAGGATCGCCGCGGCGAGGCCGGCCCTCGCGAACCGCAGGATCTTGGCCTGCACGTCGTCGGGGATCGACCCGTCGGATGCGTCCTGGACGTCGCGGCCGTAGATGCCGAACGCCGGCAGGCCCTTCTGCGTGTGCGCGGCGAGCACGGCGGCGAGGTACACGGCGCCCGGCCGCTCCGTGCCGTTGAAGCCCCACACAGCCTTGGGCGTGAGGGGGTCCATGTCCATCGTCTCGGACCCGTAGCACCAGCAGGGCGTGATGGTGATCGAGACGCCGACGCCCTCCTTGCGGAACAGCTCGGCGACCTTGGCCGCCTCGTACACGCCGCCGATGTTGTGCTCGGGCACGACGCACTCGACCGGCGTGCCGTCGGGGTAGCGCAGGTTCGCGCTGATGAGCTCGGCCGTCCGCAGCGCCATGTTGCGGGTCTGCTCCTCGAGCGACTCGCGGACGCCGTGCTGCCGGCCGTCCACGGCCGGGCGGATCCCGATCTTCGGCCAGTCGCCGACGAAGCGGCCGGACGTGTTGACGGTGGTCATGCGCCTTGGTCTCCCTGGGACGTGTCGGATGCGCTGGCTACTCGGGCTTGACGACGCCGATGGTCAGCAGGATGTTCGCGTAGATGCGCTGCTCGCCCGTCGAGATCGCCAGGGCGCAGTCCTTGTCGCGCGCCATGCCGTAGAACTCGAACCGGCCGAGGCGGGTGAGGTCGTTGGCGGGGAGGATCCGCCGGAAGTCCGCGTAGATCGACGGCTCGCTGCCGTCGTCGGGGCCCATGACGTGGACCGCCTCCACGGGGATCGCCTCCGCGATCGCGTCGAGCACGTCGGTGACGGTCAGCTTGCCCGGCTCGAGGTTGAGGTACACGCGACGGGCGGCGGGGTTCGAGCGCGTGACGAGCGGGTAGTTCCCGTCCGCGATGAGCACCGTGGCGCCGTGGCCGGCCTCGCCGAGCGCGGCCAGGATCTCCGGATGCAGCAGACGGGTGGTGAGCACGAGGCCTCCTTACGACCTGGCGGTCGGGTCGAGCACGATCTTGCGGTGGACGAGCCGGTGGGCGCCGATCTCCTCGAAGATGGCGGGCGCCTGCGCAAGGGGCGCGCGGTGCGAGATCATCGCGGGCAGGTCGAGGCCGCCGTCGAGCGCAGCGGCGAGGCTGTCGGTCCACTCGTGGCCGGGCCACGGCGCGGAGTACGACATGAACCCGCCGGTCAGGGTGAGCTCGCGGCGCATCAGCGCCTCGACGAAGCTCATCGGGAGCGATGCGTCGACCGGCTGGTTCCCGCCCAGCACCACGGTGCCCTTGGGGCGCGTCACCTCGACGACCGATGCGAGGGCCTGCGGCGAGCCCGCGGCCTCGACCGAGAGGTCCACGCCCGCGCCCGTCAGCCGGCGGACCTCGTCGGCGACCGTGAGCTTCGTCGGGTTCAGCGTGACGTGCGCGCCGAGCGCGGCCGCCGCCTCGAGGTTCGCCTCGGCCACGTCGGTCGCGATGATCAACGAGGCGCCCAGCACGCGGAGCCACTGGACCAGCATCAGGCCGATCGACCCCGCGCCCAGCACGATCGCGGACTGCCCGCGGCCAAATCCGCCGAGGTCGAGGAGGTGGCGGGCGACCGTCGATGGCTCGATCAGCGCCGCCTGCTCGAACGGCAGCTCGTCCGGGACGAGCAGCACGTTGAGCGCGGGCACCGCCACCCGCTCCGCGAACGCGCCCGGCCGCCGCGAGCCCACGAACGAGTAGGCGCGACAGGCCGAAAACCGCCCGGCCAGGCACTGGTCGCAGGTGTGGTCGGGGATGAGCGGGACGAGGGCCGCGTGCCGGCCGACGAGCGCGGGGTCCACGTCCGCGCCCGCGGCGGTGATGACGCCCGCCGCCTCGTGGCCCAGGATCATCGGGTACTCGCGGTGTCCGCGGACGAAGCGGTGGATGTCCGAGCCGCAGACGGCTGCGGCGTGGACCTCGAGCAGGACGTCGCCTGCTCCCACCACGGGCTCCGGCACGTCCCGGATGGCCACGACCAGGCGGTCCTCGAGGGCGAGGGCCTTCATGCCACGGCCGCCAGTCGGTCGAACTGGGGGAGCATCGCGCGCGAGATGCCGTGCCAGACCTCGAACAGCTCGCGGTACCGGGCGTGGCGCGCGAGGTCGGGCTCGAGCGTCGTGCGCTGGGCCAGCAGGCGCTCCACCGTCTCGGCGGGGGGCCCCGCCAGCCCCACGGCCCGCGCCCCGAGGGCGAACAGCGCAAGGCCCGTCCCCCCCTCGGAGCCGTCCGCCAGCCGCGCCACCGTGAAGGGCACCCCAGTGGCGTCGGCCTTGACCTGGTTCCACAGGGTCGAGCGCGAGGCCCCGCCCTGCCCCAGCCACTCCGTCACCCGGTGGCCGCGCTCCTCGGCCAGGCGCAGGTTGTCCACCACGGCGAACGCGCAGCCCTCCATCACGGCGCGCAGCAGGTCGGCGCGCGTCGTCGTGTAGGCGAGCCCGGCGAGCACGCCCCGCGGCGTGCTGCTCCACAGCGGGGTCCGCTCCCCGGCCAGGTAGGGCAGGAACAGGACACCGTTGGCACCCGGCCCGGAACCCTGCGCCTCGGCCGTCAACTCGTCGAAGGTGGCGTCCTCGCGCCCGACCACGTCGCGCAGCCAGCCCAGGGCGCCGCCGCCCACGGTGCCCGCCTGGAGCAGGTACTGCCCGTCGAGGACGTGGTGGCTGAAGATCAGCCGCGGCTCCACCACGACCTCGCGCACGCTCATCCCGAACCCGCCCGCGGACCCGCCCTGGTCCTGGGTGAGCCCGGGCCGGGTCACGCCCGCCCCCAGGGCTGCCATCGCCGCGTCCACGCCGCCCACCAGGACGGGGATGCCCGGGGCGAGGCCGGTGGCGCGAGCCGCGCTGGGCGTCACACCGCCGGCAACGTGGCCAGCCCGGTGGAGCGGCGGCAGGCGGTCGATCGGGATGCCGAGATCGCGCGCCGCGCGCTCGTCCCAGCACTCGCGCCGGATGTCGAAGCAGTGGAAGCCGTAGGCCTGCGTGAGGTCGCAGGTGACCTCGCCCGTCAGCCTCGCCACCAGCCAGCCCGAAGCCGTGAGGAGCCACCGGGTGGCGTCGAACGCCTCGGGCCGGTGCCCGGCGAGCCAGGCGATCTTGGGCGTGAGGTACGCGGCGTCGAGCGGGTTGGCGACCAGACCCACCAGGGCGTCCGCGTCCGGGCGGGCGCGGAGGGCCGCGGCCTCAGTCTCCGCCCGGCGGTCGAGCCAGGTCATGGCGGGCACGACCGGCCGCAGCTGCTCGTCCGCGGCCACAAGGGTCCAGCCGATCCCGTCGACCGCCACGCAGGCGACCTGGTCCGCCGCGGCACCCGCCTTGGCGATCACCGCCGCCGTCGTGCGGCAGAGCGCCTCCCACCAGAGCGCCGGGTCGATCTCGGCCCAGGTAGGCACGGGCCAGCTGAGCTCGTACGCCTCGACCGCCTCGGCCGCGACCGTCCCGTCGGCGCGCCATAGCGCAGCCTTCAGGCTCGAGGTCCCCTGGTCGATCGTCAGGACGTGCATGGCCTAGGGCGGCGTGATCTCGCCGGAGAGGTCCCAGAGATCCTCCCACGACTGTCCGGCCCTCCACAGGAAGACCTGCCCCTTGATCAGCCGGCAGCCGCGGTCGATCCCGGCGATCGCAACCATCTCGGCTTCGGTCATCGGCTCCGAGACCGACGCGCGCAGGTTCGCGAGGAGGTTCGAGGGCTTGGTCGAGAACGGGATCGGCACCTGGCCCCGCTGGATCGCCCACTTGAGGCAGACCACCGCGGGGTGGACGCCCAGACGGTGCGCTGCGGCCGCGATCACCGGGTCCTCGATGTCCACCGAGTCCTCGGGCGTCCGGTCGCGCTCCGGGCGGGCCGGCGAGCCAATCGGCGAGTAGCCGATGGGCACGATCCCCGCGCCCGTCACGAAGTCGAACAGCTCGGGCTGCTGGAAGTGCGGGTGAAGCTCCATCTCGTTGGCCGCCGGCTTGATCCGAGCGTCGCGCAGGACCAGCCGAAGCTTCGGGACGGTCATGTTGGAGGTGCCGATGTACCGGACCAGCCCTCGGTCCGCGAGCTTCTCGAGCTCCCCCCAGGTCTCCATGTACCGGTCGTGGAGGTACGGCTGGGCGTTGGAATCCCGCGACCCGACGTCCACGCCCGGCTGGTGCGCGTTGGGGAACGGCCAGTGGACGAGGTACAGGTCGAGGTAGTCGAGCCGCAGGTCGCGCAGGCTCCGCTCGAACGCGGGCGCGACGTCCGCCACGGCGTGCTTGTCGTTCCACAGCTTGGAGGTGACCCACAGGTCGTCGCGGGCGATGCCGCCGCGGATCGCGACCTGGAGCACCGCGCCGATCTCCGCCTCGTTGCGGTAGACGGACGCGCAGTCCACGTGGCGGTAGCCCATCTCGAGCGCGGCCCCGACCGCCGCAGCCACGAGATCGGCCGGCGCGCGGTCCGAGCCGAAGGTGCCCAGGCCGACGCCGGGCATGCGGCCCCCGCCGGGAAGCGCGCGCTGGGGGACGAGCGCGGGGTCGATGCGACCGTGCTCCGTTGTCACGACAGCGCCTCCAGTGCGATGTCCGGCAGCAGCCGGGCCACGTCCGCCGGATCGATCCGACCCTGGCCGGGGTGCAGCGCGTTGGCGGCGGCCGCCGCCGCTCCCCGGCGGGCAGCCTCGGGGACCGCGTGCCCCGTGGCGAGCGCGGCCGCGAAGCCGCCCATCAGGGTGTCGCCGCTCCCCACCGGGAACGAGCCGACTTCCGGAGGCGGGCCGATCCGCCAGCCGCACCCGGTGGCGTCCACCAGGACGGCGCCCTCCACGCCGCGCGAGACGAAGGCCATCGCGGCGCCGCTGTCGCGGAGGGCGCGGGCCATGGCGAGCGTCTCGGCGAGGCCGCCCTGCGGCAGGCCGGTCGCCTCGGACGCCTCGAGGGTGTTGACCTTGACGAGCCACGGCCGCTCGGTCACGGCCCCTGCCAGCGCCCGGCCTCCGACGTCCACGACCGCCCGCGCCCCCGCCCCGCGCGCAATCCGCATCACCCGCGCGTGGGCATCGGCCGGCGCGCCCAGCGGGAGCGAGCCCGAGACCACGACCAGCGCGCCCGCGGGATCCTCGGCGACGGCCGCTTCGATCACGGCCTCGACCGCCGACCAGGCCGCCTCCTCGATCTGCGGACCCGCCTCGTAGAACTCAGTGAGGCGGCCGGTGGAGCGGTCCAGGATCGAGAGGCACTCGCGCGTCTCGCCAGCCACCCACACGGGCCGGGCCTCGATCCCGTCGGCCGCCAGCTGGTCCGCCATCCAGGCGCCGGCATGCCCGGCCAGCACCGGCACGGCAACGACGGGCATCCCGAGCGCCGCGGCGGCGCGGCCGACGTTGAGGGCCTTGCCGCCCGCGACCACCGAGAGCACCTGCGGGCGGTGGATCTCCCCCAGACGGACGGCATCGACCGCCGCGATCTTGTCCACCGACGCGTTCGGGGCGACGCACACGAGGCGTCTCGCCAGCGCGGTCGCGGCCGGTGCCGTCGTGGTCATGACCATCGGAGGGCGCGGCTAGTAGGCGCGATACCAGCCGTCGAGCGGCTGGGGTGCCGAGGTGATGGCGTTGGGGCGGTCGTGCCAGGGGCGCCCGGCACCGTCGACGAGCCGGACGAGCCGCACCAGGCGGCGGCGGCCCTCGCCCGCCAGCCAGGCGTCCCGGTCGGCGGACGCCATCGTGGCTGAGGGAGACCAGACGCTGCGGCCCACGAGCACACCGGAGGCGCCGGCCGCGCAGGCGACCTCGACCTGGCGCTCAAACGTCGCGTCGTCGACCCCGCCCGAGAGCAGGACCCAGGGCACGGCGCTCGCGGCGTCGAGCTCGGCGCAGGCGTCCGCCCAGGCAGCCCGGTCGGTCACGCTCACGTCGTACGGGAACTCCGCCTTGAGGATGTCGCCGCCGATGGCGGTCAGCCGCTTCGCGGTCTCGACGACGCAGTGTCGCCGCGCCTCGCCGGCGAGCTTGCCGCCCGTCACGGGGTCGAATCCGAGCGGCTCCACGAACAGCGCGAAGTCCTGGGCGCGGCACGCGGCCGCGACGTCGGCGACGAACCGCTCCTGGTCCGCGGCGTTGCTCGCGTCAGGGTGGTAGTAGACCAGCAGCTTCGCGGCCGAGGCGCCCATCCGCTTCGCCTTCTCCACGGACCAGCCCGGCAGCACCCGGCTCACCCGCGCGTTGGCCTCGCCCAGATACCCGGTTGCCTCGATGGCCACCAGCAGCCCGGCGCTCCCCGGCAGCGACCCGTCGGCGATGCACTGCGCCGCGCCGATCTCCGGATCCAGGAGCGAGCCCGAGGCGTGTGCCGCGAGCGCCCGGATGACCGCGCGCTTGAACTCGACCATCTCATCATAGGTCGTCGTCTCCGGCGCCTCGGGGTGGAGCTCCTTGCGCAGGTTCTGGCGGTGGTCGAGGGCGAGCACGGCGAACGTGCCGCGGGCGGTGGCGCAGGCGTCGAGCCCGCGGCGGGCGCCGGGGCGCAGGGCGGCGGCGGCGACGGTCATGCGATGGCCTCGGTGGCGTCGCTGTCGAGCGGCGCGACGAGGTCGCCGCGCGGGGCCGCGAGGAGGTCCGGGCTCGGGGCACCGCTCGAGCGGCGAAGCACCAGCTCGTACGGAAGGATCACCGAGGCGCCCGAGGGCGCCTGGTCACCGGTGATGTGGTCCATGAGCAGCGACGCGGCGCGGTGCCCGATGTCGTACGCGGGCTGGCGAGCGACGGTCAGGAAGGGTTCGCTCACCCACTCCTCGGGCAGGTCGTCGAACGCGACCACGGACATGTCGTCCGGCACGCGGAGCCCCGCCTCGTGCAGCGCCCGGATGGCCCCGAACGCGATGAAGTTGTTGGCGCAGAACACCGCGGTCGGTCGCGGGTCGGGGCCGTTGAGCATGTCCATCGCCATCCGGTGGCCGTCGGCCTGGTTGCTCTTGCCGTAGTTGAACGAGCCGTAGTGGATCATCGACTCGGGCAGGTCGAGGCCGGCCTCCTCGAGCGCGCGGCGGGCGCCGAGCACGCGGTCCATCGAGGTGGAGATGGACGGCGAGCCGGTCAGGACCGCGATGCGGCGGTGGCCCAGCTTCACGAGGTGCTCCACGAGAGAGTGCGCGCCCGCCTCCGAGTCGCAGCGCACGCTGTCCACGTCGCGCGACGTCACGCGGCGGTCGATGACCACCACCGGGGTGCGGTGGGACTGGAGCAGCCGGAACGATGCGCCTGAGCTGCGCGCGGGGACCAGCAGCACGCCGTCCACCTGGCGCTCGATGAGCATCAGGACGTACTGCTCCTCCTCGGCCTCGTCCTCGTCGGTGTTGCAGTACATGACCGAGTAGCCGTGCGCGACGAAGAAGTCCTCAACGCCGCGGGCGATGGTCGTGAAGTACGGATTGGAGATGTCCGAGACCACTAGGGCGATGGTCTTGGTTCGCTTCGACCGCAGCTGGCGGGCGAGCGCGTTGGGCACGTAGCCCAGCTCGTCGATCGCGGCCTCGACCCGGGCGCGCGTCTGGGCGCTCGTGTGGCCAGTGTCGTTGACGACCCTCGAGACGGTCATCGCAGACACGCCGGCCCGCTTGGCGACGTCGCTGATCGTGCTCATGGAAGGGGTTCCACCTGGGTGGGGAAGGCGGGTCAAGCTGACCTTGGGCATCGGGGGCCGGCCGCGGTGCGACCAGCCCCCGACATGCAACGCCCGCGAGGCAGGATCCTACTTGTAGAGGACGGCCTGGATCGTCGGATCGTTGATGTTGGTCTTGTCGTACCAGTAGAAGCCGGTGTCGATGGTCTTGGGCAGGGTCTTGCCGTTGATCGCGTCGACCGCGGCGTCCACGCACTTGGCGCCGATGCCGATCGGGTTCTGCGTGATCGCACCAGCCTCGGCGCCATTGTTGATGGCGTCGAGCTGCTGCTGGCCGGAGTCATAGCCGACGGCGAAGATCTTGCCGGTGTTGCCCGTCTCCTTGAGGGCGTCGAGGATGCCGTCGATCGAGCCCTCGTTGGCCCCGAAGAAGCCCTTGAGGTCCGGGTTGGCGGTCATGATGCCCTTGGCGAGGTCGGCCGACTTCTGGTGGTCGCCCGCGCCGTACTGGATCGACACGATCTGGATGTTCGGGTGGTTCTTCATCTCCGCGACGAAGCCGTCGCGGCGAGTGATGCCCGTCTGGGAGGTCTGGTCGTGGACGATGACGGCCACCTTGCCGGAGTCGCCGATCATGGCGGCGAGCTTCTGGGCGGCGAGGCCGGCGGCGGCGATGTTGTCGGTGGCCACCGTGGTCACCGGGATGGTGCTGTCGACGCCCGAGTCGAAGCCGACGACGGGGATGTTCTTGCCCTTGGCCTGGTTGAGCAGGTCGCCCGCGGCCTTGCTGTCGAGGGCGGCGAAGCACACGGCGGCCGGGTTGTTGGTGAGCGCGTTCTGCAGCATGGTCAGCTGGTCGTTGACCATGGTCTCGTTCGCCGGGCCCTGGTACGTCTCCTGGACGCCCAGCTTCGTGGCCTCATCCTGGGCGCCCTTCTTGACCGCCTGCCAGAACGCGTGCTGCTCGCCCTTCGAGACGATGGCGATGGTCTTGCCCTTGGCCGCGCCCGCGTCCGTCGGCGGCGTGTAGGCGGACGCTGCTCCGGAATCCGACGAGGCGGCCGGTTGCGATGCGGCCTGCGTGGCCGGTGCCGCCGTCGGCGTCACGGCCGCGCCCGAACAGGCACTGGCTACGATCGCCGCCGTCGCGGCGAGGCCGATGATGCGCGTGAGCTTCATCTCTCCTCCATCCGAGAATGACTTGACCGATCTGCCCAGCCCGCTTGTTCGGGCCAGACCTTGGGCCACAGGGTGTGGGTTGGCCGGGGACGGGCCAGGGGTCAGGAGCGGCCGCGTCGCCTGAGGATGTCGAGCCAGACGGCACCGATCACGACGAGGCCCGTGATGACGTACTGGAATTGCTGCGGGACGTTGTCGACCGACAGGCCCGTGCTGAGGGTGCTGATGAGGAAGGCACCGATCAGCGTGCCGACGATGCTGCCCTCGCCCCCCGCGAGGGACGTGCCGCCGATGACAGCGGCCGCAATCGCATTGAGCTCGTAGCCCATGCCCTGGCTCGGCTGGGCGGACGCGCTGCGCGACGCGAGGACGATGCCGGCCAGACCGACGAACAGACCCCCGACGACGTAGACGGCGATCTTCCAGCGGTCGACGTTCACGCCCGAGAGGCGGGTCGCCTCCTCGTTCGAGCCGATCGCGAACGTGTACCGCCCGAGCACCGTCTTGTTGAGCAAGACCCAGGCGACAGCCGCGCCCGCGAACATGACCCACACGATGTTCGGGATCCCGGCGATCGGCTTGCCCATGAAGAAGTCCTGGAGGGCCGGCTGCGGGTCGGTGAAGTAGATCGGGTGAACGTCCGAGAGGACCTGGGCCATGCCGAGGGTCACGTAGAGCATGCCGAGGGTCGCGATGAACGGCGGCAGCTTGGCCTTGGCGATCAGCAGCCCGTTGACGAGACCCACGAGCCCGCCTGACGCGAGCCCCGCGAGCAGTCCGAGCGGCAGCGGCAGGCCCCAGTTCACCGCCACGATGCCCATCGCGACGGAGGTGAAGGCCGTGCCCGTCCCGATCGAGAGGTCGATCCCGCCGGTGATGATCGCGAAGGTGACGCCCGTCGCCAGGAGGCCGTTGGACGCGGTCGCGGTCAGGATGTTGCGGTAGTTCTCGAGGGAGGCGAAGTTCGGCGCGATGACCGAGAAGAACAGGAGCAGGATGACAAGAGCGCCGAGCGCGAGCAGCCGCTGGAGCGACTCGCCCGACGCGAGCGACCGGATGCGGGAGGTAGACGCCATCGTGGTCTGCATCAGTTCGCTCCGACGCTCAGGGCGGGGGTGGTCTCGGGGCTCGCTGCGGCCACCGATTCACGCTGTGTTGCGAGGGTCATGATCCGTTCCTGCGTCGCCTCGGCCGCGCTCAGCTCACCCGTGATGCGGCCCTCGCACATCACGAGGATCCTGTGGCTCATGCGAAGGATCTCGGGCAGCTCCGAGCTGATCATGATCACGGCCTTGCCCCGGCGGGCCAGGTCGTTGAGAAGCTTGTAGATCTCGCTCTTGGCACCCACGTCGATGCCGCGCGTCGGCTCGTCGAAGATCAGGACGTCGGTGTCGGCGGTCAGCCACTTGGCGATGACGACCTTCTGCTGGTTGCCGCCCGAGAGGTTCTTCACCCGCTGGCCGATCCCAGGCGTCTTGATCGCGAGCGTCTCCACGAGCTGCAGCGCCGCAGCGCGGGCGGCCTTCGAGTGCACCCAGCCGAAACGGTTGGTGAACCGGCCGAAGGAGGCGAGGACGGTGTTGACCTCCACGTCCATCCCCAGCGCGAGGCCGTAGCGCTTGCGGTCCTCGGAGAGGTAGGCGATCCCGTGGCTCACGGCGTCACCGGGGTTGCGGATGACGACGGGCGTTCCCTTCACGAGGATCTGCCCGGATCCGGGCTTGTCGGCCGCGAAGACCGCCCGCATGACCTCGGTTCGGCCGGCACCGACAAGCCCTGCGACGCCCAGGATCTCGCCTCGCCGGAGCTGGAAGCTGACGTCGCGCACCTGCCGGCCGCGGTTGAGGTGCCGGACCTCGAGAACGACCTCCTGGTCGGGGTTCTCGGGGATCTCGGGCGCGGCCTCGAAGATGGTCCTTCCGACCATCATGCTGATGATCTGGCCGATCGTCGTGTCGGCGGTCGGGACGGTGTCGATGTACCGCCCGTCGCGCATGACCGTGACCCGGTCGCTGATCCGCTTGAGCTCCTCGAGCCGGTGCGAGATGTGGACGATGCCGTGGCCGCGCTCGCGCAGGTGGCGGGTGATCCGGAACAGCTCGTCGATCTCGGTCTCGGTGAGTGCCGCCGTGGGCTCGTCCATGATCAGGACGTCCGAGTTGAGCGACAGCGCCTTGGCGATCTCGACCATCTGCTGCTGGGCGACGGCAAGGTTCGCCACCTTGGCGGTCGCGTCGAGGTTGATGTGGAGCTCCTCGAACAGCTGCGCGGCCTTGCGGTTGAGCGCCTTCTCGTCCAGGAGCGGACCGTGCCGCGGCTCGCGCCCGATGAAGATGTTCTGGGCCACCGTCAGATGGCCCATCAGGTTGAGCTCCTGGTGGATGATCGCGAGCCCCAGGTCCTGCGCGGCCTTGGGGTTGGGGACGTCGACCTCGACGCCCTTGACCTTGATGCTGCCCGCGTCGCGCTTGTAGATCCCGGTCAGGACCTTCATCAACGTCGACTTGCCGGCGCCGTTCTCCCCGACGAGCGCATGGACCTCGCCGGCACGGAGCTCGAAGCGCGCGTCGTCGAGGGCGTGGACGCCGGGGAACGACTTCGAGATGCCCGTCATCTCGACCAGGAGCTCACCCATCGCGGATCCTCTAGGTCAGGGCTGCCGACGGCTCGGAGGGGTTCGGTTACCGGTAACGGTTATCGGTAACGGTTATCGGTAACAGTGCGGAACGGTAGCGCATCCGCGGACCCCCTGCAACACCATTTCGACACGTTCCCGCAAGGTCGATTGACGCCGCCGCAATGGTCCCGCAAGGCCGCGGACCGTCGGGGACAACGCGTGGAAGGGGTCTTGACACGCGGGGCCAAGGTCGAGCAACGAGGACCTCGGGAGTTAATCTGACTCACTCAGGTGAGTCAGTCGGGGGCCGGCTGGCTGACAGGAGCGCACATCAGCCGGGTCAGGCCCCGACGCGCACCGGCAGGCGGTCGTACAGGCGCCGCGCCCAGACGAGCCCGACCCCGGCGACACCGACGCACCAGGCCACGGCGAGCAGCCCGGCGCCCCCGATCGGCGTGCCGAGGAGCAGGCCCCGGAGCGCCTCGTTGAGCGGCGTGAACGGCTGATTCTCGGCGAACCAGCGGAGGGGTCCCGGCATCGTGGAGGCGGGCACGGAGCCTGACCCCAGGAACGGCAGCAGCGTCAGGAACATCGGCGAGTTGCTGGCGGTCTCGACGCTGTTCGCCGCCAGCCCAAGCGCGACGCACAGCACGCTCACCGCGACGGCGGCGAGCGCCAGCAGGCAGGCGGCACCCAGCCACTCGACGGGCCCGGTGGTGGGCCGGAACCCGATCGCGAGCGCGACCAGGGCGACGATCGTGGTGGCCAGCAGTGTCTGGACCTTGCCGACACCCTCACGATGCTCCGGCGAAGCCTGCGCCGGTTGCGGCGCTACCCGTCCCTCACGCTGTTCGTCGCCGGCATCCCGGTGGTCTTGATGCTCCTGTTCGTGTACGTATTCGGCGGCATTTCGGTGCTGGCCGGGCACATCCTCGGCTCGGCAAGGGCGATGGCGGTCATGGCTTGGGTGCCTCGCTGACCCCTCCGGCGCCGACGCCAGGTGAGTCGCGGAGGACTCGCATCGGCGATGGCCGAGCGTGGCCGACGACGCCAACGTCGGCCGAGCCTTCGCTTCCCCGCTCGCCGACCGCCGTTTTGAGCCTGGCGTGACTCACGCACGTGGCGGCCGCCGCGCGACCTCCGGGGAGGAGGCGTGCGCTAGACTCAGGGGCAGGTCGCTGATGCGTGGCTCTTGGACGAGCGCCCGGTGCTGAGCCGGGAGGGCCGAGGTTCGAATCCCGGCGCGTCAGCCAACTCCGCAGGGAGTGTGGTGCGCCCGCTCGCGAGACGCGGCTCCTCCCCCGAACCGGTAGCAGGAGCCGAGCGATGAGTGAACCGAACGCCGAGCCCAACACCCCCGCCGCGGAGCACCGCGACTTCATCCGGGACATCGTCAGCGCTGACATCGCCGCCGGCCGGATCAGCGCCCCCGTGACCCGCTTCCCGCCCGAGCCCAACGGCTACCTGCACATCGGCCACGCGAAGTCGATCTGCCTCAACTTCGGCATCGCGGCCGAGTTCGGCGGGCACTGCAACCTGCGCTTCGACGACACCAACCCGATGAAGGAGGAGCAGGAGTACATCGACTCGATCCAGGCCGACGTCCGCTGGCTCGGCTTCGACTGGGTCGACAACCTGTTCCACGCCTCGGACTACTTCGAGCAGCTCTACGCCTGGGCGGTCGACCTCATCCGGCGGGGCCTCGCCTTCGTCGATGACCTCACGGCCGACGAGATCCGCGAGACCCGCGGCACCCTGACCGAGCCCGGGACCAACTCGCCGTTCCGCGACCGGTCCGTCGAGGACAACCTCGACCTGTTCGCGCGCATGCGGGCGGGCGAGTTCCCCAACGGCTCGCGCGTGCTGCGGGCGAAGATCGACATGGCCGCGCCGAACATCAACCTGCGCGACCCCGTGCTCTACCGCATCGTCCACGCGACCCACCCGCGCACGGGCGACGCGTGGTGCATCTACCCGACGTACGACTACGCCCATGGCCAGTCCGACGCGATCGAGGGCGTCACCCACTCGATCTGCACCCTCGAGTTCGACGTCCACCGACCGCTGTACGACTGGCTCATCGAGCACCTGCCGGTCCCGCACGTGCCCCACCAGTACGAGTTCGCCCGCCTGTCGCTGACCTACACGGTCCTCTCGAAGCGGTTCCTCCTGCGCCTCGTCAACGACGGCCGCGTTCGGGGCTGGGACGACCCGCGCATGCCCACGATCTCGGGGCTCCGCCGGCGCGGCTTCCCGGCCGAGGGCATCCGCGACTTCGCGACCGAGGTCGGCGTGGCCAAGGCCGATTCGACCCACGAGATGGCACTGCTCGAGCACTGGGTCCGCGATGTCCTCAACCGGACATCGGTCCGGCGCTTCGGCGTGCTCAACCCGCTCAGGGTGGTGGTCACCAACTTCCCCGACGACCTCGCCGAGACGATGGAGGTGGTCAACAACCCCGAGGACCCGGACGCCGGCGAGCGGCCCGTCACGTTCACCCGCGAGCTGTGGATCGAGCGCGACGACTTCATGGAGGTCCCGGCGCCCAAGTTCTTCCGCCTCTCCCCGGGCCGCGAGGTGCGCCTCCGGAACGCCTACTTCATCACCTGCGATGAGGTGGTCAAGGACGCCGAGGGGAATGTCGTGGAGCTGCGCTGCACCTATGACCCGGCCACGCGGGGCGGTGATTCGCCCGACGGGCGGCGGCCGAAGGCGACCCTGCACTGGGTCTCCGCCGCCCACGCCGTGCCGGCGGAGATCCGCCTCTACGACTACCTGTTCACCCGCCCGGACCCGGGCGCGGGAGGGCGCGACCTGCTCGACGACCTCAACCCCGAGTCCGAGACCATCGTGCACGGGTTCGTGGAGCCGTCGCTGGCCGATGCCCGCCCAGGGGAGACGGTGCAGTTCGAGCGCCTCGGCTACTTCTGCGCCGACCCTGACACCCGCCCGGGCGCCCTCGTGTTCAACCGCACGCTGACCCTCAAGGACACGTGGGCGAAGGTCCAGGCTCGGGGGTAGCCGAACGGCCCTCGGCGCCGATGCAACCAGACGGGTCGGGCACGGGTTCTTGCGATCATGGACATGACGCCACGGCCAGCAGGCGCCGTTCGCCTGACCGTCGCCTCGCCTCCATCAGGACCGACTGCCCAGCGGGGTGCGATGCTTCGCACATGGGCGACATCGGACGGGTCGAGGTCGTGTGCGGCCCGATGTTCGCGGGCAAGACCGAGGAGCTGCTCCGCCGCGTGCGCCGAGCGGTCATCGCCGGCCGGCGGGTCGTCGTGGTGACCCACGCGCTCGACACCCGACATGGCACGGACCGCCTCGCCTCGCATGTCGGGCGCGAGCTACCGTCGCTCGCCGCCGCCGGGCCAGACGGGATCGAGGCTGCCGTGCCCGCGGATGCGGACGTCGTCGCGATCGACGAGGCCCAGTTCTTCGGGCTCGGCCTGGTGCCCGTCGTCGGCCGGCTCGCGGACCGCCGTCTCGTGGTCGTCGTCGCCGGGCTCGACGTCACGTTCGACGGACGGCCCTTCGAGCCGCTCCCATCGCTGATGGCGCTCGCCGAGCGCGTGGACAAGCTGACCGCGATCTGCGCGGTGTGCGGCGAGGAGGCCGTCTTCCACGTGAAGGTGACCGCCACGCCGGCTGGGCCGAATGACCTGGTCGCGGCGAACGTGGGCGGGACCGAGACGTATCAGGCCAGGTGCCGCCGCCACGTGCCGTGGGCCGGGGGCCGACGGGCGGCAGGCGACCAGACCTCGGGGCCGCCGATGCGGAGCGGGCTGCCAGAAGCCTGACCGCCTCGACCAGCTCCGGTGGCTCGGTCACCGTGAAGTCCGCGCCCAGCATGCCAAGGTCGGCAGCGAGCGCTTCGGCCGAGTCCGCACCTGTCTCGAGCACGCACGTCGTGTCGTCGAGGGCCGTGACGAGGTCCGTGATGATCCTTGGCAGCGCGGTCCCGACGACGGTCTGGTCGAGGGCGGCGGCAGTAGCCTCTACACGTCGGACTTCACCGCCCACCTGCTCGCCGCGACCATCAGCGGGCTCGACCGCGTTCGGCCGCGCGCGCCCCGGCAGCGCGTCTCCCGGCTCGGCAGCGTCGGGAATTGCCGCCCAGTCAGAGCACGACTGGTCGGCTCTCCGGGAGTCGTAAACGCCGCGCCTGGCGACTGCCTGACGAAGAATCGGGCTGGAATCCGCCGTCCGAGCCCGGAACCGGCGGCCGCGCACGGACCACCAGCCGTACTCTGACTACCTGACAATTCCCGCGGCGAGAGGTGCGCGCGGAGCTGGAACTGACCGAGAGTCCAGCACCTCGCGGGCGCGTGCGCCGAGCTGGACCAGCAGTCCAGCGGGTGACGCCCTCGGCCTTGAGACAACTCCTCGAGGTGCGCTGGGCTGGACCCGGGGCCGGCCGCTCAAAGGCGTTACGTCGATGCGTCGCGAGACCGGACTCCTGGTCCGGGTCCAGCACGTTCGGCGTCGGGCCCGGCGTTCGCGCACGTCACAGTCCAGCCGTCGGCGTGGCCGGGTCCAGCCGTCGGCGTGGCCGGCGCCCTACAGGTGCGGCACCACGCCCTCGGCCAGCTGGGCCATCAGGTCCACCTGCGCCCCGTGCTCGAGCATCGGGAAGTGGCTCCTGGCGGCCAGCTCGACGGGGACGCCGGCCCGCCGGCGCAGATCGAGCAGCGCCTCGACGAGCTCGCCGGGCGTGCCGGCGAAGGTCGCCCGGCCGCGGGTCAGCTCGTCGTCGGATCGGGTCAGCGGCGGCGGGGACGCCACCGGCGCCGAGCGCGCCGTGGACGCCTCCATGTCGTCGTACTTCCACTGCATCGCCCACAGCGCATCGCGGTAGCGCGTCATGGCCGCGGCCCGCGACGGGCCCGGCAGCAGCACCGAGTAGTGGACGAACCGGAACGTGGCCGGGTCGCGGCCGATCCGCTCGCACTCGTCGAGCACCCAGCCCACCTGCTGCACGAACGCGTCGGCCGGGACGTTGGCGAAGATGCCGTCGGCGAGTCGGGCCGCGCGGCGGATGGCCGCCTCCGCTCCCCCGCCGACGAGCACCGGGATCCGCGACGGCGGCGTCGGCCGGACGCCGAGGGTCGGGAACGCGTAGACCGAGCCCTCGTGGTTGAAGGGCTCGCCCGACCACGCCTGGGGCAAGATCCGCAGGATCTCGTCCATCGCGGCGCCGCGCCGGCGGAGGTCCGCCCCCAGCCCCGCGAACTCCGCCTCGGACCAGCCGAGGCCCAGGCCCAGCGTCAGGCGCCCGTGGCTGAGCAGCGACACGGTCGCGGCGTCCTCGGCCAGGCGCAGCGGGTGGTGGAGCGGCGCCAGGATGACGCCCGTCCCGATGCCGATGCTCGACGTGGCCTGCGCGATGGCGGCCGAGACGACCAGCAGTGAGGGCATGTAGCCGTCATCGACGAAGTGGTGCTCGGTCGTCCACACAGTGTCGAAGCCCAGGCGCTCGGCCTCGACCGCGAGCCGGATCGTCTCGTCGTAGGCGCGCGTCCAGTCGGTCTCGCCGGGCCGGAGCTGCGCGGAGAGGAGGCCGAAGCCCAGACCCATGTCCGCCTCCCTATGCCAGCTGCTCGCCCAGCTCGCGGACCGACTCGGCGATCAGCGATGGGCGATACGGGAACCGCTCGACCTCGCCGGCGGCCGTCGAGCCGGTCAGCACCAGCACGGTGAACATGCCGGCCTCGAGGCCCGACTTCACGTCAGTGTCCATCCGGTCGCCGATGACGCACGAGTTCTCCGAGTGCGCGTCGAGGGCGTTGAGCGCGCTCCGGACCATCAGCGGGTTGGGCTTGCCGACGAAGTACGGCTGGACGCCCGTCGCCATCGAGATGAGCGCGGCGACGGCGCCGGTGGCGGGCACCGGGCCCTCGGCAGTCGGGCCGGACGCGTCCGGGTTGGTCGCGATGAACCGGGCGCCGTCGGCCACGAGCCGGATGGCCCGCGTGACGCGCTCGAAGCTGTACGTCCGCGTCTCGCCCAGCACCACGTAGTCGGGCGCCCGCTCGGTCAGGGTGTACCCCGCGTCGTGGAGCGCGGTGGTGAGGCCGGCCTCGCCGATCACGAACGCACTCCCGCCGGGGCGCTGGCGCTTGAGGAACCCGGCGGTCGCGAGGGCCGAGGTCCAGATCGCCGCCTCGGGCACGAAGAGCCCGCTCGCCCGCAGCCGCGCCGACAGGTCGCGGGGCGTGTAGATGGAGTTGTTGGTCATCACCAGGAAGCGCATGCCCAGCTCGCCGAGGCGGGCGAGGAAGGTGTCGGCGCCCGGGATGGCGGTCTCCTCGTGGACCAGCACGCCATCCATGTCGATGAGCCAGTTGCGGATCGTGGGCGGGATCATGGATGCATCGTACCGAGCCCGCGTCAACGCCTGATGGACGCCAGTGCGTGGAGCGGTCGCAGGCGGGCAGCCGAAGTGTCGAAGAGGCCGGTCCCTCGGGGTGTATTCCTGACAGTACCTGGCAGCATCGGCGGGTACCTTTTCCTCCCAGAGACGACACGGAGGAACGAGCAGCATGCTCCAGATCCTGCACGCACGAATCCTTGCTGACGAGCGCGAGCGAGACATCCGCCGGCGGCTGCGCGAGCGGTCGAGGCAGAGGGATGCGGAGGCGGCGATCGCCGAGGCCTCGGCCCTGTCCGCGGCGAGCGAGAGCCGCTCGGAAGGCTCGGATCGGCTGTGTCCCGACTGCCCGTGCCGGGTCGCCGCGCCGGCCCGCTGACCCTACCGGGTGGCCCGGCGGCGCAGGGCTGACGGCCGCGCCACCGGCGTCCCGTACCGGGCGACGAGCGCGCGGCCCGCTGCCGCGAACTGCGCCCTGAGCTCTGCCGGCGCGAGGACCTCGACCGTGCTGATGCGCGGCAGGAGGTCGAGCAGCGCCGCGTCGAGCGAATCGTGGCGGAAGCGGACGCGGAGCCAGCCGTCGAGGTCCGGCTGCTTCGGCACCACGAGCGTGGACGCGGCCTGGCGGCCGATCGCCCGCTCCAGCGCGGGCAGCGCCGCCGGGTCGACGCGAACCGTGATCGCGACCGTCGGCGACTCCGCCTCGAATCGAGCGGTCGAGTCCGTCCAGAACCGCGCGAGGTCGAAATCGTCCGGCCGATCGAAGCGCTCGCCCAGGTCCACGGCCTCGACGCGCGAGACGCGGAACGTGCGCGGGCCGCCCTTCGAGGTCGCCACGAGGTACCAGATGCCGCCCTTGAGCACCAGGCCCAGCGGCTCGACGGGGCGCCGCTCGACGCGGTCGCCGCGCCGGTAGCGGATGTGGACGGAACGCGTCTCCCAGACGGCCGACGCCAGTTCGCCCAGGCACGGCACGGGATCGGCCTGCTGCCACCAGCCGGGTGCGTCGAGGTGGAAGCGCTCGGCCACGCGACCGGCCCGGGCGCGCAGCTCGGGCGGCAGCGCGGCCATCACCTTGAGGCGGGCCGCCGTCACCACGGTGCCCAGGCCGAGCTCGGCAGCAGGACCGGGCACGCCCGAGAGGAACAGCGCCTCGGCCTCGTCGGTCGTGAGGCCGGTCAGCCTGGTCCGATAGCCGTCCACGAGCCGCACGCCCCCGCCCGGGCCCCGCTCCGCGTAGATCGGCACGCCCGACTCGGCGAGCGCCTGGACGTCGCGGTAGACGGTCCTGACGCTGACCTCCAGCTCCTCGGCGAGCTCAGCCGCCGTGCGGTTGCCGCGGGCCTGGAGGAGGAGCAGGAGGCTGACGAGGCGACTGGCTCGCATGGTGGCAGCATCGTAGGCCGAATCCTGCTCATTCGTGTCAGGTAATCCCCGGTCGTGTTCGACACGTCCTGGGCGCCAGGCGCTCCTCGCCCCGGCGACTCGCGGTACGCTCGCCGCAACGATCGACGCCTGCCAGCCGAGAGGTCGCCCATGTCCCCCGCCCCCCGCCCCGTCCGCATCGGCGTCCTGCTCTGGCCCCAGACGCCGAGCTGGCCCGAGATCCGCGACGCGGCCGCCCGCGCCGACCGCGCCGGCCTCGACTCGATCTGGACGTGGGACCACCTCAACGCCATCGTCGGGCCCTGGGAGCAGCCCATCCTCGAGGGCTGGACCACGCTCGCCGGCTGGTCGCAGGTCACGACCCGCGCGACGCTCGGCCTGATGGTCGGCGCGAACACGTTCCGCAATCCCGGGCTGACCGTGAAGATGGCGACGACCCTCGACCACCTCTCGGGCGGGCGCGCCGTCCTGGGCCTGGGCGGAGCGTGGTTCGAGCGGGAGCACGAGGCCTTCGGGATCGACTTCCGCTCCGGCTTCGGCGAGCGGCTCGACGCCCTCGACGAGGCGGTCATGCTCAGCCGCCGGCTGCTCGACGGCGAGCGCATCGAGCGCCACGACGGCCGCTTCTACCAGATGGCCGACGCGCTGTGCGAGCCGCGCCCCGTGCAGGCTCGCCTGCCCATCCTGATCGGCGGGTCGGGCCCGAAGAAGACGCTCCGGACCACGGCGCTGTATGCCGACGCGTGGAACACGAGCGGCACGCTGGACGAGGTCGTCGCCAAGGACGGGGTCCTGCGGCAGCACTGCGCGGACGCCGGGCGCGACCCCGACGAGATCGAGCGCCTGCTGACCGTGGACGCGATCCTGCGCGACGACCCGGCCGAGGCCACGCGCGTCCTCGCCGAGCACCGGGCGGCGAACGGCTACAGCGAGACCGACGAGGGCGACCTGTGCGGGTCCCCGGCCGCGGTGGCCGAGCGGCTTCGCCCGTTCGTGGACGCCGGGTTCACCCACATCCTGGTGGACACGCGCCGCCCGTACGACGCCGAGACCATCGAGCGGCTGCCCGAGGTCCGGGCGCTGCTGGCACGATGACCCGATGACGACCGCGACGCAGGACCAGGGGACAACCGACTCGCACTGGCCCGACTACTACGCGGTGACCGTTGACCGGCCCGCGTGGGGCACGACGGTGGACGCCGCCGAGCGGTTCGCCGCCGACGACGAGGCCCGCCCGCCCGCCGCCGGCGCGTCGGCGCGCGTCGCGGTCGACCTCGGCTGCGGCGCCGGGCGCGACACGCGGGAGCTGCTCCGCCGCGGCTGGCGCGTGCTCGCGGTGGACCGCGAAACCGTCGCGATCGAGGCGGTGACGGCCGCCACGCCCGAGGCGGATCGCGGACGGCTCGAGGGCGTCGTGGCCGAGCTCGCCACGTTCGAGCTGCCTCCGTGCGATCTCGTGATCGCCAGCGTGAGCCTCCAGCTGCTCTCGGCCGCCGACTACGCCGCGGTGTTCGAGCGGATCACCGCGGCCCTGCGGCCGGGCGGGCGCTTCGCCGGGCTCCTGTACGGCGACCGCGACGAGGCGGCCTCCGACCCCGACTGCACCTGCCCGTCCCCGGACGCGATCCGCGGCTACCTGGCGGCCTTCGAGGTGGAGTCGTGGCTCGAGCGCGAGGAGGACGGCCACATGGCGCTGGGCGATCCGCACCACATCCACCTGATCGAGGTGGTGGCTCGACTGCGCTAGGCGGGCCCAGCCCCTGTGCTGCCCCACCCGTGCGCCAAACAGCGTTGCGGGGCACCGGGCTGGTGCACCCTATGGGTGTGAACGAACCCCACCTCAGCGCCATCCGCGCGATCCTCGCCACCGCCCGCGCTCAGGGGCGGGACATCCTGAGCGAACCCGAGGGCCTCGCGCTGCTGGACGCACTTGGCATCGCCATCCCGACATGGCGGCTGGTGGCAGACGAGGCCGCGGTGGACGGGGAGCTGCTTGCGGCGCTCCCCGGCGAGCGCGTCGTGGTCAAGGCGGTCGCGCCCGGGCTGGCCCACAAGACCGAGCACGGCGCCGTGGCCTTCCCCGCCCGGACGGTGGAGGCGGTGCGGGCGGCGATGGCGGCGATGCGGGTGCGGCTCCCCTCCCCGCCCACGGGGTTCACCGTCACGGAGCTCGTCGCGCACGACCGCGACCCGGGCGGCGAGCTGCTGCTCTCGTTCCGCTGGACCGACGACCTCGGGCCCGTGGCCGCGGTGGGCGCCGGCGGCGTGGCAACCGAGTTCCTCGCCGCTGACCTCCGACCCGGCAGCGAGCTCGCCATCGTGTCGGCCGCCCTCACGCCGCCCGAGGGCATGGAGCGCGCGCTCGCCCGGGCGACGGCTGTCCGTCTCGCCACCCGGTCCGTCCGCGGCCAGCAGCCGCGTCTCGCGCCCGAGCGCCTGGCCGACGCCGTCCGCCGGCTGCTCGCCCTCGCCCCGCTGGCGCCCGACGAGCTGGCGGAGCTCGAGATCAACCCGGCCGCGGTCACCCCTGACGGCCTCGTCGCGCTCGATGTGCTGGTGCGCCTGGGCGACGGCCCCCGACTTGTCCGCCCTCCCCGGCCGGCGGCCGCGGTGGCCCGCCTCCTCGCCCCGCGGTCGATCGCCATCGTCGGCGTCTCGTCGGGGACGAACCCGGGCCGGGTGATCCTCCAGAATGTCTTGCGCGAGGGGTTCGACCCTGCGGCGATCACGGTCATCAAGCCCGGCGCAGGGCAGATCGACGGGGTCCGGTGCGTGCCGGACCTCGCCTCGCTGCCGGCGCGCGTGGACCTGCTGGTGGTCGTCCTGCCAGCGGCCGCCACGCCCGGGTTCGTCGCCGAGGCCGTGGAGCGCGACCTCGCCGTTTCGCTCATCGTGATCCCCGGCGGGCTCGAGGAGAAGCGCGGCGGCGGCCCGCTCGCGGCCAGGATGCGCGAGTCGCTCGCGGCGGCGCGCGCGCGACCCGACGGCGGCCCGGTGATCAACGGCGGCAACTGCCTGGGCATCCGGTCCCGGCCGGGCCGCTACGACACGCTATTCATCCCGCACGCCAAGCTGCCGCCGGGGTCGATCCCGGCGCCGATCGCGCTCGTCACCGGGAGCGGCGCGTTCGCGATCACGCGGCTGTCGCGGCTCGCGCCGCTCGACCCACGGTACGTGATCACCATCGGCAACCAGACGGACCTGACGGCGGGCGACTACCTCGCGAGCCTGGCCGATGACCCCGAGGTGCGCGTGGTGGGCGTGTACGTCGAGGGGTTCGTGCGGCTCGACGGGCTGCGGTTCCTCGAGGCGGCCGCACGCCTGCGGGCCGATGGCCGGTCCGTGGTGCTGTACCGCGCGGGGCGGACTGCGGCGGGGGCGGGCGCGTCGGCGAGCCACACGGCGGCGATCGCGGGCGATGCGGCGATCACCCGCGCCCTGGCGCGCCAGGTGGGCGTGACCTGGGCCGAGACGCCGGCGGAGTTCGACGACCTTCTGCGGTCATTCGCCCTGCTCGACCGACGGCCCTCTGCGGGACGGCGGCTGGGCGCGGCGACGAACGCCGGGTCGGAGTGCGTGACCATCGCCGACCACGCCGGGCCCCTGGCGCTGGCGCGGTTCTCGGCGGCGACCGAGCGGCTCCTGGGGGATCTCCTCGTGCCCGCGGGGATCACCTCGGTCGTGGACGTGCGCAACCCGCTCGACCTCACGCCGATCGCCGATGCGCACACGGTGTGCGAGGCGATGCGCGGGATCCTCGCCTCGGACGAGGTGGACGCGGGGATCCTCGGCCTCGTGCCCATGACCGACACGCTCGACACGCTCCCGCCCGGCGAGGGCCATGACGAGGACCTGGGCCGCCCGGGCGCGCTGGCGGACGTGGTGGCGGACCTCTGGCGGACCACGACGAAGCCGTGGATCGCGGTGGTCGACGCCGGGTCGCTCTACGACCCATTCCGTGACCGCCTGACCGCCGCGGGCATCCCGGTCCTGGGGACTGCGGACGCCGCCACGCGCGCGCTCGCCGCCTGGTGCGACGCCACCCTGACGGAGGGCTGACCGACCCCCGCGGGCACGCGCCCCGCAACGGGCGCCGTTCACCGACACCGTGAGCAGGTGGTCCGTGAGCGGCGCGGCCGCGGCGATCAGCCCGGCGCCCGGTGCGAGCCCCGCCCCCCGGCGCTCTCCCGTCTTCCGGTAGCCTCCACAGGTGCAGCGCAAGTGGCTGATCCTCTCGACCGTCTCGCTCGGGTCGCTCATGTCCACGCTGGACGGCAGCATCGTCAACATCGCGCTGCCGGCCATCCAGCAGGACTTCCGCATCGACCTCACCACGGTCGAGTGGGTCGTGGTTGCCTACCTGCTGGTCGTGGGCAGCCTGCTCCTGCCGGTCGGGCGCCTCGGCGAGGTGCTCACCTTCAAGCGCGTGTACCTCGCCGGCTTCGGCCTGTTCACGCTGGCCAGCGTGATGTGCGGCCTGTCCCCCGGCGAGGGCTGGCTCATCGCCTTCCGCGTCCTCCAGGCGTGCGGGGCGGCGGCGCTCATGGCCATGGGTCCCGCGGTGGTCGCCCGCACGTTCGACGCAAGCGAGCGGGGACGCGCCCTGGGCCTCAACGGCGTGAGCGTGTCGCTCGGACTGAGCCTCGGGCCGGCCATCGGCGGCCTGCTGACCCAGGTCGCGTCGTGGCGGTCCATCTTCCTGATCAACGCCCCGATCGGCCTGATCGCCATCCTGTGGGCGTGGCGGGTGCTGCCGGCCGAGGACCGGGGTCGCGACCAGTCGTTCGACGTGCGGGGCGCGGCGATGTCCGGCGTCGCGCTGTTCTGCCTGCTGCTCGCGCTGTCGGTAGGCACCGACTGGGGCTGGACATCGCTCGCGACGCTCGCGCTGTTGGTCGCGTTCCTCGTCCTCGGAACCGCGTTCATCCTGACTGAGAGCGCGGCGGTCCAGCCGCTCCTGGACCTCGCGCTGTTCCGCATCCGCCAGTTCAGCTTCGGGCTGGCGAGCGTGGTCGTGGCCTTCGCCGGCCTGTTCACCGCGACCTTCCTGCTGCCGTTCCTGCTCGAGCAGGGCCGCGGCTACTCCCCCGTCGAGGCCGGCCTCCTCCTCACGCCCGTGCCGATCTCGATGGCGCTCGTCGCGCCCTTCTCGGGCGCCGCGTCGGACCGCTTCGGGCCGGCGATCCTGGCCAGCACCGGGATGGCGCTCATGGTCGTCTCGCTGCTCAGCCTGACACAGCTCCCCACCGACTTCGCGATCGCGGACCTCATCTGGCGGCTGGTGCTGATGGGCGTTGGGCAGGGGCTGTTCATGAGCCCCAACAGCTCGGCGGTGCTCGGCTCGGTGCCGGGGCGGCGCGTCGGGACCGCGTCGGGCACCCTCGCCCAGATGCGGGTGACCGGCCAGGCGCTGGGCATCGCGCTCTCGGCCGCGGTCGTGGCCACGCGACTGCCTGTGCACCTGGTCGGAGCGGCCACGCAGGGCGACGCGCTGGCGGGCGCGATCCACGACGCGTTCTGGGTCGCGGCCGCCGTGTGCGCGATCGGCATCGTGACGAGCCTGATCCGGGGATCCGGGCGGCGCGGCTCGGAGGAGGTCAAGCCGGCGGGTCCGCGGGCGGCCGAGGCGCGCCCCGGGGCCGGGCGCGAGCCGGGCTGATGACGCCGCGCTGACGACCACTGGCCGACGCCAGCAGCGGGTGGCCCCGTGACCGACCGCGCACAAACGAAAGCGGACGCCCCGGGAAGGATCCCGAAGCGCCCGCTCAGGCTTGCGCTCATCCGCCGCAGCGCACCCCCGTGACGCCACGACGCTCGACAGGCCAGCCCCCGCCGGATCAGGCCCCCGCCCGGATCCGAGATGGCCCCGCGGTCAGCCGGCGCGCACCAGGTCGGCGCGCACCCAGTAGGTGTGGCGGCCGTACGCGACCTTGTCCCACCGCTTGCCGCTCGTGACGGCGGTTGCCACCACGCGGAGCCGCACGCCCGGTCGCACGATGGCGAGGACGCGGGTCGCCGTCGAGGCGCCGGCACGGAGGTTCACGAAGTACCGCGTCAGAACGGTCCGCGCGACCGTCCTGATCTGCACGGCAGCAGCCGCGCGAATCGGCTGCGGGGACGCCTGGCCGAGCTGCGTGTGGACGTAGCCGGTCACGGCGTTCCTCAGGGCGTGCAGGCCAGTGACCCGAATACCCTGGCTGGGGTTGAGCGCGCTGATCACGTCACCGTGGCCGATGTAGATCCCCACGTGCGCGCCGCCGCCATAGATGACGACATCGCCGACCTGCGGATTCGTTCGGCTGAACCGGTGGTGGGCGCGGGCCCAGGTGAGCATCCCGTAGCCGGAGTGCCCGCCGCCGAGTTTGCTGGCGACACCTGCGCGCCGGTAGGCGTACAGGACCAGGCCGGAGCAGTCGAATGCGGAGGGACCAGCGGCGCCGAAGGCGTAGCGCTTGCCGCGCTGAGCCTCGGCGATGAGGACGACCCGCGTGGCGGCCGTCGAAGCTGAGGTGGATGGACTGGCAGCCGCCGCGGAGGGCGCGGCGACGGTTGCGAAGGAGGCGGCGGCGAGCGCCGCAATCCCGAGGGCCCGGAGGCCGGCGGTGAACCCCAAGTTGCTCCTCTCTACCAGGACACGGCGATCACACGCCGTGGCGATGGGACGGCGCCGGCCGGTCAGAGGAGTTCTAGGGCGGCCGCGGGGGCGGCACGCCAGGGGCGATCGCGCATCCGTGAGGACGACGACCGGACGACAGGTCACCCTGCCGGTCGGCGGTTATGCAGCTGATACCCCTGTCGTCAGATGGACGGCGCGGACCTTACCAGCCTTGGCGCGAACATGCACGAAACATTAAGGGGACTTAGCGCGTCTCTGTCGGTTCGCCCAGTCGAGGACGCGATCGGCGCCAGCATCCATGCTGCGCGCGATGCCCGGCTACCACGACGCCCAGGTGATCCTCTTCGTCGCCGACACCGAGGCCGCCGCCCGCTTCTACGCGCACTTCGGCTTCCGCGAGACGTTCCGGACGGACGAGACGCCGCCGATCAAGGTCGAGATGGCGCTCGGCGGTTTCGGGCTCGGGCTGGCCCTCCCCGGCCCCGCCGCGCAGAGCCACGGGATCACGCCGGTGACCGCTGGGCACCGAGCCTGCATCACGCTCTGGACCGACGATGTGGAGGCCGCCTACCGGGCCGCGATCGCCGCAGGCGCCAGGGACCACGCCGCACCGCATCCGTTCCTCGACGGGCGGCTCCGAGTCGCGTTCGTCGAGGATCCGGACGGCCACCCGGTCCAGCTGGTCCAACGCGTCGCCGAGACAGGCTGAGCAGCCCCCGGTTCAGGTTGGCGTGGCACCGACCGGGCGACCGCCATCCGGCAAGCCGAACCCGGGGATCGAACGGTGCGCTCATCTCGCCACAGGCGGGCGCATGCCTCCCCGCGTTGCCTCGAACGCGCGCGCCGCGGTCTCCCGATCCTCGGGGTGGGTCAGCAGCGCGATCACGCCGGGCTCATCGAGGAGGCGCCAGTCGCAGAACAGCGGCTCGAGGCTGACCTCGCCCGCGACGCGCGCGGCAAGGAACCAGTCCACGCGCTTGTGGTGCAGTCGCCTCCCGTGCCGGAAGCCGTACTCCGTCGAGCCGAGCGGCCCGAGCAGGCGGACCTCGATGCCGGCCTCCTCCCGGACCTCGCGAATGGCGGCTTGTTCCGGGAGCTCGCCGGCCTCGAGGTGGCCCTTCGGGAACACCCACTCCTCGCGGTCGTTGCGCCGCAGCACGAGCACGCGCCCGTCGACGAACACGAGCGCCCCAGCGGAGTGGTGCTCAACGGCTCGGGCCACGTCAATCCTCGTCGTCCTGCGCATCGAGGCGCGCGATGTCGGCCAGCGCGCCCGACGCCGCATGGAGCAGGTCGGCCCGGTCGATCACCCCGAGGAGTCGACCGGCATCGTCCACCACGGGCAGGATCTTGCGGCGGTGGGCGACCATCAGCTGAGCCGTCTCGGCGAGGGACGCCGATCCGGGGACGACGGGGGCGTCGGGGTGCATGAGGTCGGCGGCGCGTGCCTTGCCGCCCGGGGCTCCGCCGACTCGCATGAGGGCGCCGACGACCCCGGGCCGAGCCGATGCCTCGACCGAGGCGAGGACATCCGCGTCGCTGATCACGCCGAGCACCCTGTCGTGCTCGTCCACCACGACCGCGCGGTTGAGGCGCGTGGAGGCGACCACGTCCACCACGTCGCGGAGCGGAGCGTCGGCCCTGACCACCGGGACATCGGTGCGCATCAGGTCGCCCGCGGTCCTCGCGCCGGGATGACTGGCGCCCTCCGCCGCGCCACGCGGGAATGACTCGGCGACCGCGCGCAGCACGTCGGCCCGCGAGATGATCCCGGCGAGCCGGCCGGCGTCGTCGACCACCGGCAGGCGCTTGAGCCGGGAGTCGCTCATCCGGCGGGTGGCCGTGCTCACCGTGTCCTCCAGCCGCAGGGTCACGGGCTCTCCGTGCATGACGTCGCCGACCTGTCGCTCGGGGAGGCCGTCGAGGACAGCGGCGCGCGCCGCCTCCGGCATCGCGGCGAGCAGCTCCAGCCGGGCCGGGAGGCCCGCGCGCTTGATCAGGTCGGTGTTCGCGACGATGCCCCGCAGCATCCCGGCCGAGTCGACGACCGGCAGAGAGCGGAACTCCTGGCCGACCAGCGCCTCGACGGCCGATCGGACGGGCGCGTCCTCTCGGACGCTCACGACGTCGGCGCGCATGACGTCGCGCACCTGGAGGTCGAACCGGAGCTGCTCCAGGCGCCGCCCGCCGTAGCCCGCGATCTCGACCTCCTCCACCGTGATGATCCCCGAGCCGCTGCGCGACCGGAGACCGGGCAGCAGCCGCTCCACGCGCTCGGGGGCGTCGATCCAGGTGAGCACCACCGGGAGGTCCACCGACAGGCGGAGGATCGTGGACGTCTTGATCCGGCTGTTCGCCCCGAACCCGGCGATCCCGCGGGTGACGGTGGCCCCGGCGGCCCCCTCGCGCCGCAGGTACTCGAGCAGCGCGAGGTACCTGGGCGTGTGGCCCTCCTGCTCGGTCTCGCCCAGGAAGACCTGGACGCGCGTTCCGCGTGCGGACCCCTGCATGGCCTGTCCTCCTGTCAGATGGCCCGCGCCAACGAGGTGCCGAGGTAGACGCCGACGAGGGACGCTCCGACGCTCAGGAGCACGTTGAGGCCCGCCATCACCCAGGCGCCGTCTCGGGCGAGCGCGAGGGTCTCATAGCTGAACGTCGAGAACGTGGTGTAGGACCCGAGGAACCCGATCGCGATCGCCGGCCGAACCCACGTCGGCGCTGCCAGGCGCTCGGTGACGAGCGTGAGCACGATCCCGATCACGAACGAGCCGGTCACGTTGATGACGAAGGTGCCCGCCGGGAACGACGTGCCCCAGCGGTCCGAGATCCAGCCGCCGAGGAGGTAGCGGAAGTTGGCGCCCAGGACCGCGCCGATGGAGATCGCGAGGTACGTCATGCGGTCTCCGCGCGCCATGGCCGCGGGATCGGTCCACCGTCGATCTCATCGGCGTCCCCGACCGCCCGTGCCCCAGGGGCCCCGATCAGGTCGATGTCGTCCACGGTCGTTCTCCGCTTCGGGGCCCCGCGAAGGCCCGGTCTGCCTGAGCAGTCCAGGGGCCATCATCCCGAGCCGGGCGGTTCAGACGCTGGTCGCGTCTCGGCGGACACCATCGCCGGATTGCCGTGAGCGTAGCCGGACGTCGCTGCGCGGTCAATCGGCATCCCCGAGGCAGGGCGCGCGGACGGGCCGGACCGGGCCGATCGGACCCTAATCACGCCCGATGGCCCCACATGGGGCGACCTGCGGTCTGTGATGTGGGGTCCATCCGGACGGCTTTCGACGCGGCTCGAAGCGCACAATCACCATGTGTGCAGGAGGGCCACCTCCGCGTGCGCCTGCGTCTCTCATCCACCGCCACCATCCCGGGTGGCCGGCGCCGCCCGAAAGGAAGCAGCGATTCATGGACCAGCACTGGGAGACCATCGACGGCAACGAGGCGGCGGCCCGCGTCGCCTATGCGCTGTCCGAGGTCATCTCGATCTACCCGATCACACCAGCCTCCCAGATGGCCGAACACTGCGATGACTGGGCCGCGGCCGGCAAACCGAACCTGTGGGGCCTGATCCCGGACGTCGTCGAGATGCAGTCCGAGGGCGGGGCCGCGGGCGCCATGCACGGCGCGCTCCAGAAGGGCGCCCTGGCGACGACGTTCACTGCGTCGCAGGGCCTCCTGCTGATGATCCCGAACATGTTCAAGATCGCGGGCGAGCTCACCCCGTCGGTCATCCACGTCGCGGCCCGCGCCCTGGCCACCCACGCGCTGTCGATCTTCGGCGACCACAGCGACGTGATGCACGCCCGCGCCACCGGCTTCGCGATGCTCTCGTCGGGCTCGGTCCAGGAGGCCCACGACTTCGCGCTCGTCGCGCACGCCGCCACCCTCCGCTGCCGGGTGCCGTTCCTCCACTTCTTCGACGGCTTCCGCACCAGCCACGAGATCAACAAGATCTCGATCCTCGGCAAGGACGACCTGCGCGCGCTGGTCCGCGAGGCGGACGTCCTGGCCCACCGCGCCAGGGCGCTGTCGCCCGAGGCGCCGGTCGTCCGCGGCACGGCCCAGAACCCCGACGTCTACTTCCAGGCCCGCGAGGCGGCCAACCTGTACCACGACGCCGTGCCGGGCGTCGTTCAGACGGTGTTCGACGAGCTGGCCGCCCGGACCGGCCGCCAGTACCACCTCGTGGACTACATCGGCGCTCCGGACGCGGAGCGCGTCATCGTGGTGCTCGGCTCCGCGGCGGGCGCCGTCGAGGAGACCGTCAACGCGCTGGTCGCGAAGGGCGAGAAGGTCGGCATGCTGGCCATCCGCCTGTTCAACCCGTTCCCCTCGGCCGCCTTCATCGCGGCGCTGCCCGCGACCGTCACCTCGATCGCGGTCCTCGACCGGACCAAGGAGCCGGGCGCCGTCGGCGAGCCGCTCTACCTCGAGGTCGTGTCGGCTCTGGCCGAGGCGATGGACGGCGACAACCCGCCGTTCGCCGCGATGCCCCGGGTCACCGGCGGGCGCTACGGCCTCGCGTCCAAGGAGATGACCCCCTCGATGGTCAAGCCCGTCTATGACGAGCTGGCCACCGCCAAGCCGAAGCGCCACTTCACGCTCGGCATCTACGACGACGTCACGCACCTCTCGCTGCCGATCGACCACGACTTCAAGCACCGGCGCCCGGCCGGCGAGGTCCAGGCCCTGTTCTTCGGCCTCGGCTCGGACGGCACCGTCGGCGCCAACAAGAGCTCGGTCAAGATCATCGGCGAGGGCACCGACCTGTTCGCGCAGGGCTACTTCGAGTACGACTCGAAGAAGTCGGGCTCGATCACGGTCTCGCACCTGCGCTTCGGGCCCAAGCCCATCAAGAGCACCTACCTCGTCGAGGCGGCCGACTTCGTCGCCTGCCACCAGTTCGGCCTCATCGGCAACAAGCGGATCCTCGACCTGGCCAAGCCCGGCGCCACGCTGCTGCTCAACGCCCCGTACGGCCCCGACGAGGTCTGGGACCGCCTGCCGGCGTCGGTCCAGCGCCAGATCGTGGACAAGGGCATCGACCTGTGGGTCATCGACGCGTTCGCCGTCGCGACCGAGGTCGGCATGGGCAACCGCATCAACACGGTCATGCAGCCGTGCTTCTTCTCGCTGTCGGGCGTGCTCCCGGCCGAGGAGGCGATCACGCGCATCAAGGACTCGGTCAAGAAGACCTACGCCAAGCGCGGCGAGGCCGTGGTCCAGCGCAACTACGCGGCCATCGATGCGTCGCTCGCCCGCATGGCCCACGTCACGCCGGGCCCGGTCAAGACCGAATCCGAGCTGGTCAACCTGATCCCGGCGACGGCGCCCGAGTTCGTGCGCGACGTCACGGCCAAGCTGATCGCCGGCGACGGCGACCTCGTGCCGGTCAGCGCCCTGCCGGTGGACGGCACCTTCCCGAGCGCCACCACGCGCTACGAGAAGCGGGCCATCGCCCCGTCCATCCCGATCTGGGACGCGTCGATCTGCATCGACTGCGGCAAGTGCGCCATGGTCTGCCCGCATGCGTCGATCCGGATGAAGGTCTACCCCGAGGCTCAGGCCGTGGCCGGGCTCCCGAGCAAGGAGTTCAAGTCGCGCGACCTGCCGGGCCACCTGATCACCATCCAGGTGTCCCCGGACGACTGCACCGGCTGCGGCGTGTGCGTGGACGTCTGCCCCGCGAAGAGCAAGACCGACGTCGGGCACAAGTCCATCAACATGGCCAACTACCTCGAGGTCCGCGACGTCGAGCGCGAGCGCTGGGACATGTTCGAGTCCATCGAGCCCCTGGCCCGCGACGCGATCGCCGTGGACACGGTCAAGGGCGCCGCGCGCCTCGAGCCGCTGTTCGAGTTCTCGGGCGCCTGCGCCGGCTGCGGCGAGACGCCGTACCTGCGCCTCGTGACCCAGCTGTTCGGCGACCGGATGGTCGTGGCCAACGCCACCGGCTGCTCCTCGATCTACGGCGCCAACCTGCCGACCACCCCGTGGGCGACCAACGCCGCGGGCGAGGGGCCGGCGTGGGCGAACAGCCTGTTCGAGGACAACGCCGAGTTCGGCCTGGGCATGCGCCTCGCGCTGGACAAGCAGCACGAGCAGGCGAGCGCCCTGGTGGCGAAGCTCGCCCCGCAGATCGGCGAGACGCTTGCCAAGGAGATCGTCGAGGCGACGCAGAGCACCGAGGCGGAGATCACCGCCCAGCGCGCCCGCGTCGACCAGCTCCGGGGCATCCTCGCCACGCTCGATTCGGACGACGCCCGCTCGCTGGCGTCGCTCGCCGGCGACCTCGTCCGCAAGGGCGTGTGGATCATCGGCGGCGACGGCTGGGCCTACGACATCGGCTTCGGCGGCTTGGACCAGGTGCTGTCCTCCGGGCGCAACGTGAACATCCTGGTCCTCGACACCGAGGTCTACTCGAACACCGGCGGCCAGGCCAGCAAGTCCACCCCGCGCGGCGCGGTCGCCAAGTTCGCCGCCGCCGGCAAGGGCACGGGCAAGAAGGACCTGGGCGCCATCGCCCGCTCCTACGGCAACGTGTTCGTCGCCCAGATCGCGATGGGCGCCAACGACGCCCAGACGATCAAGGCGCTGCTCGAGGCGGACGCCTGGCCGGGGACGAGCCTGATCATCGCCTACGCCACCTGCATCGCCCACGGCATCGACATGAGCAAGTCGATGAGCCACCAGAAGGACGCGGTCAAGGCCGGCTACTGGCCGCTCTACCGCTACTCGCCGGTGGTCACCGACGACGACGGCATGCCGTTCAAGCTCGACTCCACCAAGCCGTCGATCCCGATCAAGGAGTTCGTCTCCAGCGAGACGCGGTTCGCGATCCTCGAGCGGACCAACCCGGACAAGGCGGCCGAGCTCGCCGAGCTCATGCAGGCCGACGCCGACGAGAAGTGGCGCTACTACCAGCAGCTGTCCGGCATCCACCGCAACGTGCCGCACCTGCACTCGCCCAAGGACGACGACGTCGTCGGCGGCGAAGGCTGAAGGAGGTCGGGGTCATGAACGCGAACCTGCGCACCCGCTACCTCGGGCTCGACCTCCGCAACCCGGTGGTCGCCTCGTCCTCCCCGTGGACGGGCGACCCGGCCGTGGTCAAGCAGCTCGATGAGGCCGGGGTGGGCGCCGTCGTCCTGCCGTCCCTGTTCGAGGAGGAGATCCTCAACGAGGAGATCGAGCTCAACCGATCCCTCGAGCAGGGCGACGAGCAGTTCGGCGAGGCGCTCTCGTACTTCCCGAGGATCGAGGACTACAAGGACACCGGCGACCGGTACCTGGCGCGTCTCGAGAAGACCAAGTCCCTGGTGGCGATCCCCGTGATCGCGAGCCTCAACGCCACGACGCTCGGCGGCTGGGTCCGCTACGCGCGCCTGATGCAGGACGCCGGCGCGAACGCGCTCGAGCTCAACCTGTACCACGTGGTGGCCGATCCAGCGATGAACGGGATCGACCGCGAGGCGCGCGACCTGGAGCTGATCGCGGCCGTCCGGGCCGCGGTCTCGATCCCGCTCGCCGTCAAGCTCAGCCCGTACTACACCGCGCTCGCCAACTTCGCGTCCAATGCCGTCAAGGCGGGCGCCAGCGGCCTCGTGCTGTTCAACCGGTTCTACCAGCCGGACCTCGACCTCGAGTCGCTCGAGATCGTCAACAAGGTGTCCCTCTCGACGCCGGCCGAGCTGCGCCTGCCGCTGCGCTGGATCGCGATCCTGCGACCCCAGCTCGGCGATGGCGTCGGCCTGGCCGCCACGTCCGGGATCCACACCGCGACCGACGCGGCCAAGGCCCTGCTCGTCGGCGCCGACGTGACGATGACCACGTCCGCTGTGCTCCAGCACGGCGTGCTGCGCGTCAAGTCCATCGTCGACGGGCTGGCGGCGTGGATGGCCGAGCACGAGTACGAATCCGTGGCGCAGCTGCGCGGCTCGGCCACGGCCGCCAACGTCGTCGACCCAACCGCGTTCGAGCGGGCGAACTACATGGCCGCGCTTCGCTCGTACAGCACGCCGGCGGAGCTGGTCCGCTAGCCGCGTCGGCGGGTCCGCCCGCCCTCTCTTCGCTCAGGAACACGCCGCCGGCCCCGCCGGCGGCGTTCGTGGGCCCGGCCGCCTGCCGGCGCCTTCCCCGGCCCCCCTACCCGTCCAGGCGCCCTGCGGTCTCCACGGCCTGGCGCGCATCGCCCTGGGCGCCCGTCCGCGCGAGGATCCGCATCTTCGCGAGCATCTGGGCCATCGGAGGGCCCATGTGGCCGGCGACGACGACCTCGACCCCGTGGTCGCGCAGGAAGGTCGCGACCCGGGCGTGGTGGCCCCCGTCCGTGCCGACGTCGTGGAGCACGTCCCAGCCGACGGGGTGTTCCTCCCAGGAGGTGATCTGGCCGCCCTCGACCCGGGCGAGCGCGACGCGGCCTGCGCGACCCCAGCTCGAGTCCACCTGGCCGTCGGAGGTCACCGGCACACACACAATCATTTGGGTTCAGTCTCCTGGAAGCTGCGGTTGGGCCTATTCGATCACGGTCAGAGGACCGGTGCCGGCTCGAGGTCATCGGGCTCGCCGCGCGCCACCACGACGCCCTGGAGCACGAGGCCGGCCAGGACCAGGCCGACGCCCAGAGCGGCCAGGGGGGTCAGCGCCTCGCCCAGCACCACGACGCCCAGCAGCGTGGCGACGAGCGGGTCGGTGAGCATGAGCGTGGCGGTCGGTCCCGGCGGCAGGCCGTGGATGCCGCGAGCGAGCAGCACGTTGGCGATCGCCATCGTGGCGACCCCGAGGTACACCACGAGCGCGAGGCCCGAGGGCGACGCCATCCAGGCGAGCGGCTGCCCCAGGAGCAGCGGCGCGAGGAGCAGCCCGCCGAGGACGAAGCTGGCGGCCGGGACCTCGATGGCGGTGGCGCCACGGTCAAGCTGGTGCTTCGCGGCCACGGTGTAGCACGCGCTGCACAGCCCGGCGCCCAGGGCTGGCAGCAGCCCGAGGAGGTCGCCTCCGGCCTCCAGGCGTCCGGCGGAACGGAGCACGAGCCCGATCACCGCGATGGCCGTGGCGATGAGCCAGCCGAGCGTCGGGCGGTGGCGGAGCGCCACCCAGCCGAGCAGCCCCGCGAAGACCGGCTCGCTGCCGACCGCGACCAGCGTGCCGAGCGCGACGCCCACGCTGCTCACGGCGCCGAAGAAGCAGGGCTGGTAGAGCGCGGCGGCGACCGCGGTGACGAGGATCTGGGGACGGCGCCAGAGGACAGGCAGGCGACGCCGGCTCGCGCCCAGCAGGGGCATCACCGCAACGAGCGCGATCGCGCCCACCTGGATGCGCAGGATGCCCACCGCGATCGGCGCCGCGCCCGTCGGGCCCAGCGACTGGGCGGTCCCCGCCGTGCCGAACAGGACGCCCGCCACCACGACGAGCAGGATCGACGCGCGGATGCCGGTCATGTGGCGCTGCAACCGCCCAGCTCGCCCGCTACCGGGCCGTCTCGCCGGCCACGGGGCTCTCCGCCTCGGGCTTCGGGTCCCGCTGGCCCACCTCCAGGCGCTGGCGATCGCGGTTGAGCCAGCGGGTCCACGAACGCTCGTCCAGGATCGAGTGCTCCTCGCCAGGACGCGGGTGTTCGTCAAGCCAGCTCAGCGGCTCGAGGGCGAGGTCGGGCATCCGGGGGCTCCATGCGTCTGGGGTCGACACTAGGGTCGCATGGCTGCGGGGGGCCACGGAGCGCTGGCGCACCACCCTCAACACGCGCCCGGCGACCCTGCGCACGACGAGGGGCCCGTGGTCGAGGGCACGCCGGAGAGGGCATCTGCGAGGCGGCCCGGTCGTTACGATGGTCCGGCGCCGCGCCGGCGCGTCACGCCATCCGCAGGGGAGATGCGCTCGTGCCCACCGAAACGCCTGCACGCCTCCGAGGCGTCGCCCACCGTCCCGGCGAGGCGCCCGGCGAGGCGCAGGTGGCGCTCGACGAGGCGGGCTTCACGGTCGAGGCGGCTGGCGCCGCCGCCTGGACCGCGGGCTATCGCGACGTCGCGTCCGTCACCCTTGACGCGGGCGTCGTCACCGTTGGCCTCGGCGCCGGCCCGGGCGCTGCGACATGGCAGTTCGAGCGCTTCGGGACGATGACCGGGCTGCTCGTCAGGCGGTTGCGCGACGGGCGGCTCCGGCAGCGGCTCGCGGACGGGCTGGTGCAGCTCGACGCGGCCGCCGAGATCGACCTTGTCGAGTACTCGGCCTGGGCGGAGAGCGGCGTCGCGCAGCTCGTGTACCACGACCGGGGCGTCGTGCTGGCGCCGGTCGACGAGCGGATGCCCTGGCGGCGCGTCCGGCGCGCCGACATCGGCAGGGTGGAGCTCGATGCGTCCGTCGGCGCCGTGACGATCGGCGGGGCAGGGCCCAGCCTGCCGCCCGCGCCCGACGGCGGCCCGGCGCTCCGGCTGCTGCGCCTGGGCGCGCTGGCGACCGAGCACCGGAACCGGTGGGCGGCGCTGCGCGACGGGGCCGCGGCGGACGCCACGGCGATCGTGACCAGCCTGATCCCTGATGCGCCGTTCTCGCCCCGCTCGCTCGCGTCGCCCCTGATGCTGGAGGGCCGGGCGGTGGGACCTGCGCAGCTGGGAGAGGCGTGGCCGCTGCTCGAGGCCGCCACGCTCGGCGTGCCGCCGTTCGACGAGAGCTACCGCGTGCTGCGGGTGATCGGGGGCGGCGATGCAGCCCCGCGCTGGCTCGCGTGCGCGCCCGAGCGGCCGGGCGCGCCCGAGGCGCCGAAGATCTGGTTCCTCGTCGGGCTGCCGGGCAACCTGATCGCGCTCGAGCTCGTGAGCGAGGGCTCCCACGCGACCTACATGTTCCGCGTCGTCTCGCGGCCGGCGTTCACGGGCACGCTGCCGCCGGGCGCGCTCGACGCCGCAGTCAACGGCATCTCGGAGGCGCTGATCGACGCCCGGTTCCTGCGCGAGCCGATGGCCCTGCCCGCCGCACAGCTCGCCGCCCCGCCCGCCCTGCGCTATCGACTGGCCCTGGCCGCGCTGCCGAGCCTCGCGATGGCGCGCGCCGCGTTCGTGGCCCGGATCGTCCACCGCGATGCAGCCTCGTGGGAGGCGGCCGTGCGCGATCTCGTGGCGTGGCACGCCACGGCCCGCGATGATTCTGCCGAGTGGCCCGGCCGGACGGCGCAAGAGGCGCAGGTCAGCGAAGCCGCCGCCGGCGACGACTGAGGAGCCCCCGATGCCGACCTTCAAGCACCCCTGCCCGCACTGCGGGACCTTCATCGAGCGCGACGTCGTCGCCTGCCCGAAGTGCGGGACGCGCGATCCGTTCTCGCCCGGGCGATGCCCGAATTGCAGCGCCCCGCTCGACGACGCGTCCTGGATCGCCTGCCCCAGGTGCGGGAACCCGGTCGGCGCGGCGCTCGCAGCGCAGCAGGCGCAGGCAGCATCGGCGGCGCCGGGCTCCATCCCGGGCTGGGGGAGGCAGGCTCCTGCGGCGGGCCCGATCCCGGGCTGGGGGCAGCAACAGCCCGCCGCGGCGACTGGCGCGCCTGCTCCGGTTGCGCCGCCGGCTTCGCCTGCCCCAGCGCCCGGTTGGGGCCAGCCCGCCGCACCCGCTCAGGCCCCCGCGTGGGGCCAGCCCGCGCCGCCGACGCCCGCAGCGGAGTCGGCACCTGCTGATCCGACGCCCAGCGCATCGACGTGTCGCGCCTGCGGCAGCCCGCTCGCCGATGGCGCCCGCTTCTGCAGGGACTGCGGCACCGCTGCCGGCTGACGCTGCTGCCTCGCCTGGCCGAGGCGTCACATCGCCACGGCCTCGGGTACGCGCCCGCCAGGTCCGTGAATCGATCGGCCCCGTCTGCGTCGTCCGACGCGACGGGGCCGGGGCCGTGCCTGGCGATCAGCGGGCTGGTCAGCCGGCCTTCGCGCCGCAGTTCCCGCAGAACCGAGAGCCCGGCGTGATCTCGCCGCCGCACTGCGTGCAGTGGTTCTGCCCGGTCGGCGTGCCGCAGTTCGAGCAGAACTTCTCCGAGCCCACCGGCTTGCCGCAGGATCGGCAGACCGTCTGCTTGGCGCTCGTGTCGCCCGAGAAGACCGTCTCCTGCTGCAACGCCTGGCGCATCTGGCTGATCTCGACCGATGCGCGCTCCGCCTCCAGCTCGGTGGCCAGGTTCGGGGCGCAGCTCACGCACAGCCCGCGCGGCTGGTTCCAGCACGTCTCGTCCACCCAGTTGTTGCACCGGGGGCAACGGGTGAACAGGTGCATGATCTCGTTCGCGGCCTTCTTGAGCGCGTCATCGCGCGCGCCGCGGTCAGTGACCTCCTTGACCCGGTCGGCCGCATTCGCCGCGCCGCCGAAGAACCCGCCGATAAGGCTGCTCGCGCCGCTGAGCAGGTTGCCCGCAGTACCGAGGGCCGAGCGAACGAATTCGCTTCGGTACCCCGATCCGCAGACGTCGCATCGGAACTCGAACTGGTAGCCGTTCTCGTCCGACAGGTCCGAGTAGTTGGTGGTGAACGGCGTGAAGCCCGGCATCAAGCCCTCCTGGCCTTGGCGACCCGCCCGCCCGTACCCCGAGGGCGGGGGCACCGTTGAGGATACGGCGAGCGCACCGCCCGGCGAGGGCTCGGGGCGCGCCGAGACCCGCAGGAGATGCCAGTCCAATCGGGGCGCGACCTGTCGCGCTGGACGAGCGGCACGGTGTCGATTTCGGCCGGCCTCGAGGATCCACTCGCCAAGCGCTCATCGCCGCGGCTTTGCCTGCTGGCGGCGCGGAGGCTTCGGCTCACCCCGCATCGGGAACGACCAGTGCACGTCCCAGCCCGTCGGGCCCCGCACGATCAGATCGGCTCGGGACGCGTGCTGGACAACGGGCAGGCTCCGCCAGGCGGGATCGCTCGCGGTCTCGGGGGCGCTCGCCGCCGGGTCGACCGCGATCGTCACGTGGGGCACGAACTCGAACCTGCCGCCTCCGGACGGGAACTGAGGGAACGCGGAGAGCAGGTCGGCATAGAGCGACCGGAAGGGCGCCTCCGGCTCGACGGACGCGTACAGAACGCCCGGCCACCGCCCGAGTCCGGCCAACCGGAACGAGAACGCGGCGCGCGCGGAGATGACGCGCTCCAACCTCGCCCGGACGGCCTCATCGAGGGCCTCCCCCGCCGCGAACGGGTACAGCAGCGTGGCGTGCGCGGGCAGGCCCGCGGCCGCGTCCGGCACGGATCGCCGACGGAGGCCCCCCAGCGCCGCGGGCAGCCGGACCGTGATGATCAATGCCGTTTCGTCGGTCGGATCAGCCATCTCGATGCGCGCCCCTTCCCTGTCTCGAGTGTGGGGATGCCGGGCACCGAGTCAAGGTATCGACGCCCCGCCCTCCGATTACTGCGCAAGAGACGCGGGGCGAGGGGCGGCACCCGCGCTCGCGCCGCGCCGGTCTCAGGGCGCGCCGAGCGCCTCGAGCACGGGGGCGAAACGCTCCAGCGCCTGTGGCGTCAGCGCGGGGAGCGGGCTCGGGTCGTCCTCGGTGCCGAGGTAGACGGCGACGTGGGCCAGGCCAGCCCCCGCCATCGCCCGTAGCACAGCCACCAGCTCCGGGGTGGAGCCCGAGAGCCAGCCCGGACGCTCGACGCCGTGCCCGCCGGCATCGAAGGCGATGCGCGCCCAGCCCGTCAACGCGAGCGTCGCCGGGTCGCGCCCGACACGGGCGCATGCCGCAGCCGCAGCTCCCGCGGCCGCCGCCACGTCGTCCGGGCCCGCGAGCGCCGTGTTGACGTTGACGGCGTCGCCCCAGCGCGCCGCCACGTCCATCGTCCGCTCGCCCTTGGCCGCCAGCCACAGGGGCAGGCCGGCGGGTCGTGGCCCGCGGGGCTCCAGGGTCGCGCCGTCGGTGCGGACGTGGTCGCCCGAGAACGTGAGCGTCTCGCCATGGAGCAGCCGCGCCACCACCTCCGCCGATTCCGCGTAGCGGCCGACGGGCCGGGCCGCCTCGAAGCCGAACATCCGCCAGCTCGTGTCGCCGTCCGGGATGCCGCTGCCCAGGCCCAGGACCAGGCGCCCGCCGCTGACCTCGTCGAGGGTCTCCGCCATGCGGGCGAGGAGCCCCGGGTTGCGGAACCCGGCGCAGGCGACGAAGGGGCCGATGCCGATGCGCGTCGTCGCCTCCGCGGCGGCGGTGAGGATGGTCCAACACTCACGGAAGCCGACGGGACGGCCCGACGGCAGGATGCGCACGAGGTGGTCAGGGACCCACAGCATGTCGACGCCCAGCGCCTCGGCGTCGCGGGCCAGGGACCGCATCTCGGTCCAGGAGGCGATGGTTCGGTCGGCGCGGGGCCACGTGGGGAGGTTGAGGCCGATGCCGGGGCGGCCCGTCGAGGTCGTCATCGCGCCCATCCTAGGCGGTCGCGATGCGCGGGGCGGCGCCGGCGGGCCTGCCGGGAGGCGTCCGGAGCCGGTAGGATCGAAGCGTGCTGTTCCGTGCCGACCCGTGGCTCCATGTCATCGCCGGGTGCATGTCGTCGGGCAAGACCGACGAGCTGCTCCGCCTGCTCCGCCGTGCCGAGATCGCCCGGCGGCGCATCCTGCTCGTCCGCCCCGACGTGGACGACCGCACGCCGGCCGAGTACGCGGAGAGCCGCAGCCACGCCCGCTACCCGTCGACCCCGGTGTCCAAGGACGAGCCCGTCGCGATCCTGTCCCTCGCGCGCGAGCGCGACGTGGACCTGATCGGGATCGAGGAGGCGCAGTTCTTCGACCAGAGCCTCGTCCGGGCCGTGGAGACGCTGCGCCACAGCGGGCGTCACGTGATCGCGAGCGGGCTCAACACCGACTTCGCTGGGCGGCCGTTCGGCCCGATGCCCAATCTGCTCGCGCTGGCGGACGAGATCACGATGCTGTCCGCCATCTGCGTGGTCTGCGGCGAGACCGCCACGCGCACCCAGCGCCTGGTCGGCGGTCGGCCGGCGGCGATCGACGACCCGCTGATCGTCATCGGCGGGTTCGATGCGCCGGCGGTTGAGACCTACGAGGCGCGCTGCCTGCGGCACCACGAGGTGGCGCCGGCCCGCTCGGCACGCGGCGTGGTGGCTGACGGGGCCTGACGTCTGGCCTGGGCCTGGGCGTGTCGGACGCCAGCAGCCCCTCGTCTCGCCGCGGAGGGCCGCGGACTTCTCCACAATCCGTCCACACAAGCTCGGAATCGTGGACAACTCCACAAGGCTCTCCCGCAATTTCGTGGACAAGCCCATTGGAGGCCGCGCCGCGGCCGCGTATGGTTCGTCTTGCCCGAAGGGGCCGGTGGTACCGAAACCGGGCCGGTGAGCAATCAACGGACCGGGTCTCTGGAACCTCCGCCACGGTGGCCGCAAGGTCGTTGAGGTGGACGGAGCCGGAGCCGCCGCGACAAGGCCGAGCTTGCTCGGGTGCGTCGTGGGTGAGCCGGTACGCATGGTTCCTTCGGGCGCTTTCGTGTGCCCGGTGCGTCTTGGTGCGCCCCCCGGCTGCGATCCCCGTCGGTCCACGCAACGCGTCACACTCCGCACCACGATGGCGAAGCATTCAGCAGGCCTGCTCCTCTACCGGCGCTCCGGCGATTCGGTAGAGGTCCTGATCGGGCACCCGGGCGGGCCCATCTGGGCCCGACGCGACACGGCGGCCTGGTCCATCCCCAAGGGCGCGCCGCTGGACCACGAGGCGGACCTTGACGCCGCCCGGCGCGAGTTCGAGGAGGAGACCGGTCAGCGCCCCCCGGACGGCACGCCGATCGACTTGGGCGAGGTCCGGATGCGCTCGGGCAAGACGGTCCGCGCCTGGGCGTACGAGGGCGACATGGATCCGAGCCGGCTGCAGAGCCTCGAGGCCGAGGTCGAGTGGCCGCCCAAGACGGGGCAGACGCTCGTGGTGCCCGAGATCGACCGGGTCGTGTGGGCGCGCCCCGCCGAGGCTCGCCGGCGGCTCAACACGGCCCAGGCCGAATTCGTCGACCGGCTCCTGGCCGCGCTCGCGCAGGCCTAGCACCGGCACGCGGCGCGTCGAGCGCGCTACCCTCGAGGAATGGGCACCGCCTCTCCCGGCACACAGCGCGTGGATGTCGCGGTCATCGGCGCTGGAATCGTCGGACTTGCCACCGCGCTCCAGCTGCTCGAGCGCCGCCCGGATCTGCGGCTCGTCGTGCTGGAGCGCGAGGCCAAGGTGGCCGCGCACCAGTCGGGCCACAACTCGGGGGTGGTCCACGCCGGCCTGTACTACGCGCCGGGCTCGCAGAAGGCGCTCCTGTGCCGCGAGGGCAAGGGCCTCTTGGAGCGGTACTGCCAGGCGCACGGCATCCCGATCGCCTGGCCCGGCAAGCTCGTGGTGGCCCTCGACGAGACCGAGCTGCCGCGCCTGGCCGCCCTCAAGGAGAGGGGCCTGGCCAACCGCGTCGACGGCCTCGAGGAGGTGGGTCCAGAGCGCATGCGCGAGATCGAGCCACACGTGCGGGGCATCCGGGCGCTGTGGAGCCCGCGCACCGGCATCACGGACTTCACGCTCGTGACGCGAGCCTACGCGGACGACGTCTGCGCGAGGGGCGGGGAGATCGAGCTGTCCCGGCCCGTCACGGCCATCGAGCGGCGGCCAGACGCGCTGGTCCTGAAGACGCCGGGCGGTCCCGTCGAGGCCAGGAGCGTCATCGCCTGCGCCGGGCTGTGGGCCGACCGGGTGGCCGCGCTCACCGGCGAGCGGACGAGGGAATCGCCCTCGATCGTCCCGTTCCGCGGCGACTACTACACGCTCAGCCCGGAGGCGGCGGCACTCGTGAGCGGCCTCGTCTACCCCGTGCCGGACCCGCGCTTCCCGTTCCTTGGCGTGCACCTGACGCGCAGGATCGACGGGCAGGTGTGGGCCGGGCCGAACGCGGTGCTCGCCTTCCGACGAACGGGGTACCGCCGCCGCGACATCTCGCTGCGGGACCTGGCGGAGGCGCTGGCGAACCCGGGCTTCCGCTCGCTGGCACGCCGGTTCTGGCGGACGGGCGGGGCCGAGATGTGGCGCGACTGGTCGAAGGGCGCCTTCGTCCGTGAGGTGCAGCGCTTCCTGCCCGAGCTGCGCGGCGACCAGGTCACCTTCGGGCCGTCGGGGGTCCGCGCGCAGGCCCTCGGGCGCGACGGCACGCTGGTCGACGATTTCGACCTCGCCGGCGGCGACCGCGTCCTCCACGTGCGCAACGCGCCGTCGCCCGCCGCCACCTCGTCGCTGGCCATCGGCGAGCGGCTGGCCGCGGACGCGATCGACCGGTTCGGCCTGTAAGGGGATTGGCCCGGACGCTAAGGTGGCGGCACCGGGCGCCACGCCACCCCGCGCCGACGGCCGCCAGCACGATCCGCGCGCCCGGGGCATCCTTGGGCCCGATGCAGTACGACGATCCCGCGGCTCCCCGCGACTGGGCGACCGCCGCCCCTGTCCAGCCCCGCCGCCGGCGGCGCGGCATGGGGACGGCCGCGCGCATGGGCCTGTTCCTGTTCGGCGCCCTGGGCTTCCTGGGCTTGGCCGGCGCCGTGGCCGGCGTCGGCCTCTACCTCTCGCTCAGCGCGAACCTGCCGGACCCCCACCAGCTCGAGCAGATGCAGCTGATCCAGCAGTCGGTGGTCTATGCGCGCGACGGCACGACCCAGCTGGCGACCTTCGGCACCGAGAACCGGACCGTCCTCGCGTTCCAGGACATCCCGCCCGAGGTCGTGGACGCGACGACCGCGGTCGAGGACAGCACCTTCTGGGACAACTCGGGGTTCGACCCGGTGGGCATCCTCGCGTCCGGCGTTGACGCGCTTCGCGGCCGGGTCCGCGGCGGCTCCACCATCACCCAGCAGCTGGTCCGCCAGCGCCTCCTGACCGAGAACGGCACCGCCCAGACCCAGACCACGATCAGCCGCAAGCTCAAGGAGATCATCCAGTCGATCCGGGTCACGCAGGCGTTCCCGGGCGTGGCCGGCAAGCAGCGGATCGTGGCCGCCTACCTCAACCAGAACTACTACGGCAACGACACGTACGGCGTGGCCGCCGCGATCAAGGGCTACTTCGGCATTGACGTCACCGACCCCGCGCAGGCCGCGAAGCTGACGCTGGCCCAGGCTGCGATCATCGCCGCGCTGCCCCAGGCACCCGACTACTACGACCTGGTCCAGAACGCGCAGCCCGTCTGCACCTCTGACCCGACCCTCGACCCGACGGACCCGAAGTGCAAGGGCACCCAGCTGGTGGTGCCCCAGGACTCGCCCATCGTCCAGCGCCGCAACACGGTGCTGGACCTGATGGCCTCCGGGCGGACGCCGCTGCTGACGGCCGACGGCCAGACGCCGACCGCCGCCGACTTCGCGGCGGCCAAGCAGGAGCCGGTGGTCCTCGCCTCGCAGAAGGCCAAGGCGTGGCAGGCGTCGCAGTTCGTCTACCAGGTCCGCAAGGAGCTCGCGACGCAACTCTGCGGCCAGGGCGTGGACACCTGCCCGGTGCTCGAGCGCGGCGGCCTCGACGTCCAGACCACGCTCGACTGGAAGCTCCAGGGGATCGCGCAGAAGTGGGTCAAGGCGGCGACGATCCTGCCCCACCAGAAGAACCCCGCGGCATACGCGAAGACCCTCGGGGTGCCGTATCAGGCCTGGATGCGGAACCTCACGAACAAGAGCCTGTACAACGGGGCGCTGATCGCCGAGGACTACCAGACCGGCCAGATCATCGCGTACGTCGGGTCAGCCGCTGCTGACGACCCCAGCGTCAAGGCCACCAAGAAGCTCCAGCCCCAGTTCGACGTGCTCGCCGCCGGCTGGCGCCAGCCCGGCTCGGCCTTCAAGCCCGTCATGTACGCGACCGGCATCGCCGACCGGTACTTCACCGCCGCGAGCGTGTTCATGGACGTGGCGACCGACATGGGCGGCGGCTACACCCCCACCGACGCCGACATGCTCGAGCGCGGTCCCGTCCGCATGCAGGACGCCCTGCGCTTCTCGCTCAACGTCCCCGCCGTCAAGGCGCTCTCGCTGGTCGGCGTCCCGCGGGTGCAGGCGCAGGCCGAGGCGATGGGCGTCAACTTCCAGAACGGCAAGGTCACCGCCGGGCTGTCGTTCGCGCTCGGCGTGGCCGAGGTCCACGGCATCGACCTGGTGCGCGCGTACGGCACGCTGGCAGACGGCGGCCAGCTGGCGGACCAGACAACGCTGCTCAAGGTCACTGACAGCACCAACACCGTGCTGATCGACCACACGGACATCGCCAAGGTCCAAACCACGAAGGCCCTCGACCCGCAGGCCGCGTACATCATCACCGACACGCTGGCCGGCAACACGCAGCCGTCCATCAACCCGTTCTGGGGCCAGTTCGAGCTGACCAACGCCCGGGGCCAGCACCGCCCGGCCACGCTCAAGACGGGCACCAACAACGACGCGAAGGACCTCAACGCCTGGGGGTACATCGGCGCACCGTCCGCGTCCGACCGGGCCAAGGGCGAGTACGCGCTCGCGGTGGGCGCGTGGAACGGCAACTCGGACAACTCGGTGGTCTCGAGCGCGTCGAACCCGACCTTCTCCATCGACGTCACGACCTACGTATGGCAGGGCTTCCTCCAGGAGGCGACGAAGAACTGGAGCCTCAACGCGTTCATCAAGCCCGACGGGCTGGACCAGGCCACGGTCGACCCGTGGACCGGCTCCCTCGCCTCGGGCAAGGGCCCCCAGGTGACCCAGCTGTTCCTGCCCGGGACCGCGCCGACGTCCACGCTCCCGGCGAACACCTGCGGCGACGCGGTGCTCACGACCGTGGGCTTCGAGAAGGACAACCCGAACTGGCTGGCCGCCGACCGGGCGTGGCTCAAGCGCGCGCAGCGGGGGGCATTCGTGGGCGGCGGGGCCAAGGGCAGCAGCACCTCGTACTTCTACAACGGCGGGTTCAACCCGTACGGCCGCTCGTGGGGGCCGCTCGTCAACGGCGGCGGCTGCGGCTCGCCGTCCCCCAGCGCGAGCTTCGACCCGTGCGCCTCGCCGCTCCCGTCCGATTCTTCGCAGCCGCTTGGCGGGTCCGGCGCGCCGGGCGCCTCATCGGTCCTGTGCCCGTCGCCGTCCGTCGGGCCCTCGGCATCGGCGTCCCCGTCCGAGTCGCTGCCGGTCGCGTCGCCCACGCCCACGCCTACCCCCACGGCGCCGCCGCCGACGCCGACGCCGGCCCCCACGCCGACGCCGACGCCGGCCCCCACGCCGACGCCGGCCCCCACGCCGATGCCGAAGCCGAAGCCGTCCTGATCGTCCTCTCACGCGGTTCTCAGGCGATTCGCCATATCATCGCGGCCGCGGGGCACTGGTGAGGAGGCCGTGCTCCGTCGTGTGACCGAGTCCACCTTTCCGCTCTTGGAGACAGCGCATGTCGGATCGCGTTTCTGGGCGTCCGAGTCGGGTCAGCCTGACCTCGCGGATCGCCCTCGTCCTCGGCGTCCTCGCCGTCGTCGCCGGGCCTGCGGCCCCGCTCGTCGGTGCAGCCGAGAGCCTCACGATCACGACGCCGTACCCCGAGATCGTCGCCGAGCCCGGGTCGACGGCGACCTTCAAGCTCACCCTGACCGCCTCCACGCCCACCGGCGTGACGCTCAAGGCCACCGGCGCACCGAACGGCTGGGCGAACCGCTTCGGCGGCAGCGGCTCGGTCATCGGCAGCGTCTACGTCGCCAACGACAAGCCGGCGAACGCGCCCGACGTTCAGTTCTCGGCGGACGTCCCCTCGGACGCCACCGCCAACGAGTACCCGATCACGCTCGTTGCCACTGCCGACAACGGCCAGAGCGCGACGCTCGTCGTCAAGGTGAAGGTCGAATCCGCCGCGGGCGGCACGATCTCGCTGGCGGCGGACTACCCGCAGAAGAAGGGCGACTCGGGTTCGACCTTCTCGTTCAACCTGACGCTCAAGAACGACACCCCGACCGAGGGGACGTACTCGTTCGACGGCACGGCCCCGGCCGGCTGGAAGGTCGCGGTGCAGCCCTCTGGCCAGACGCAGGCCACGAGCCTGATCGTGGCCGCCGGCAGCACCGGCACCCTGTCCGCCACGGTGACGCCGGACCCCAACGCAACGGCCGGTGACTACCCGGTCGAGGTGACGGTGTCGGGCGGTGGCAAGACCGCCAAGGTGGACCTCGTGGTCACCATCATCGGCAGCTACTCGCTGACCGTGTCCACCCCTGACCAGGTCCTCTCGACCAGCGCGAACGCCGGCAGCGAGAAGGATTTCACGATCGTGATCACGAATGGCGGCACGGCGCCGGTCACCAACATCGTGCCCACGACCACCAACCTGCCCACGGGCTGGACCGTCACCTTCGACCCTGCCAAGATCGACTCGCTCCCCGGCGGCACCGCCAACAACTCGCAGAACGTGGTCGCCAAGATCACCCCCTCGAAGGACGCGATCGCGGGCGACTACGCCATCACGTTCAACGCCAACGGGACAGAGGCGAGCGGCAAGCAGGACATCCGCGTGCGCGTCGAAACCCCGCAGCTCTGGTGGATCGCCGGTGTGGTGCTCCTCCTGGCGACCTTCGCCGCGCTGTACTGGGTCTTCCGGACATACGGGCGGCGGTAACGCGATGACCGAGGACCGGACGCCCCCGCTCGAGCCGAGGCGGGGCGTGCAGCGCCGCCGGCCACGGCCGACGGCGGGCCTGAACGCGAGACCCCGGACGCCTGACCAGGCGCGCCCCGTGGGTGGCCGGCCGGATGCCGCCGCGCCGGTGCGCGCTCCGGAGGCGGCCGCGTCCCCGACGCTGGACCCTGGGGACGAGGAGCCCAGCGCGCTGCCCGAGGAGGGCGGCCACGTCGTCCGGCCCTGGGACGTGGAGTCCGCCGGGTCGGCCGAGGACCGGCCGAGGCGCCGTCGTCGCACGGTGGCGGAGCTGCTCGCCGACGTCCCCGAGGACGCGGTGATCGTGACGCGCCGGCTGACCAAGCGGTACGGCGAGTTCACCGCGGTGGACTCGCTGGACCTCACCATCCGCAAGGGCGAGGTGTTCGGCCTGCTGGGCCCCAACGGCGCCGGCAAGACGACCACGGTGCTCATGCTGCTCGGCCTCACCGAGCCGACCCGCGGCGTCGTCCGTGTGGTCGGGCTCGACCCGACGCGCGAGCCGCTCGCGATCAAGCGCCAAGTCGGCTACCTGCCCGACAACGTCGGGTTCTACGGAGGCCTGACGGGGCGCGAGAACCTGCGCTACACGGCCCGCCTCAACGGGATCCCCCGCGGGCAGGCCGACACCCGCATTGACGAGCTGCTCCACGAGGTGCGGCTCGAGGATGCCGCCAACAAGCGCGCCGACACGTACTCGCGCGGCATGCGCCAGCGGCTCGGCATCGCCGACGCCCTGGTCAAGAGCCCCTCGGTGCTGATCCTCGACGAGCCGACGATCGCGATCGACCCGGCCGGTGTCGAGGAGCTGCTCGGCCTGCTCCGGCGCCTCGTCGACGAGCACGAGCTCACCGTGCTGCTGTCCTCGCACCTCCTCGGCCAGGTGCAGTCGCTGTGTGATCGGGTGGGCTTCTACTCGCAGGGGAAGCTGGTGGCCGCGGGCACGCTGGACGAGCTGATGGGCGACGCCGATACCGCCGTCGAGCTCGAAGTGGGCGTCGAGGGCGCACCCGCCACGATCGACTCGGTCGCGATGGCGGTCCCGGGCGTGACCGGCGTCCGCCCGCACGACCGGCTCGACCACCTTCGGATCGTGTCCGCGAGCCACGACGTGGCCGCGCCCCTGGCGACCGCCCTCGCGATGGCGAACGTGCCGATCGTCCACCTGCGGCGGCGCGGCACCGACCTGCTGGAGCTGTACCGCCGCTTCGTCCCGGAGGGTATCGATGGCCGCCGCTGACAACGCCAACGCTGCCCCCGTCCGGAAGAGGCGCGCCGAGGCCCGCCGCTCCGAGCGGACGCCGTCGGGCGGCTGGCGCACCATCGCCGCCAAGGAGCTCGCCGACCACCTGACGAGCACGCGCTTCTTCGTGCTCCTGATCGTCGTGGGGCTGCTGGCCGTCCTCCCCATGATCTTCGCCTCGGCGGACATGAACGCCCAGGCGAACTCGGCGTCGGGCGCGAGCAGCCCGTTCCTGCTGCTGTTCACCTACGGCTCCCCGTCGTTCGGCGGCTACCCGATGGTGACCTTCGTGTACCTGCTGGTGCCGCTCGTGGGCGTCGCCTTCGGGTTCGACGGGATCAACTCGGAGCGCAGCTCGGGGACGCTCTCACGGCTGCTCGCCCAGCCGATCCACCGCGACGACGTCGTCAACGGCAAGTTCGTGGCCGGCATCGCCGTCATCGCGCTCCTGCTCGCGATGCTGATCCTCGTCGTCACCGGCATCGGCATCCTGCGCCTGGGCATCGTGCCCGACGTGGAGCAGGCGGCCCGGGTGATCATCTGGTTCCTGGCCACGGTGCTGTACGCGTCGGTGTGGCTGGCCTTCGCGCTGCTGATCTCCACGGTGGTCCGCAGCACCGCGACGTCCGCCCTGGCCGGGTTCGGGGTCTGGATCGGATTCACGCTGTTCGGGTCGTTCCTGCTGCCGATCATCGGGCAGTTCCTCTTCCCGGTCGACACCTCGGGCACGCTGTCGACGGCGGTGGCGAGCTCCATCCCGCAGCAGCTGTTCCTCCACCTCTCGCCCGCGACGCTCTACCAGGACATCGTCAAGGTGGTCCTGAACCCGCAGGCGGGAGCCACCGACGTCTTCATCACCAGCGCGAACCAGGTCGTGGCCGGCCAGCAGCAGATCCCGGGCCTGCTGTCGCTCGACCAGAGCCTGCTCATCGTGTGGCCCCAGATCGTGGCTCTCACGGCGCTCACGGTGCTGCTGTTCGCCATCTCCTACGTGCTGTTCCTCCGCCAGGAGGTCCGCGCGTAGACGACAGGCTGCTCCGGGGCTCCGGCGACGGCCCGCGTTGGCGCCGCGATCCCGAGCGCTCCTGACGCCGCCGGCCAGCCCGGCGGCGTCGTGCCATCACGCTGCCACGGTGGCATGTCATCGTGCTGTCACGGCAGGATGCGACGGTTGCGGCCCGCCGGCGATCCGATGGCACGATCCGAGCGAACCACCCGGCAGATGAGCACACGAGCGTCCCCGTGACTGACCACCCCGCCGCCCAGGCCAGACCCGCGTCCGCGACTCCGGCCAGCACAGCCTCCGCCGTCGGCCCCGCCAGGCGCGTCCCCGTCGCGTTCGCCGCGCTGGGCGGCCTCGTCGCCGCCGGCACCGCCCTCGCCACCGGGGAGCTGCTCGCCGGCCTCCTCAACGGACTCCCCTCCCCGGTCGCCGCCGTCGGCAGCGCGGCCATCGACTTCGCGCCCCCCGGGAGCAAGGACGTCGTCATCTCGCTGTTCGGCACGAACGACAAGACGGCGATCCTGGTGCTCGTCACGCTGGTCGTGCTTGCGCTGGGCGCGGGGATCGGCCTGCTGGCCCGCCGGCGCCTCGCGTTCGCCGGGTGGGCGATCGTCGCGCTCGTCGCGGTCGGAGGGCTCGCATCGCTGCGCGACCCCACGGCGACCGGGCCGCTCGTCGTGATCGCGGCGGCGCTCGAGGCCGGCATCGGCCTGCAGGCGCTCGTGGTGCTTCTCGCCGCCGCACCGCGCGGAGCGGCGCCGCGCCCGGAGCGTCCCACAGACGCCTCGGACCTTCGCGGCCGACGCGGGTTCCTGCTCCAGGCCGGGGCCCTCGGGGCGCTCGCGCTCGTCGGCGGCGCCGTCGGCCGGACGATGCTGAGCGGACGAGCCGACGCGACGGCCGGCGACGCCTTCGGCGGTGGCACCGGCTCCAACGGCTCGGGCGGTGCCAACGCTCGCCTGACCATCCGCCAGGCCGTCGACCCGGCGCCCGCCCCCGGCCCCGACGCCTCGTTCAACGTGCCCGGCATCACGCCGGTCATCGTCCCCAATGACCAGTTCTACCGGATCGACACCGAGCTGATCACCCCGTCTGTCGATGTCAGCGGCTGGAGCCTGCGCGTCTTCGGCATGGTCGACAAGGAGGTCAACCTCACCTTCGCCGAGCTCGTCCAGCTGCCGCTCATCGAGCGCTACGTGACCATCGCCTGCGTGTCCAACGAGGTCGGCGGCAACCTGGTCGGCAACGCCAAGTGGACCGGCCCGAAGCTGGCCGACGTCCTGGCGATGGCGGGCGTCCAGGCGGGCGCCACGCAGATCGTCCCGCGCAGCGTCGACGGCTGGACGGCCGGGTTCCCCACGTCGTGGCTCCATGACCCGGCGCATCCCCGCGACGCCGTCATCGCGGTCAAGATGAACGACGCGCCGCTCCCCGCGGAGCACGGCTTCCCCGCCCGCCTCATCGTCCCGGGCCTGTACGGCTACGTCTCCGCCACGAAGTGGCTCAAGGAGATCCAGCTCACCACGCTCGAGGCGATCGACGCCTACTGGGTGCCGCGCGGCTGGGCGAAGGAGGCGCCGATCCTCACGCAGTCGCGGATCGACGTGCCGCACGACGGGGGCAGCGTCAATGCCGGCCCCGTCGCGGTGGCCGGCGTCGCGTGGGCGCCCGACCGGGGCATCTCCAAGGTCGAGGTCCGCGTCGACCGTGGCGCCTGGCAGACCGCGACGCTCGCCACGGAACTCTCGGCCGCGACCTGGGTCCAGTGGAAATGGGTCTGGCAGGCGGCCAGCGGCCAGCACATCCTCGAGGTCCGCGCCACCGACGGCACCGGTGCCGTCCAGACCGACCGCGTCACGCCGCCGGACCCTGACGGTGCCCGCGGCCACCACCAGATCGCCGTGCAGGTCGCCTGAGCCGGAGTTCGGGTAACCTCGATGGCCTGATGCCTCGACGACGCCATCTCTTCGACATGCCGGAACGGTTCGTGGCCGGGACCGTGGGTGCTCCGGGCAACCGCGTGTTCTTCCTCCAGGCGAAAGACGGGACGCGCGTGGTGTCGGTCGCGCTCGAGAAGGTGCAGGTCGCCGCCCTCGCCCAGCGCCTGATCGAGCTGCTGGAGGAGCTGGAGCGGCGGGGCATCGAGGACGCGGCCGAGGTGGAGGGCGAGGTCGGCGACACCGCTGCCCTCGACGAGCCGATCAACGAGGTCTTCCGCGTCGGGACGCTGTCACTGGGCTGGGACACGGTCGACGAGCTGCTGATCCTCGAGGCCCGCGAACTCACCGGCGACGAGGAGGAGGACGACGAGTCGGAGGAGGACGACGAGTCGGAGGACGGGCCCGATCTCCTGCGGGTGCGGTTCTCCCCGGCCGAGGCTCGCCGGTTCGTGGCCCGCGCGGTCCGCGTGCTGGCGGCCGGCCGGCCGCCGTGCCCGCTGTGCGGCCAGCCGCTGGACCCCCAGGGCCACCTCTGCCCGCGCCGGAACGGCCACCTCCTGAACTGACGACGTGCCGATGACGGACGAGGCCGACGAGTTCACGTTCGAGGCGGAGCTCGCCGACGAACTCGAGGACGAGGCGGAGGCCGACGCCGAGGAGGCGGCCGGGACCACGGTCGAATCACTCGGCCTGCCGATGCCGGCGCTGCCGGTGGACGAGGCGCTCGCGCTGCTCGCAGGCGGCGAGCTCGAGCTCATCGGCCGGCTCTGGGTCTCGTCCAACAACGCGCTGCTGGGCGTCGTGCGCGGCGACGGCGTCGAGGCCGCGGTGATCCACAAGCCGGTCATCGGCGAGCGGCCGCTCTCCGACTTCCCCACCGGCACCCTCGCCCGGCGCGAGGTGGCGTCGTTCGCCGCCTCGCAGGCCACCGGCTGGGGCATCGTCCCGCCCACCGTCCTGCGCGACGGGCCGGTGGGCGAGGGCATGCTCCAGCTGTGGATCCGAACCGACCCTGAGGTGGACCCGGTCGACCTGGTGAATGCGTCAGATCCGCGCCTGCGCCGGATCGCGGTCTTCGACGCAGCGGTCAACAACACTGACCGCAAGGCGGGGCACCTGCTGCCCGTGCCCGGCGGCCACATCTACGGTGTTGACCACGGGGTCACGTTCTCGCCCGTGCCGAAGCTGCGGACCGTGCTCTGGGGGTGGCGTGGCGAGCCGTTCGCCGACGAGGAGGCGGCCGTCCTCCGCCGGCTGCGGGCCCGCCTCGATGACGACCTCGGCGCGGCGCTGCGCGAGCTGCTCGAGCGGATCGAGGTCCGGGCGACGGCCCGCCGGCTGGACGGGCTCCTGGCCTCCGGCGTGTTCCCCCAGCCCGACCCCCGGCGCCCAGCCCTGCCCTGGCCGCCGGTCTGAGGCCGGGCCGGCAGATCAGCCCCAGCCAGCGTCCCGGCTCCGCCTGCGTCCCGGCCCAGCAAGCGTCCCGGCTCCGCCGCACGCGCGGCCCCGGCCGGGGCCGTCCACTCCATCGTGGCTGGATGCGGCCCGACCTCGCGGACATCGCCGCCCAACCAATCGCCTCCGCCGAGCTCGCGCGTCGCGGTCGTGCGGGAGCCGCCGGGACACATCGTCGGCAGGGCTGGGGGTCGAGATGCTTCCGATCTGGCGGAACGATCGACCCGCGGTGACGGGGAGCGACGCGCGCGGCGGGGCACGCCCGCCGCTGCGGCGGCCGGGTGATGCCGTATTGGCGGCCGATGCGTCCCACCGTTGGGCGGCCCGCCTCTGGTCGGGGGCGGGTGGCCGCATCCCACGTGTTCGACGCCGACGGAGGACCCGTCCCGAGCCGTTGGCGGCGCGCGAAAGCCGCCGACGGGCCAGTGCGCAGAGGCGGCAGACCGGATCTGTGGAGGTCGCCGAAGAGCGGGGCGTCCGAGCGCTGCATGGCTGCCAGCGTGGCCGTCGGCGAGCCTTGGTCGATCGCCGTCAGGCTCCGCGTATGCCGCTGACGGGCACTCGGAGCGATGCTTCTGCGAAACCGGAAGCATCTCGCAGATGCCCTCTGGCGGATGGGTCACCGGCCAGCTCAAGCGTGGAATCGGCGCGGTTGAGTCGCTGGCGAGACGTGGGCGGCGGGGCGGCAGCCATGGGCGGTGGTGGGCCTCGGCACCAGGCAGTCTGACGCCCAGGCGGGGTGGAGGCAGGCGGGTCCGCCGGGCGGAGCGGATGCCGCCGCACGGAGCGGACCCTCGCGCGGTGCCTGCGAGTGGCACGATGGGTGCATGCGGAGCTGGAACGGGTGGGGCGACGAGGGCGACACCACCTCGCTCGGCGGGGGCGGGCGGAAGCTGCTGGAGTCGAGCCTCGGCCCGGGGAGACCCCCGCGCGAGGCGACCTTGGCGGAGGTGGTCGGGGCGGTCCCGCCGTCGCGCCTCGAGCCTGTCGAGGAGCTCCACGTCACCACCGACGCCGAGATGCGCGTCCGCCGGGCCCGCGGCCAGAGCCTGCCGGACCTCGCAGCCCTGCGGTACGGCCGGCTCGAGGCGGTCCCCGACGCCGTGGCGCGGCCAGTCGAGACCTCCGACGTCCGCGCGCTGATCGACCATGCTCGGTCCGTCGGCGCCAGGCTGATCCCCTACGGGGGCGGGACGAGCGTCGTCGGGGGCGTGAGCGCGCGCCCCGGACCCGACCCGCTGATCACCGTGGACCTCGGCGGCCTCGTCGGCGTGCGCAACGTTGACGGGCAGAGCGGACTCGTGAGCGTGCTGGCGGGGACGACCGGCCCCGCGCTGGCCACGCTCCTCGCCGGTCACGGCCTGGTCATCGGCCACGAGCCGCAGAGCTGGGAGCTCGCGACGGTCGGCGGCTGGGTGGCGGCACGCGGCTCGGGGCTCAAGAGCCTCGGCGCCGGGCGCATCGAGCAGCTGTTCGCCGGCGGCACGCTGGAGGCTCCCGCCGGAACCCTGGCCATGCAGCCGTATCCGGCCTCGGCCGCCGGCCCGGACCTGCGCCAGCTGGTGCTCGGGTCGGAGGGTCGCCTCGGGATCCTGACCGAGGCCACCCTGCGGGCCAGCCCCAACCCCGAGGTCGAGGGCATGGCGGCATGGGCGCTGCCCGCCTGGCCCGCCGCGGTGGACGCCGTCCGCCAGCTCGTCCAGACACGGCCCGGCCTCTCGCTCCTGCGGCTCTCGACCCTGGCCGAGACCCGCACGCTGCTCGCGTTCGCCGAGAAGCCCGCCCAGACGCGCGCCCTGGGCGCCTACATCCGGGCGCGGCGCCTGCCGGCCGACTGGGTGCTCGTGCTCTGCGGTGTGGCCGGGCGGAGGCGCACGGCGAAGGCGGCCGCGGACGAGGCCAAGGCGGTCCTCGGCGGGCACGGCGGCATCCGCCTCCCTGCGCTCGCCGCCGCCTGGTCGAAGACCCGGTTCCGCTCGCCGTACCTGCGCAACGCGCTGTGGTCGGCCGGCTACGCCTCGGACACGCTCGAGACCGCGACCGACTGGGCGCACGTCCCCGGGCTCCTCGCCCGGATCGAGGCTGCCCTCGGCAGCGCGCTCGCACCGTGGGGCGAGACGGTTCACGTGTTCACGCACCTCTCGCACCTGTACCCGTCGGGCTCGAGCCTGTACATCACCTACATCTTCCGGCTCGCGCCAGACCCGGACGAGACGATGGCCCGCTGGCGAGCGCTCAAGGCGGCCGCGAGCCAGACGATCCGCGCCGACGGCGCGACGATCAGCCACCACCATGGCGTGGGCGTGGACCACGCGCCGTACCTGGCCGACGAGAAGGGGCCGCTGGGGATGGCCGCGCTTCGGGCCGTGGTCCGAACCTTCGACCCCGACGGGATGATGAACCCGGGCGTCCTCCTGGCGGACGACCCCGGATGACCGGCGCCGACCGGGTCCTCGCGCTCGACGTCGGCACCCAGAGTGTCCGGGCGATGGTCTTCGACCCGGCCGGCAACCTCGTCGCCCGGACGAAGGTTCCCATCGAGCCGTACGTCCCGGGACCGCCTGGCTGCTGTGAGCAGGACGCGGACCTCTACTGGCGGGCGCTGGGCGAAGCCACGCGCGCGCTCTGGGAGCAGCCGGGGGTCGACAAAGGCTCGATCGCCGGCCTGGCCCTGACGACCCAGCGCGGCACGGTCGTCCCCGTCGACGAGGCGGGCGAGCCCCTGCGTCGCGCGATGGTGTGGCTGGACCGCTGCCGCGCCGAGGGCCTGCCCCGGATCGGCGGCAGCTGGGGCCTCAAGTTCAAGGCCGCGCGCGCGACCGAGACCGTCGCCACGTTCCAGGCGGAGGCCGAGGCCAACGTCCTCGCCCGCGGGGAGCCCGCGATGTGGGCCCGCGTCCGCCACTACCTGCTCCTGTCGGGCTTTCTCGTCCATCGGCTCACCGGGCGCTTCGCCGACAGCGTCGCCGCCCAGGTCGGCTATCTCCCGTTCGACTATCGGGGGCTGCGCTGGGCGGACGAGGGCGACTGGAAGTGGCTGGCCGTCCCGGTCAGGCGCGAGTGGCTGCCCGAGCTCGTCCCGCCCGGGTCCGTCATCGGCCAGATCACGGCCGCGGCAGCCGAGGCGACGGGCATCCCCGCCGGCCTGCCGCTGGTCGCAGCCGCGGGCGACAAGGCGTGCGAGGTGCTGGGCTCGGGGGCGCTCGAGCCGCACATCGGCGCGATCTCGCTCGGCACGACGGCGACGTTCAACACCACGCACCGCCGCTACCTCGAGGTCATCCCGCTGGTGCCGCCCTACCCGGCGGCGGTGCCGGGCACGTTCAGCCTCGAGGTCCAGGTCTACCGCGGGTTCTGGATGATCGAGTGGTTCAAGCGTGAGTTCGGGGCGGCCGAGGTTGCGAGGGCGCGCGAGCTGGGCGTGGACACGGAGAGCCTGTTCGACGAGCTCGTCGCGGCCACCCCGCCGGGGTCGATGGGCCTCGTGCTGCAGCCGTACTGGTCGCCCGGCGTGCGGATCCCGGGACCCGAGGCGAAGGGCGCGGTCATCGGCTGGGGCGACGTCCACACCCGCGCCCACCTCTACCGCGCGATCCTCGAGGGTCTCGCGTACGCGCTGCGCGAGGGCATGGAGCGGACGGGGCGCAGCCAGAGCCCGGCGGCGGTCCAGCTCGTCGCCGACGTGTTCGGGCTGCCGGCGAAGCGGCCGCACACCCACGAGACGAGCGGCCTGGGGGCGGCGATCGACGCCGCGGTGGGGCTGGGGCTGCACCCCTCGTTCGAGATCGCCGTGGCCGCGATGACCCGCACCGCCGAGACCCGCGACCCGAACCCCGCTGCGCACGCCGTCTACGAGGAGCTGTACCGCACCGTCTACCTGCGGCTGTACGGGCAGCTCCAGCCGCTCTACCGCGAGATCCGCCGGATCACCGGGTATCCGCCGGAGGTGTAGCGGGAGCCGGGGACGCGCTCAGCTGGGGCCGGGGTCGCTCGGGACCGGGGCCGTGCCGGCCTTGAGGATGAGTCCCCTCGCGCCCGCGGCAGCGATCGTGAGGGTGTCGCCGTCGATGGCGAAGGGCGTGGTGCCGGCCAAGACCGCCGTCACGTGCCGCTCAACTGACATGACGTCCGGGGCGCAGGCCTTCTTGGTGAGGTTGATGGCGCCGAACGTGAGCGTGCCGGCCGCCACCGTCACGGTGCCCGTGCCCCGGTTGCACCCGGCCCGGAGCTCGAGGCGGCCGCCGTCGACGTGGAGGATCGCCCCGATGCTCGCCGGCACCGAGGACACCGCGTCACCCGAGACCAGGCCGTCCACGACCCAGTAGGTGCCCTCGAGCGGCGGGTTCGGGACCTCCTTGAAGGCGAGCTTCACCGTCACGGTCCCGTTGGTCAGCGTGAGCCCGTCGCCGACCGAGAAGGCTGCGCCCGGCAGAAACGTCGCGAGCCAGGCGTCCTGGGCCATGCGGTCGGCGTCGCAGCCCATCTCGGTGGTCGCCAGGCTCCCGACGGAGAGGGTGCTGCCCACGATGTGGTACTCGCCGCTCATCGAGTTGCAGCCCGCACTCGCGGAGAGCGTGGCGTCGCGGAAGGTCAGCGTCACCCTCGTGCCGGCCACGAGCTGGTGGCCAGTGACGCCGGTGGAGACGAAGGTGCGGTTGCCGACCATGAACCCGCCGGCGACCGACGGGGGGTTCGGTGCCGAGGGTGTCCGGGCCTGGGCGCCTCCTGAGCCGGCCCCAGCGCCGGTGGCGCCACACGCCGCGAGCAGGGCCCCCGTGAGTGCCAGGAGGAGGACTGAGCGGAGAGTGGGTCGAGCGCGCATCGGGCTGCACCATGGGTCGGAGTGGCGATGGAGTGGCGGGCTGCCCGTGGGCCAGACGATCGCCTGCCAGCCGTGGTTCCCCGAGCGGCTGGCCCTGTCGCTTGGCGTCATCCGCCGATCGGGGCACTTGACAGGAACGCCTGTTCACCCCCATGCTCTACCTATCGCCCGATGGATTGCGGCCACAAGGCCTTCGCCAACACCGCGAAATCCGCTGCCGCACCGGGCCCAAGAACGCTGCTCCGGCCTCCGCATGTCACGGCCGTTGGAGCGGCAGGGCACACCGTCCCAACCCGACGGGGCCCCGGAAAGGAACACCGTCCACATGCTCTCGCGCTCCACCACGAATGCCGTGGCGCACCGCGCATCCTCGATGCGCCGGATGCGCCGTCGGGTCGCCCAGGCCACGCGCCTGTACTGCTCGACCAACGGCTGCACCAGCTTTCTCATCATCGACGAGACGGCGGGCATCGCGCACTGCGAGATCTGCGGCTACACGCGCAGGCTCAACTAGGCGCCGCGGGCCACGGGCCCGCCAACGCCAGATCCGCGGGCGACCCGCCCGCCCACCAACAACCGAGTCGCGGTCGACCCCAAGTGCGGTCGGCCCTCTCGTTTTCGGCCCCTGGGGTTCGCGGCCGGCGCCGAGCGTCGCGCGAAGTCCTGTGGGCGGGCCCGACGTGGCGCCGACTCCAGGCCGGGCGAAGCGGCACGGGCCCTGCCCGCCCTGCGCGACGCGGTTGCCGGGGAGGCCCAGGCCCTTCGACAATCGGGGCACGACACGCCGCCCAACGGCAGCCGCCCCGCGAAGGAGCCCCATGCCCGCCCCCCGCACTGTCGACCGAACCCGCCTCGAGCACCTCATGGCCGAGGAGCTGGCGTCGTTCGAGCGCGCGAACCCCCGCTCCCGCGAGCTGTTCGAGCAGGCGAAGGGATCGCTCCTCGACGGCGTCCCGATGAACTGGATGGTCAAGTGGGCCGGCGCCTTCCCGGTGTTCGTCGATTCCGCCTCGGGCGCCCACTTCCGCGACGTCGACGGCCACGACTACGTCGATTTGTGCCTCGGCGACACCGGCGCGATGGCGGGCCACGGCCCCGACGCCACCGTCCGGGCCGTCGAGGCCCAGCTCCGCCGCGGCATCACGCACATGCTCCCCACGCAGGACGCGGCGATCGCGGGCGACGAGCTCCGCCGCCGCTTCGGCGTCCGGTTCTGGCAGTTCACCCTCACGGCCACCGACGCCAACCGGTTCGTGATCCGGCTCGCCCGCCACATCACCGGTCGCTCGAAGATCATCGTCCACAACCACTGCTACCACGGGTCGGTGGACGAGACGTTCGCGGTCATCGGGCCGGACGGGACCTCGGTCGAGCGCCGGGGCAACATCGGCAAGCCGGTGGCCCTCGCCGAGACCACGCGCGTCGTGGAGATCAACGACCTCGACGGCCTCGAGCGCGAGCTCAGCCAGGGCGACGTCGCCGCCTGCCTGTTCGAGCCGGCGCTCACCAATGTCGGCATCGTCCTGCCGGAGCCCGGCTACCACGAGGGCGTCCGCGAGCTGACCCGGCGCCACGGCACGCTGCTCATCAATGACGAGACGCACACCATCTGCGCCGGGCCGGGCGGCTACACCGGCGCGCACGGCCTGCACCCCGACTTCGTGACGATCGGCAAGACGATCGGCGGCGGCATCCCGGCCGCGGCATACGGCTTCACCGAGGACGTGGCCGAGCGCATCCGCCGCAGCATCGACCGCGAGGATTCCGACGTCGGCGGCATCGGCGGCACGCTGGCCGGCAACGCCCTGTCGCTGGCGGCGATCCGGGCGACGCTGACGCAGGTGCTCACAGACGAGGCGTTCGCGCGGATGATCCCGCTGGCCCAGCGCTTCGAGGCGGGCGTGAACGACGTCCTGGCCGCCCACGCTGTGCCGTGGCATGTGACTCGCCTCGGCGCCCGCGCGGAGTACCACTTCGTCGCCCAGCCGCCGCGCAACGGCTCAGCGCTCCACGACGCGGCCGATCCCGATCTCGAGCGGTTCCTCCACCTCTGGGCGATGAACCGGGGCGTGCTCATGACGCCGTTCCACAACATGGCGCTGATGTCGCCGTCCACGACCGAGGCAGACGTCGATCGCCACACTGAGGTGTTCGCGGCGGCGATCGAGGCGCTGTTCGGGAACTGACGGCTCATGCGCAGTCACTGATCGTGGGCGCAGCGCCGAGGCTCGCGCGTGCGGTTTCGTGGGTGTCCGCCAGCGAGCGACGAATTCCTGTCGTGACCGACGCCTCTAGGAAGCCACGGCATGGCCTAGCAGGATCCGGAACAGGCAGGGGGCTCTGGCACGCGGCCCACGCAACAGCCGCCGGGACCGCGCGTGGTGCGTGGCGGCCAGCGGGAGGTGGCCTGACGTGCAGGATGCCGATCTGTTCATGGAGCTGGCCGGGATCGCCGGTGTATTCGTGGGGTTCGGGGCGCTCATCGCCGTGCGTGGCGGCGGCGTGAGCGACGCGTTCGAGGTCGCCTGGATGCGCGGCGTCGTGTCGGTGGGACTGGTGGCCGTGCTCGCGGCCCTCGCCCCGGTGGTCATCAGCCGCTACGGCCTCACGGCGCACGATGTCTGGGCGCTGAGCAGCAGCCTGTTCCTCGTCGGCTTCATCGGGATCTTCGCGGTCAACAACCTCTCGACAGAGGCGCGCGTGGCGGACCAGGGGATCCCTCGGAGGGTGTTGATCCTCCGTTTCGCGATCTGGGTGCCCGCCGTGATCGTTCTCTTCCTCTCCCCGATCGCCATTGTCCTTGGCGTGGCGCCGGTCCGCGAAGAAGCGCTCTACTTCACGCTCGTCGCGCTGGCCCTGCTCGGCAGCGCGCTCGCCCTGCTGATGCTGGTCTTCACGGGGCGACGCCCGACGACAGGCTGACGCGACCCGCGACGCCCGGGCGGGTGACTCCGGCTCATCCCTGCCCGGGCGAGGCGATGACCGACGACTCTTCCCATCCAAGGCGAGGGGTCGCAGGCGCCTGAACGCGGCCGCGCGCGCACTCGGCCGATGGCCGTTGCCGACTACGAACTTGCGTGCAGCCACCAGCGGCGCTCGCGCACCGGATCGCCCGCGATCTCGTCGATGAGGAGCTCGCCCGGCACGAAGCCGCGGGCGGCGTAGAACGGCTCGGCGAGGTCGTTGTCGAGCAGCACGTCCGCAGCGACGTCCTCGCCCGGATGCGCGGCCACCACAGTGGCGAGGAGCGCGGAGCCGAGCCCCTGCCCGCGCGACGACGGCAGGGTGTAGATCGCCACCAGCTGGACGTGGTCGCCGCGATCCACCACCTCGGCAAACGCGTCCACGGCATCGGAGATGCCGGCCACGAGCACCTCGTGGCGGTCGATCCTCACGGCGATCCGGTCCGTCGCGTACGCCTGGGCGAGGAACCGCGCGATCGTGTCGTCCGCCAGCCGGCCCGCATACGTGGCGCCCCACGCAGCAACGGCCACCGCGCGGATCGCGGGGGCATCGGCCGCATCGGCGGCGCGCACGTTGATCCCCTCCACGACCGTCATCGGCGGCAGGCGTCGTCGTAGCGGGCGAGCTCGTCGGCGAGGACGAGCGGACGGCGGTGCTGGCGGTCGGTGGGCGCCTCCGCGTTGAGGCGGGCGACGGCGGCGTTGACCGCGACCACGAGGCCCTCGAGCGCGCTCGCGTCGCGGCGGCGGGCGGAGGGCGTCGGCACGGCTCCAGACGCCGCCCGGCCGAGGATCGCGTCCCTGCGCTCGAGCAGGGCGCGCACGTCCTTGTCGGCCTCGATCCAGGGCGGCGCGATGCCGGCATTCCTGAGCATGTGGTGGGCCAGCGCCCACTCGCCCGCGTACGCGTCGTCCTCCTTGGGGAGCGGCTCCCCCTGGAAGGGCAGATTGTCGAACTTGCCCTCCTCCATCGCCTCGCGGATCTGCCGCTCGACCAGGCTCTCCCACGTGGGCGCGACCTGTCGGAGGCCATCTACGTCGATGCGGTTGGCGGGCTTGCGGGACGACTCCACGCCCGGAGTCTAGCCGCGCCCGACGCGGGGCGCCTCCGCGCGGCGTGACGCCCCCAGCTCCTCGACCACCCAGGCCGCGAGCACGCGCGCGCACGCCTCCACCTCCGCGAGCGGCACGCGCTCGTCGGCGCCGTGCGCGAGGCGCACGTCCCCTGGGCCGTAGACCACGCAGGGTGTCTCGCCGACGCCCACGAACAGCCGCATGTCGCAGCCGTACGGCACGCCAACCATCGGCGGCGCGCTGCCGGTCACCGCTTCGGCGACCGCGGAGAGGCCAATCGGCAGCGGGTGATCCGCAGCAACACGCGACGAGCCGAACCGCGCCCCGGTGATCTGCACGGTCGCGGGGTGCTCCCGCAGGAACGGGTCGGCCTCGCAGGCAGCCGCGATGCAGGCGCGGAGCTCGTCGGCGGCCTCGTCGGGGGTCTGGCCCAGCCGCACGCCGTATCGTCCCTCTGCCACCAGGCGGTCCATCACGGTGGACGCCCACTCGCCACCGGACACCTTCCCGATCACGGAGGGGTATGGCAAGCGGAGGGCTGCCATCAGGGGCTCGGTCTCGGCCCCGTTTCGGCGGGCCTCGTCCGCCTCCAGCGCGCCGACGAGGACCTGGAGATTCGCCAGCGCCGACACGCCCTCGGTCCGGCGGCTCGCGTGTGCCGCCCGGCCCGGGACCGTCAACTCGAACGTGATGGCGCCGGCGTGGGCGACCACGATCTCGAGCCCCGTCGGCTCCGTGATGATCGCCGCATCGCCCGTCGCGCCCGCCCGGATCGCCGCGAGCGTGCCCTGCCCGCCGTCCTCCTCGGACGGGACGAGTGCCACGAGGAGCTCGCCGCCGAGCCGGTCGAGCGCACCGGTCTCGCGCAGCGCGCGCACGGCGCCCAGGATCGATGCCAGGCCGCCCTTCATGTCACAGGCGCCGCGCCCGTACAGCTCCCGGCCGACCACCTCGCCCGAGAACGGTTCGAGCGTCCACGTTACGGGGTCGCCCGCCGGCACGACGTCGATGTGGCCGGACAGCACCACGCGCCTGCCGCCGGCGCTGCCCGCTCGCCCCAGCACCACCGGAAGCGTGGTCCGCGGCACCTCCTCGCCAGGCCATGCCGGGTCCACGCGGATGTCAGCTGGGTTGGGGGTGAACACCTCGACCTCGAGCCCCAGCGCCTCGAGCCGGTCGGCGAGGCTCGCGGCGATCGCATCCTCGTCGCCCGTGATGCTGGGCAGGCGCACGAGCGCCGCGAGGTCGGCGACGAGCCGGTCGGGATCGACGGCGGCCGCCGCTGCCGATGCGACGGCGCTGAGCGTGGCCGGCTGCGGCATCGGCGTCACGCCCGCAGGAGGGGCCGCGTCAGGCAGGTCACGCCGCCCGAGCCGTTCTCGCCCACCTCGCCCAGCGAGACCGCGTGCACCTCGATGCCGGCCGCCTCCATCCGCCGCCGGGTCACCGCGTTGCCGTCCGCCACGACCACCACGCCAGGGCGCACGGCGAGCACGTTGCAGCCGAGCGTCGAGTACTCCTCCTCGGGCACCTCGATCAGCCGGATTCCGAGATCGCCGAGCAGCGCGAACAGCCCCGCGGGCAGCAGCGGCAGGAACACCACCGCGGCATCGTCGGCGACGGGCGAGACGACCGACAGCAGGTGCACCAGCTCCGCTGGGCCCTTCCAGTACGGGACGTCGAAGACGCGGACGTCCCCACCGACGATCGCCGCCAGCTGGCGCGCGCCCTCGTCGTTGGTGCGCAGCGTCCGCCCGATGCACAGCAGGTCGGGGCGCAGCCAGAACGTGTCGCCGCCCTCGACCGTGCCGCGCCCGGCGATCCGGCCCAGCGTCGGGATGCCGTTCGCGCCCGTCCACGCCTCGAGCACAGCTGGCTCCCCGCGGCGGTTCGGCTTGCCGGGCGCGAGCGCGATCGCCCCGCCATCTGCGACCAGCAGCGGGTCGAACACGTAGACCAGATCGGGATCGTCCGTCTCGGCGCCCAGCTCGTGCACGCGGACGCCCAGGCCGTCGAGCACGGCCACGAGCCCGTCATGCTCGCGACGGGCCCGGTCGAGGTCCACGGCGTGGAGGAAGCCCACGGAAGCGTCGTCGAACGCGCGTCCGAACGCGGCACCGGGCGCCTGGACGAGGACGTCGCGGAGCGGGGCCGTCATCGACTGGGCGCCCCAGGCAGGCAGCGGTGTCGTCATGGACTGGAGGATACCGGCCTTCTCGACGGCCGCGGCCGACCCGGCTGTCGGCCCCTCAGCCGCCCGCGGCGATGTCGCGCAGCTCGGCCAGCAGCCGGTCCACCTCGTCGGAGGTGTTGTAGTGGGTGAGACCGATGCGCAGGACGCCCTCCGGCTGGAGGCCGAGCCGCTCCACCGGACCGACGGCGTAGAAGTCGCCCCACCAGGTGGCGATCCCCCGCTCGCCCAGTGCGGTGGCCGCCGCCTCGGGCGTGGTGCGCGCGAAGGTCATCGCCGCCGTGGGCGTGCGCTCCTCCATCCGCGCCCGCTCGGTGATCCCCCAGACCCGGACGCCCGGGATCGCCCCGAGCCCGTCGAGCAGCCGGGAGAAGAGGTTCATCTCGTAGGCGCGGATCGCCGCCATGCCGGCGTGCGCGTCGCGGCGGCGGCCCGCCGCCATCGCGGAGAACTGGGCCTCGTGCTGCGCGCCGTACGCCCGCCCGACCCCCGCCAGGTACTCGACCGCCGCGCGGGCGCCCGCAAAGCCCTCGAAGTTGCCCGTGCCCGTCTCGAACCGGTCGTGGGCGGGGCGCAGCTTGTAGGTCGGCAGCGCGTCGAGCGCCTCCGCTCGACCGTAGAGCACCCCGACGTGGGGCCCGAAGAACTTGTACGCGGAGCAGGCGAGGAAGTCCGTGGCGACCGCCTGGACGTCGATCGGCAGGTGTGGCGCGGCGTGCACCGCGTCGACGTAGGTGAGCGCCCCGGCCTCGTGCGCGCGGCGGACCATCTCGGCGACCGGGTTGATCGTGCCGAAGGCGTTCGACGCCCAGCCGAAGGCCACCAGCCTCGGGCGCCCGTGGAGCAGGATATCGAAGGCCTCGAGGTCGAGCGTCACGTCGTCGGGGCGGATGGGCACGGTGTGGACGGTGATCCCGCGGTCGGCCGCTGCCGAGCGCCACGGCCCCACGTTCGCCTCGTGGTCGAGCCCCGACACCACGATCTGGTCCCCCGGGTTCATGGCCGCGGTGAGCGAGCGCGCCACGTGCATCGTGAGCGTGGTCATGTTGGCGCCCAGCTTGATCTCCGACGCATCGGCCGCGTTGAGCAGGTCGGCCAGCGCCGCGTGGGCGTCGGCGACGAGCGCGTCGCTGCGCTGCGAGGTCAGGAACGGGCCGTCGTGGTTGGCGTTCGACTCGCGGTAGTAGCGGCTCACCGCCTCGATGACGCTCTCGGGGACCTGGGTGCCGCCCGGACCGTCGAACAGGGCGATCGGACGCCCATTCTGCTCGATCGCGAGGGCGGGGAATCGGGCGCGCAGGGCGACGGCGTCGAAGGCGGGCATGAGCGGGAACCTCTGCTGACGGGTCCGGGAATGCTAGCGCGGGGGGGGTGGCCCTGCGGAGCGCGAAACCGGCCAGCGGCGCCGGCCCGGCCCGTGGCGGCCGCCCGCAGCCAGCAGACGCCGGTCGAGCCGGACAGCGAGACGCCCCGGGCGGGTGCCGGGGCGTCAGGGGGCGAGAGGGGCGCGGCGCGCCGTTCACGCAGCGGCCGCGGGCGAGGGGTCAGGCCTGGGCGGCTCCCTCGGGCGCGACGCCGGCCTCGGGCGCAACGGCCGGGACTTCCTCTGCCGCGACGTCGATCTCGATCTTGATGTCCTTGCCGACGAGCCAGCCGCCGCTCTCGAGGGCGACGTTCCAGGTCAGCCCGAACTCCTCGCGGTTGATCTTGCCGGTGGCGTGGAACCCCGCGTGCTGCGTGCCGTTCATCGCGGCGTACAGGCCAAGGTACTCGACCTCGAACGTGACGGGCTTGGTCACGTCCTTGATCGTCAGGTCGCCGGTGACGAGGTAGTCGCTGCCGCCCTTCGCCTCGACCTTGGTGGAGGTGAACGCCATCGTCGGGTAGTGCTCGACGTCGAAGAAGTCAGCGGAGCGGAGGTGGCCGTCGCGCTGCTCGGAACCGGTGCTGATGGTGGCGACGTCAACCGTGAAGGTGCCAGACGAGGCAGTGGGGTTCTCGACGTCGAGGTTGAGGGTGCCGTCCACGCCCGCGAACAGGCCGCGGACGGTGGTCACCATCATGTGCTTGGTCGCAAAGACGACGTCGGTGTGCGCCTTGTCCAGGTTGAAGGTCTTGGTCGCCATGGTCGCGGGGTCTCCTGTGCGGCGTGACCGCCGCTGTATTTGTTTGACGCCGCAACCATACATCCCTGCTAGTTGCATTGTCAACCATATCGTGACAGGTGTAGGATGCCTCCATGACGTCGCTGTCAGCACAAGAAACGCTGCCCCAGGCACCTCCCGCCCGCCGGTCGTCGGCAGCCGACGACCCGACGCTGGACGTGTGGCGCGCCTTCATCCAGACGCACGCCCGGCTGATCCACAAGCTCGACGAGGAGCTGCAGGCAGCGCACGGCCTCTCGCTCGCCGAGTACGACGCGCTGCTCCAGCTGGTCAACGCGCCGGACCGCCGCCTCCGGATGAGCGCGCTCGCGGACCGCGTCCTGCTCTCGCGGAGCGGGATCACCCGGCTCGTGGACCGGCTCGAGGCCGACGGCATGGTCGAGCGGTTCGCCTGCCCCACCGACGCCCGCGGTTCGATGGCGTCGATCACCCACCTCGGCGTCTCGCGGTTGCGCGCTGCTGCCAGGACGCACCACGACGGCGTGCGACGGTACTTCCTCGACGTCATCGCCGCGGACGACCAAGCGGTCATGCGGCGCTCGCTGGACCGGGTGGCGAACGGGCTCACCGGTCGCGACATCACGGCGGACAGCGCGTGCAGCTCCACGGTGGAAGCCTGACGGACGGGCGCGCGATCCGCGGCAGGGTGCTCGCCGGCACGAGCGGCTTCGCCTACGCGGGCTGGTCGCCGCAGTTCTACCCGCGCGAGGTCAAGCCGGCTGGCCGCCTCGCCCACTACGCCTCGCGACTGGCCGCCTGCGAACTCAACGGCACGTTCTATGCGCGCCCCACCCCTGAGCGCCTCGACGCCTGGGCGGGCGCCGTCCCGCCTGACTTCCGGTTCGTCGTGAAGGGGCAGCGGGGCGGATCGATCCGGGCGCTGTACGCCTCGCCCGACGAGTCGGTGCCGTGGCTGACCGAGCACCTGCCGCGCCTCGGGGAGCGGCTGGGCGCCATGCTGTTCCGCATCCCGTCTGAGGTGGCCCGCAACGAGCAGCGGCTGGCGGGCGTGCTCGGCGCCTGGCCCGCAGGCGTGCCCCTGGTCGTGGAGGCCCAGCACCCGTCGTGGCACGTGGACGAGACGTTCGCCGCGCTCCGCGACGCCAGTGCCGTGCTGTGCACGACCGACCACGACGAGCAGGAGACGCCGCCGGACATCCGCCGGACCGGCCCGTTCCTCTATCTGCGCCTCCGGCGGCACGACTACAGCGACGGGGATCTCGACGGATGGGCGCGGCGCCTCGTCCCGTTCCTCGAGGACGGCCTGGACGCGTACGTCATGTTCCGCCACGACGAGGACGGCTCGAACGCGCTCCTGGCGGAGGGCTTCGCCGCACGCGTGGAGCTGGTTCGCGCCATCGGATGAGGCCCTGGAGCCCCGTGCATCCGGATCTGGCCGGCGCGCGGGTCGCGCTCCAGCCGCTCGCGACGGGGCTGAGCCAGCCGCTCTTCGCCACCGGGGCGCGCGACGGCGGCGGCCGGCTGTTCGTCGTCGAGCAGGCGGGCACGGTGCGGGTGGTCCTCGAGGGGTCGACGCCGCGCCCGCCGGCGCCGCCGGCCTGGACTTCGGGTGGCGGCGCTGGGAGGGGCGCCACTGCCACAACCCGCCCACGGGCTGCGACCCCGCCGGGCGTCACGATGCCGCTCGCGGAGCACGGCCATGACCAGGGCTGCGCGATCATCGGGGGCGTCGTGTACCGCGGCGCGGCGATCCCGAAGCTCGATGGGGCCTGCCTGTTCGGCGACTACTGCTCGGGAAGGCTCCGGGCGATCGACGCGGCCGGCGGCGAGCGGCGGGCCGTGCAGCTGCTCTCGACCGGGCTTGCGATCAGCTCGATCTCGACCGACGACACAGGCGAGGTGGTGGTCACGGACCTGCGCGGCGGCACGGTGCAGCGGCTGGCGGCAGCGAACTAGCGGCGAAGGCGCCCGCGGGCCTCCGGGCTAGACGACACGCTCGAGCGGGACGGCGGGGGCCGGCACGCGGCGCGGCGCGATCGGCCGGAGGTACAGGGTCAGCACGAGGCCCACGTACGCGGCCCAGGCCGCCACCATCACGAGCTCGGGCCGGGAGTTGTAGCCCACGAGCGCGCGGAGCAGCTGCCCCACGATTAGCGGCAGCCCCGTCGGCGCCCCGGCCATCGCCTCGTGCGGGAGGACGGCGGACAGGTCGAACACCGGGATCGTGCCGACGCCGATCCAGCCGATCTCGACCAGCTCGTGGATCGCGGAGGCGAGCAGCCCGGCGGCGATGAAGATCAAGGTGATGCCCGTCCAGCGGAAGAACGTGCGCAGGTTGATCCGCGCCGCGCCCCGGTACATCGCGGCGCCGATCGCCGACGCGATCAGGAGCCCCGCGAGCGCCCCCACCAGCACGCCCGCGGCGCCCGCCTGCGCCGACGCCGCCTGCCCCACGAGGAACAACGCTGTCTCGAGCCCCTCGCGGATGACCGACACGAACGCGAGCACGGCGAGACCCGTCGCAGACCCGTCCGCGAGCGCCCGGCCGAGGGCAACCTGGAGCTGATCGCGGATTCCCGCCGATGTGCGCCGCATCCAGAACAGCATCCACGTGACGACCGTGGCGGCGAGCAGCATCGCGCCCGCCTCGAACAGCTGCTCATACGGGGACGGGAGCACGCCGACGGTGACGAAGAGCGCGACGCCCGCGCCCAGGCTGACGAGGACGGCGACGGCAGTGCCCAGCCAGATCCGCCCGAAGGCGTGGCGATTCCCCGTCCGCGCGAGGTAGGACAGGATGATCGAGATGATCAGCACGGCCTCGACGCCTTCCCGGAGACCGGTGAGCAGGCCGGAGGTGAGGGACCCGACGTCCAAGGTGTGGGCTCCATGGGGACGCTGGCGGCAGGCCGGGCCTGCTGGGCGGAGCGCGACGGGCGGATCCTACGACGGCCTTCTTCCTCTCGTCAAGTGCGCTTGATATCGCGATGCAGGACCACCTGCCATGCACCGACAGGCTGTGTGCCGCGACGACCAGCTGCAATGCCGCTGTAACGCCGGATGACCTCACTGGCACGCCGGGGAGGGCCGCGCAAGTCGTACCTTGGTGCCCTGCTAGTCCCGGTGGCCGGGCCTGTGACGGGGCCCGGGCGCGGAGGCCACGCCGCACGGCCCGGTTCCCCTCGCGGGTCGTGCGGCGTGTCTCTTTTCCGTGGCCCGCGCCTGGCGGCGGCTGATCGCCGAACGCAGCGGGGCCCGGGCGTCAGGCCTCCAGCGAGCCCTTCGAGGCCGGGTCCAGGCCCAGTTCGCGGATCGCGGAGGCGGCCGCCGACGGGTCCCATCCGCCGGCTCGTGCCAGGGCCGAGATCGCGGCAGCCGCGATGGACGGCGGGTCAACGTCGAAGTGGCGGCGGAGCGCGTCGCGCGTGTCGCTGCGCCCGTAGCCGTCGGTGCCCAAGGTGAGGTAGGGCGCCTCGATCCACGGGGCCACCATGTCGGGCAGCGTCCGGATCCAGTCCGTGGCGGCCACGATCGGACCGCCGTCGCGACCCAGCACCTGCGCCACGTACGGCACCCGCTCGGGCTGGTCGGGGTTGAGCCGGTTCCAGCGGTCCACCTCGAGCGCCTCGTGCCGGAGCTGCTGGAACGAGGTGGCCGAGTAGACCTCGGCCGCGATCCCGAAGCGCTGCGCGAGCAGGTCCCGCGCGGCGATCACCTGAGGCAGGATCGAGCCGGACCCGACCAGCCGGACGTGCGCCTTGGCGCCCCCCTCGATCTCCGGCGCCGCGGCGAAGCGGTACAGGCCGCGCACGATCCCGGAATCGGCGCCCTCGGGCTTCGCTGGCTGGGCGTAGTTCTCGTTGTAGACGGTGACGTAGTAGTAGACGTCCTCGCCGTCGTGGAACATCCGGGTCACGCCGTCGCGGACGATCGCGGCCAGCTCGTAGGCGAACGCAGGGTCGTAGGCGCGGACGACCGGCACGGTGGATGCGAGCACGTGGCTGTGGCCGTCGTCGTGCTGGAGGCCCTCGCCGGCCAGCGTCGTCCGGCCGGCGGTCGCCCCGATCATGAAGCCGCGTCCCCGCTGGTCACCGAACGCCCAGGCCTGGTCGCCCGTCCGCTGGAAGCCGAACATCGAGTAGAAGATGTAGAACGGGATCATCGCCACGCCGTGCGTGGCGTAGGCGGTGCCGGCGGCCTGGAGCGAGGCCATCGAGCCCGCCTCGTTGATCCCCTCCTCGAGCACCTGGCCGTCGGTCGACTCGCGGTAGGACAGGATCAGGTCCGAGTCCACCGGCGTGTAGTGCTGGCCGTGGGCGGCGTAGATGCCCACCTCCTTGAACAGCGGGTCGAGGCCGAAGGTGCGCGCCTCGTCGGGGATGATCGGGACGATCCGCTTGCCGAGCTGCGGATCCCGGATCAGGTTGCGCAGGATCCGGGCGAGCACCATCGTGGTGGACACCTCGGTGCCGCTGCCGGCGGCGAACTCCGCGTCCACGGCGGGCTCGGGCGGCGGCAGGGCGGCGGCACGGACGACGCGCCGCGGCACGGAGCCGCCGAGCGATGCCCGCCGCTCGATCATGTACTCCACCTCGGGTGAGGCGGAGCCGGGGTGGAAGTACGGGTAGTCGTGGAGCTTGTCGTCGGGGATCGGGAGCTCCAGACGGTCGCGGAAGACGCGCAGCTCGTCCTCGCGCATCTTCTTGGCCTGGTGCGTGTAGTTGCGCGACTCGATGCCCTTGCCCAGGGTCCAGCCCTTGACCGTCTTGGCCAGGATCACGGTCGGGGCGCCCCGGAACTCGGTCGCCGCCTTGTAGGCCGCGTAGACCTTGCGGTAGTCGTGCCCGCCGCGGCGCAGGTGCTCGATGTCGCTGTCCGAGAGGTGCGCGACGAGCCGCTGGAGCCGGGGATCGGGCCCGAAGAAGTGCTCCCGGACATAGAGGCCGGTCGACGTCGAGTACTTCTGGTACTCCCCGTCCACCGTGCTGTTCATCTTCTCGACCAGGACGCCGTCCACGTCGCGCGCGAGGAGCTCGTCCCACTCCCGGCCCCAGACCACCTTGATGACGTTCCAGCCGGCGCCGCGGAAGAGGCCCTCGAGCTCCTGGATGACCTTGCCGTTGCCGCGCACAGGCCCATCGAGGCGCTGGAGGTTGCAGTTGACGACGAACGTCAGGTTGTCGAGGCCGTCCCGCGCCGCCAGCGAGATGCCGCTGATGGCCTCTGGCTCATCCATCTCGCCATCGCCCAGGTACGCCCAGACGCGCTGCTGGCTCGTGTCCCGGAGGCCGCGGTTCTGGAGATAGCGGTTGAAGCGCGCCTGGTAGATCGCGGCCAGGGGCCCGAGACCCATCGAGACCGTGGGGAATTCCCAGAAATCGGGCATCAGGCGCGGGTGCGGGTAGCTCGACAGGCCGCCGCCGCACGTCTCGCGCCGGAAGAGGTCGAGACGGTCCTCCGACAGGCGCCCCTCGAGGAACGCCCGGGCGTAGATGCCCGGCGCGGCATGGCCCTGGAAGAACACCTGGTCGCCGCCACCCGGGTGCTCCTTGCCCCGGAAGAAGTGGTTGAAGCCCACCTCGTAGAGCGTGGCCGCCGAGGCGTAGGTCGAGAGGTGGCCACCGATGCCCGGGAAGCGCGTGTTCGCGCGCAGGACCATCGCCACCGCGTTCCAGCGGATCAGGCGCCGGATGCGCCGCTCGAGGTCCTCGTCGCCCGGGAAGTACGGCTCCTGCTCGGGGCTGATCGTGTTGATGTATCGCGTCTGCGACAGGCTGGGCAGGCCGACGTGGCGCTGCCGGGCGCGCTTGAGCAGCTTGTACATCAGGAAGCGGGCCCGGAGCTCGCCCTCCTGGTCGACCACCTGGTCGAGGCTGTCGAGCCACTCGCGGGTCTCGGGCTCGTCGATGTCGGGCAGCTGGTGCTTGAAGTCGTCGAAGTACATCTGGGCTCCCGTGGACGCAACGGTCTCCCACGCAGGTTTTGGCGGTGCACAGGGTAGTACCGATCCCCGGCAGGCGCCGCGTGCGGGCCTGCGGGCGGTGATGGCGGCCCGGGGATCCCGGGAGCGCCTCGTGTCACGTCGCTGCAACGTCCCGGGCGTGCGCCGACGCGTGCATGCGCTGCCGATCCCATTCATGATTGGGTTCAGGGACGAAGTCCGGTCCCCCCGAGAGGTGACGCATGAGTACCCAGCCGCTCGTGCTCGTCGCCGACGACGAGCCCAGGATCACCAAGCTCGTCTCGATCGCCCTGGCCAGCGAGGGCTTCCGGGTGATCAGCGCAGGGGGCGGCGACGAGGCGCTCGCGCGCGCCGAGGAGGTCCGGCCCGACATCGTGCTCCTCGACATCGTCATGCCCGACCTCGACGGGATCGAGGTCATGCGGCGGCTCCGCGAGCGCCGCCCCGTGCCGGTGATCCTGCTCACGGCGAAGGGCTCGACGGCGGACAAGGCGAAGGGCCTCGACCTCGGCGCCGACGACTACATCGCCAAGCCGTTCCACCCCGACGAGCTGGCCGCCAGGGTGCGGGCCGTGATCCGCCGGTCCACGGGGCTCCAGCCGGGAGCCGGCGTCATCCGGTTCGACGACGTCGCGATCGACCTCGAGCGGCGGACGGTCACCCGCGGCGGCGAGCTCGTGGCCCTGTCGCGCACCGAGTGGCTGCTGCTCCAGCACCTCGCCACGAACGCCGGCAAGGTGGTGCTCCACACCGAGCTGCTGACCAAGGTGTGGGGCCCCGAGTACCGCGACGATCTCCAGTACCTGCGGGTGTGGGTGTCGAGGGTGCGGCGCAAGCTGGGCGCCAAGCCGGGCGAGGCGGGGCGCATCCGGACGTTCCAGGGGATCGGCTACCTGCTCGACATCGACTCGAACGCCGGCGGCGGGGGCGAGTCCGAGGCCGATGTCCAGGGCTAGGAGCGGGCACGGGGCGGCGCTGGGGCAGCGGCGTCACCCGCGGCAGGATACGGTACGGGCATGCGCAACTACGGCTCGTGCGTTGCCCTCCTCGTGGTCGACATGCAGAACGACTTCGCCGATGCGCGCGGCTCGCTCCACGTCGCCGGCGCCGAGTCGATCCTGCCGGTGGTGAACGCCCAGATCGCGCTGGCCCGCGCGAACGGCTCGATGCTCGTCTACACGCAGGACTGGCACCCCCCGCACACGCCGCACTTCAAGGTCGACGGGGGCGAGTGGCCCGTGCACTGCGTCGCGCACACCTGGGGCGCCGAGCTCCATCCCGCCCTGGACTGCCCGCCCGGGTCGCCGATGATCCTCAAGGGGACCAACGGCGAGGACGGCTACTCCGCGTTCACCATGCGCGACCCGTCGAGCGACGAGCGCGTGCCCACCCTGCTCGAGCCCCTGCTCGTCGAGTCGGGCGTGTCGGACGTGGTGGTGGTGGGCCTCGCGACCGACTACTGCGTCCGGGCGACGGCCCTCGACGCCATTCGCCTCGGCTTCCACGCGACGGTGCTGACCGACGGCGTCGCTGCCGTGAACGTGCAGCCCGGCGACGGCGAGCGGGCGCTGGCCGAGATCGAGGCGGCCGGAGCCGTCCTCGCGACCAGCGGCGCGTGCTGACCCGTCAGCGTCGCGTGGCCCGCCGGCTCGCCGCACTGGCCCTCATCCCGGTCGCCGCGATCGCCGCGGACCGGCTCGCGGCCCGGGCTCGAGGGTGGCGCACGCCCGACCCGATGCGCATGCTGGTCGTGATCGACGCTCCGATCGACGCTGTCTGGTCCGCGGTGGCGGACGTCGCGTTCCAGGCCGAGTGGATGACCGAGATGAAGGAGCTCGTGCTCGACCCTCCCGGCCCGGCCCAGGTGGGCCAGCGCGGGGAGGCGACCGTCCGGATCATGGGCATCGCGCTCGCCGACCTCGTCGAGGTCACCGAGGTGGTGCCGCCGACGCGGTACGCCATCCGGCACCTCGGGCTGTTCAAGGGCGGCGGCGTGATCACGCTGGAGCCCGGTTCCGACGGCACGACGACGGTCCTGCGCTGGGAGGAGACGCTGGTGCCGCCGCTGCTCCCGCAGCTGGGCGCGCTGGCCCAGGCGCCGGTCCTGCGGGCCATCTTCCAGGCGGACCTCGAGCGGCTCAAGCGGCTGGTCGAGACCGGCACCGCCGACTGACGGCGGGGCCTCGGGCAGAACACGAGCGGATCGGCCCATGCAGCTCCACCTCGTCGACGCCACCTACGAGCTCTTCCGGGCGCACTTCTCGCCGCGTCCGCCAGTCCGGGGCCGGGACGGGATCGTGCTGTCGGGCGTGTCCGGGCTGGTCGAGCAGCTGTGCTTCCTGCTCCGCGACCAAGGCGCCACGCATGTCGGCTGCGCGACCGACCAGGTGATCGCGTCGTTCCGCAACGAGCTCTACGCCGGGTACAAGACCGACGCCGGGGTGCCGCCCGAGTTGCTTGCGCAGTTCCCGATCGCCGAGGCCGCCGTCGAGGCGCTCGGGATCGTGCTGTGGCCGATGGTCGAGTACGAGGCCGACGACGCGATCGCGGCGGCCGCCGACCGGTTCGCGGCCGACCCGCGGGTGGAGCGGATCGTCATCTGCACGCCCGACAAGGACCTCGCGCAGTGCGTGCGAGGCGACCGCGTGGTGCTCTGGGACCGGCGCCGGGACCTGGTGTACGACGCGGCCGGCGTCCGCGCGAAGTGGGGCGTGCCGCCCGACGGGGTGCCGGACCGGCTGGCGCTGGTCGGGGATGCGGCCGACGGGTTCCCCGGTCTGCCGGGCTGGGGCGACAAGTCGGCCGCGGCGGTGATCGCCCGCTACGGCCACCTCGAGTCGATCCCCGCCCATGCGGTCGACTGGGACGTGCCGGGGCTGCGCGGCGCCCCGCTCCTGGCCGCGACCCTCCGCGAGCGGTTCGACGACGCGCTGCTGTTCCGCGACCTCGCGAGGCTCCGGACGGCTGCCGACGGCGTGCCGCTCCCCCAGCGTGATGCCGAAGAGCTCCGCTGGCCGGGCGCCGAGCGGGAGCGCTGGGCCGCGTTCTGCACCGAGTGGGGCCTGCCCAAGCTGGTCGACCGGCCGCCGCGCTGGCGCTAGGGTCCCGGTCCGCCGATCCCCCGCCGGCTGAGTCGCGTCAGGTTCGGGAGCGCCTCCCGCGCGCACGGGCCACGCCGCGAACCGCCGGCCCGGGCCGGCGCCAGCGCCCCCC